>JBAXUY010000099.1:0-10972 GCA_037129475.1 Planctomycetia bacterium | reverse complement strand
CGGTGGCGATCTTCGACCCTGCGCCGCTCAAGGAGATCGCGGTGGAACTCGGCCATACGATCCGGAGCAGGCCGAACCATCGGTTCGATGCGGTCGGACAGCGGATCACCGCCGTGGATGGCACCGTCATCGAGACGGTCAAGCGTGTGGCGGAGCTTTCGTGGACGCCCAAGGCCGACGGCAAGCATCTCTCGGCCTACCGGCTGCACACGCACTTCGAAGTGCTCAGCGGCAAGCCCGTGCGGATGGACGCCACGCCGGCCAACACCAAGGGCGAGGCCGACGAGCGGGCGGTTCTGGAGCGGACGGTCGAGGCCGATCGCTGCTACGTGGTCGATCGGGGATACACCAAGTTCGGGCTCTGGAACGTGATTCATGCCAAGGGCAGCAGCTATGTCTGCAGGGTGCGAGACAAGATCGCGGCCACGGTCACACAGGCCAACGAGCTCACGGCAGCCGATCATGCCGCAGGTGTGATCAGCGACGAGGTCGTCGAACTGGGCTGGAAGACGCGGCACCGTACGCGTCCCGACCACCCCGTGCGGCTGATCTGCGTGGAGATCCAGGCGTACTGCGCCATGATCGTCTGCATGCTGATCCTGATCTACACCGGGGAGAAGCCGAACCGGGCGATGTACCAGATGGTGTGGTACTCCCTCATCGGCCTCGCCAGTCTCAAAGAACTCGAGGCCTTCATCAGATCACGGAAGTAATCCGCGATGGCGTAGCCACGGTTGTATTGATCCGTGGGGTTCGCTGCTGCGCAGACGGTGGCCGACGAGCCAGGCTCATTCGAGAGGGGGAGGCGAGGGGTTACCCCTGCCGTTGAGCCGGCGTATGTGACCAGCGAAGCCATGGATGGCGCAGCGCAGGCACATCCGAGTGAGTGGAGGCCTGGAGGGCCGCAGCGAACGTCCGGCGAGACGGCACGGGGTAACCCCGAGCCGGATTGGGCGCGTTGAGGCATGACAGGCTGAAGCCTGTCCTCCATCAAGATCGCAGAATACGAAGGCACCCTCACCCTGCCCTCTCCCAAAGGGCGAGGGTGTGAGCACGTACCGTGCCGAACAGGATCGCCAGGAGGGCCGTAGCGAACGTCCAGCGAGAGGGCATTGGCAGTCCCGTGCCGGTTGGGCGAGTGGATGCCCAGCGAGAGGCTGAGCCAAAGCCGTACCGAACAGGATTGAACTCCGTCCTACTGTTCGAGCGACTCGGCGAGGGCCTGGAGTTCCGCCTGCACACGGGCGGCGTCGTAGCCCTGCGGGCTGTCGAACCGCACCCGCCGGCCGCCCAGTTCCCCCTCCTCAAACTCGAGCAGTCCTCGGAGCGTCTCGAGCTGCGTTCGCGCGGCGGACACGTCCCTCGTCGTCGCCAGCTGATCGACGAGGGCCGTGAGGGCCCTGAGGGCCGAGACGGCCTCGTCCCAATTCGCGGCATCGGTGCCGGCGACCACTTCGCGGGCCAGCGCGGCGGCCGGCAGCGCCGTGAGACTGCCGGCGATGCCCGGCCGCGCGTGCTCGATCGCCCGGCGGCAGTCCTCGATCGATGCTTGCGAGGGGGGACGCCACCAGTTCGCTTCCGTGTCGCCGCGGAATGCGAGGAGCGTTTGGGCGGCGTCCTCTGGCAGGATTACGTTCAAGAGCGACCAGGTCATCGGGTCGAGTCGTGGGCTGCCCAGATGTTTGCCGGCGGGGGACACGAATGCCACGAGCCCGCGGTCGAGCGGCGCCACGGCGGGCCGGTGGCAGCCATAACAATCGAAGGCCGTGAACTCGGGCCACACGCCGGCAGCGCCGCTGAGGCGGGCTTCGACCGGCCCCTGCTCCGCGGCCGCCGACTGCGTGGCCACCTGCGCGAGATACGCCTCGAGCCCGCCGAGCCGGCCCAACGCCCATTCGTCGAGCGGGCCGGGTGCGCCGGCCGCTGCCGTGAAGCGGTCGCGCCAGTGCGGCGGCTCCGCGGCCTTGAAACTCCGCAGTTCGAAGGTCAGGCGGGGATGGCCGGCCGCGATCAGGTCGTGGCTCACCTCGTGCAGCGCGCCATCGGGTCCTGGCGGGCCGCCGACGTGACACTGCCCGCATTGATTGGCGCAGGCGAACGGGTCGGCAAGGTCGACCATGCCGAGCGTATTGCCCTTCGTCTTCCAGCCGGGCAGCGTGTGGGCGACGAGCCAGTCACCGGCCGGACCATGGCACGACTCGCAGCTCACTCCGTCGGCTGCGGCCGCACGCCGCTCGGTTGCATGGCAGCCCAGGCAGGCTTGGTTTTCATGGGCCGGCGGGTGGGGCCGCGCGGGATCACGGGCCGCGAGCGCCGCCACGATCCGCCGCGCAAGGGGCTGGTGAAGCACCTCGTAGGCCCGCATGTGTCGGTCACGGGACGCCCAGACGGTGTAGGCGCTCTCCCACGCCGCATGCCCCTCGACGGCCGCAGCGTGACAGCCGGACGACGAGCAGCTGCCGGCGCCGAGCACGTCGCGCGGCGGGGCGACGTTGCGGGCGGCCCCCGCCGACGAGTCCGGTGGCTCTTGCCTGCGGCAACTCAACAGGCCGCGGAGCATCAGCACCGCGAGGGCCGCGACGATCACCACGACGACTGTCCGACGGCTGCCGCCCATGCATTCCCTTCCGTCAGGGCGTGCCGTGGGGCCCGAGCCCGTGATAGCCGTGACACTCGACGCAGTCGAATCGGACGCCGCCGACCATTTTTTTCGTGGCCGCATCATACCGCGACGGCGCATGGCATTCGGTGCAAGATTCGCGGCCCGCGATCATCACGACGTCGTTGTCGAGCGGAGAGCCGGCGGTCAGACCTGTGGCCACGTCGTCGGGATACGCTGCGGCATGGCAGAGCCGGCAGTCATACCCGCGATGGGGCTGGTGATTGAATTTCGCCTTCGCGAACCAGATCTCGGGAACCCGCGTCGGTGGCACGCGAAACCAGCCGGCATTCAGCACCGCCGCGGCCGGGCCGAGGAGACTGCGGTCGGCCGCCAGGGCGGCGGCTTCGACATCATGGCACTTCTCGCACGTGCCCCGGGCAAAGGTCTGCGCCATCGCGACCCGTTCGATGATCGCGGTGCGAAGCGTTTCCGCCGCCGGTGCGGCGGCGGGTGCTGCCGGCAACGGAGCCAGCGGTGTGATCGGTCGATCGAGCAGTTGCGGGTCGTTGACGGTCGCCCGATCGAGGAACGTCGATTCCAGAAAACGGCGCAGAGCTTCGGCATCAAGGCCGTGCGGCACGAACGTGTCGGTCGCAGCCACCTGAGCGGCGGCCACCGCAGCCTGGTTCACAGCTGGCGTTCGCCCCTGGGCGACGGACCCGCCTTCGTATGGCAGCACGTGGCAGGCGGCACAGTGCCGTTCGAACTCGACCGGCAGTGCATAGGCCCCCGGGGGCGATGCCGTGAGGAGTCCGCTCACCAGCCGCATGTCGCCGGCCGCCAGCGAGGGGGCGAACTCGTGGCACGAGTTGCAGGAGAGTTGGATCGGGTCGGCATCATGACCTCCCGGCGGGGCGTACCGCTGGCGATCCGCCGCCGGGAGCATCCCGTATGTCCAGACCTCCGCGGTGCCGCGGGTGACGGGCGTTTTTGCATGGTCGGTCGCGGGGGCGGTGGGGCCGAACGTGAGCCCGGCCCGCATGTGACGCCCGTGCGAAAACTTCACCCGGCCCGGATCGGAGGCAAGTGATGCGAAGGCGGGATGGTGGTCGTCGTCGAACCGGGTGATCGGCGTCGTGACCGTCGCGGGAGCGACGCCCGCCACGGCGATCCGATGCTCGGCGATGTTCGCATGGCAGGCGGTGCAGGTCTGGTCGGCCACGCGATTGAGATCGTTCGCGCGCCCGCGGTGGTCGGAATGGCAGGAGGCACACGACCCGGCTTCCGCGGAAACCTGCAGCGGGTGGTGGGCCGGGCCGCGGTGGCAGGCCTCGCACTTGGAATCGACTTCCCGACGGGTTTCCGCCGTGGTGAGCCAGGTGTTGTCTTTGATCGGCGACAACGGGACGTGGCACGCCGCGCAGTCATTTTCCCACTTGGCGTGCACCGCGGCGACGGGTCCCGGCGAATAGTGCCGGGGCACGTCGATCGCCCCCCACGCACACCAGCCGGCGCCGATGGCAACGGCAGCGATGATCAGCCAGCGCCGCGTCGCCTGAAACGAACTGAGCTGTTTGAAATACGAACGGTTGATCCGCGAGACGTGCTCGCGGGACGTCGTCGTGCGATTCAGAGGCTGGTCATCGGGCGGGGGCATGGACTACCAATACCACAAGGCGACCGGCACATGGATCAGGAGCAAGACGCCGAGCACGACCGAGACCGGCACGTGCACGAGCAGCCAGCCGTGCAGCCAGCCGTGAATGCGGGCCTGCAAGTCGAATTGGCGACGGTTTTCACACGCCTGCCGGAGCTGATCGATCAGGCCGCCGGCGGCCGCGGGGGATGCCGCCCGGAGCGCTTCGAAGAATCGCGCCGACTCGAGCGGACCGGCCAGCGGCGACCCGCCGGCGGCGCCGGCGAGAAGATAGGGGCGAAGTTCCGTGAAGAATCGCCTGGAGATCTCCTGCGTGCCCGGGATGACGCTGTAGATCGGCACGGTCTCGAGCACCTTGCCCTGGATCCCCGTCATCGAACGAAAGCCGGTGACGAGGGCGTATTCAGCCTGTTCTTCATCCTCGGCATGCTGTCCATGCTGGGCCTGCTCGTGATGCTCGACCGGCCGGCCAGGCTCGTGCCCCGCCACGGTCGTCGTCTCGGCACCCGGACGGTCGGGAACAGGTTCACAGAGCGCCCGGACGAGTTTGTCGGCATCGGCGCACTGCTGCGCGGCCACGTGCTCGATCTGGTCGTAAATGGTCTCGGCGGGAACCTGCTCCAGCAGGATTTTCGGCAGGTACTGCTGCAGGACGAGACCCCAGATGCCGCTGGCGATCACGATCACGAACGCGCACATCAGCGCCTGGTTCATCAGCCCGCCGATGAAAAACAGCCGGGCGTGCATCACCACCAGCGGCACGGACAACAGCCCCAGCCAGACGTGCGCCCGCAGCCAGAACTGCGCAGACCCGATCCGCCAGGAGCGGACCCGCTTTCTGGGCCAGAGCAGGAGTTCGAACAGGATGATCAGGCCGCCCACGACCCCGTAGAGAAAGCCGGTGCGGCTGCTGCCGCCGGGCAATCGCCCTTCCGCGGCCCACTCGGCGACGTAGGCGACCACTGCCAGGAGCGACACCGCGGAGATCGCGATGACCCACTTTCTGTCCTGCGGCCAGGTTTTACCACCGATGATCAAAACGACCTCCAGCGAAGAATGTAGTTCTCGACGCCACCCCTTGAAACGGCAGCTTGAGAGCGGGGGGACTTTAACGGTTTGAACGGGCAGGATATCGCGGTCGTGGGGCGAAATCCGTGAACTCTCGACCCGGTGCCCACCCGCCGTCGAGACTCAATCCGGGGGATGGTGCGCGCCCGGGGGGACCGTGAACCGTGATTCTGGTTCGAGCGACTTTGAGGGCCACTGCCGCCGCGTTGGTCGCGGCAGCCGCGATAGCGTGCCCCGCGGCGGAACCACTGCCGGCCCCACGTGAATACTGCCCCCAGGCGGCTGTCGGCGCCGCGCACCGCGCCGATGACGGCACCTACGCGGGGATGCGGCCCGATCCCGTGGTGAACGCCCTGGGCGCCGCCTCCTGCGGCACGACGTCGTGCCACGGCGGACCGAAGGCCGGCAATCATGACGTGCAGTCGTTCGCGTTCACGATCTGGATGAACGACGACCCCCATTCGCGGGCCTACGAGGTGCTCCACGAACCGCGATCCCGGCGAATGGCGCGGCTCCTCGGACTGGGCGAGGCCCATCGAGCCAGGGAGTGCCTGGCCTGTCATTCGATGCAGAACGAACGCCGCGAGCCACTGCCCCCGGAGGTGCTTGCCGACGGAGTGGGCTGCAGTTCCTGCCACGGCGATTCCACGCAGTGGCAACAGGTTCATACCCTGCCGGAATGGAAGCGGCTCTCGATTGCTGAGCGCGAGGCACTCGGATACCGCGACCTGGGCAGCGTCGCCACCCGCATCAACAACTGCCTTCCCTGCCACGTGGGCGATGCATCGCAGGAGGTCAACCACGACCTCATCGCCGCCGGACATCCGCGGCTCTCCTTCGAGTTCGCGGCCTACCAGCGACTCTGGCCGCGGCACTGGACTCCATCTGGAAAGGCGGAGTCTCAGCCTGACTTCACCGAACGATCATGGGCCCTGGGGCAGGCGGCGACGCTCGAGGCCGTGGCAAAACTTTTGGAGGTCCGCGCCGAGCGGGCCGCGGCCGATGTCGCCGCGGAGCGACCGCATCGCTGGCCGGAATTCGCCGAGTTCGACTGCTATGCCTGCCACAAGGCTCTCGGGCCGGGATCCTACACCGCGTACGCCGGTCAGTTTCAGAATCCATATCCCGGTCAGCCGTCGTGGCAGCCCTGGTATGTGGCCGCCGGCCGACTGCTCGAAGCCGCCGCGCCCACCGCCACCGCACCGGGAACGCCGAGCGTCGGCACAGGCGTCGTCGATATCCGCAGGGCCTTGGAGCCCGACTGGTCGGTGGCCGACAAGGAACGGCTCGACCGGGTGCTCCTCGAGGCTCGCGGTCTCGTGCGCGCGGCACGGCAGGCCGGCCAAGAACTCGAATCACGGGATCGCATCGTCCTCGATGTCTCCCACGACCGGCTCGACGCCCTGGTCGCGAGTGCCCCGCCGGAGTGGCGATTCTGGGATGCGGCGGTGCAGACGCTCTTGGTGATGGAAGCGGCCGGCGGCGGGCCGGCACGGGTCGGCACCTGGCGATCGACAACGCACCAGCCAGCGACGGTGGACACGCGACAGGCGTTGGAAGAGCTCCGCGACAGCCTGCGGTTTCCGCCCGGCACCGACAGCCCCCAGGGCTTCAGCCCGGTCCGTTTCAACCGCGATCGGGTGGCGGTACCATTGCCGGCAGCGGAGCGACCGTGACGTGTTCGGGAACAGTTTTCGTCGGGCCACCCTCATGAGCCTCCGCACGCAGGTCGTCCGTCTGCTGGCTGCGGCGTCCATCGTTTGCCTGGGGATGGTCGGCACCGGCCGCGCCGCACCACCCGGCGACGAACCCCTGCCCCGTCCCGCCTTTCGTTACACGGGGGCCGATCTTTGCGTGAAGTGCCATCGCAGCGAACAGGGCGAGTGGTGCGACGTCGCGACCACGGCTGCCTGGCGGCACGACGCCCATTCGCGCTCTCATTTGGCCCTGTCGTCCGACAACGAACGCACGCGGGCGATGGAGGAGGCGCTGGGCATCAAGGCAGCCGCGACGGCCAGTTGCGTCGCCTGCCATACGCATCCGGTCGATGAGCCGGCGGTAGACGAAGAAACCAACGTGCTCCACGGCGGCATCAGCTGCGAAACCTGCCATGGCGCCGGTTCCGGCTATCTCGATCCGCACATGCAGAAGTCGTGGCGGTTCCTCTCGTCGGCCGAGAAGGAGGCCTTCGGGATGCACGACCTCCGCAATCCCGTCGCGAAGGCCAGGAACTGCCTGTCGTGCCATGTGGGCGAGCTGGCCACGGACCGCGTCATCACGCACGAGATGTATGCCGCGGGCCATCCGCCCCTGCCAGCGTTCGAGATGGAAGCCTTCGGCGTGGGCATGGGGCGACACTGGAAGCGGGTCTGGGAGAAGTCGCCGCAGGTTCAGGAGCAGGCGGCAAAGGCGGGCTATGCCACCGAGGGAGCCAGTGAACTCGATCGCTCGCTCGTCGGCTCGCTCGTGGCGCTGCAAGAGAGCGTGCACCTGGCTCGCGACTACGCGGCGGCGGCTGAGCTCGATGCGAAGGATCGACCGTGGCCGGAGCTTGCCGTGTACGACTGCCAGGCCTGCCATCATGCCTTGGCCGTGCCGAGTTGGCGGCAGGAGGCGGGCTACGGGCAGCTCGTGCCGGGACGTCCATCCCTGGTCCGCTGGCCGCGACGGCTGGCGGCGGTCGCCTTCGAGCAGGCTGGAATGTCGACCGACGTCGACGCCCTGCTCGCTCCGGTCGTGGCCGTGCTCAACAGCAGGCCGTTCGGGCCGGCCGACGGCATGCGTCAGGCAACGGATGCGTTCGACGAGCAGATCAACCACGCGATCGCGGCGCTGGCCCGCCGGCGCCGCGACGACACGCTCGCGGCCCGGGAGCGGGTGGCGATCGAGCAGATCTCGGCCGCCGGGCAAAACGTCGGCGACTTCGAGTCGGCGCGGCTGCTCGCCTGGGGACTGATTCACGGCCTCTCGTCGAATGGCGACTGGTCGGGGGACGTGCGGGCCCGGAAGATCGCCGAACTCACCGCGATGCTCGCGCTCGAATTTCCCACGCCCGCGTATCCGAGCCCGCCCACGCAGGGCAAGCCTTTCTGGCAGACGTCGCTCGCGGCGGCGCCGGCCACCGACATCGCCCGCGTGCGTGCCGCCTTCGAACTGCCTCCCGCCGCTGCCACACCCGCTCCAGGGGTGATCGAGATCATTCCCACGCCCCGCTAGCGGGCTTCTCACATCGAGGCATCGTGCTCTGGAAAAAAGGGGGGGGCCAGGGTTCGCATACCCGTGGGACATCCCCTTCGGCGTTTCCGAACTGCCCCGCCAGGCCTGCCAAAAGCGCGATGGAGCAGCACTTTTGCGGAACAACCAGCGGAATCGGCACGCAGGAACCGCATTTTTCCCGCGAAATGCCATTCTGACAGACCGATTCAGTGCTCTTGCCGGTGAGGCAAAGTATCCTCTTTGGTATCAACAAAACAGGCTCTTTCGGCGTAAAACAGCTTTCCTGCCCCCGAGCCAGTCCCCGCCTGTCTCTTTCACGCATTGTGTGAGCAAAAAGCCACGATGAGAGGCCGACGTCCTTTTCAGATGTCGGCCCTGTTTCGCGGTTTTCTCTCGCGCAGACCGGGCGAACATGCCGGTGTGGGGCGACGCCTTGGTGGCCGCCGCGCCGGGCCCGCGCGGCTTTCTCCCCTGGACGTCGAGTTGCTCGAGCAGCGGTCGATGCTGGCGGTGACCGCGACGCTCGACGGGAGTACGCTCCAGATCGACTTGAGCGCGGCCAACGACGCGGCCGTGCTCGTCAGCGACGGTTCGTACTACACCGTCAGCGGCACAGATTTCGACGGCGACGGAGCGTTCGCGGTCGCGGACGTCAGCGCCATCGCGGTGACTGGCACGGCCTCCGGTGGACAAGTATTCACAATTGCCACTGGTTCTGGGATCGAGGATTCGCTGTCCGTCTCGGCGGATGTCGGATCCACGACCATCGATGCGGAGATACTTTCGAGCGCCTCGGCGGTAGAAATCCTGTCGACCGCAATCACGCTTGCGGCGAACGTGTCGACGAGTGGCATGCAGACCTACGGGGGATGGGTGTCGCTTGCGGCAAGCGTGAACCTCACGGGCTCGACGATCACGCTCGGCGCTGCTGTCGCCGGGGCGAGCAACGCCCTGAAGATCACTGGTGACGCCGATGCGCAAGGCGCCATCACTGGCGTCTCGACGTTTGATGTCACAGGCACCTCGCAGCTCGCAGCCAACGTCTCGACCAGCAGCACGCAGAACTATGGCGGACTCGTAACGCTGGCGAGCGGCGTAGAACTCACGGCGACGACGGTCACCTTCGCTGCCGGCGCGGCCGGCACCAGCAACGCCTTAAAGATCACCGGCGATGCCGACGTGCAAGCCGCCATCACTGGCGTCTCCACATTCGAGGTCACAGGAACCTCGACGCTCGCCGCGAACGTCTCGACTAGCGGCACGCAGGACTACGACGGCCTGGTGTCACTTGCCGCCAGTGTCGAACTCACCGGCTCGAAGATTACGCTCGCCGCAGGCGTGGCCGGCGCCAGCAACGCGTTAAAGATCACGGGCAACGCCGACGTGCAGGCAGCCATTACTGGCGTCTCGACATTCGCGGTCACAGGCGCCTCGACGCTCGCCGCAAACGTCTTGAGCAGTGGCACCCAGGACTACGGCGGACTCGTAACGCTTGCCAGCGGTGTGGAACTCACGGCGACGACGGTCACCTTCGCTGCCGGCGCGGCCGGCATCAGCAACGCCTTAAAGATCACCGGCGATGCCGACGTCCAAGCCGCCATCACTGGTGTCACCACATTCGAAGTCACAGGCACCGCGACGCTCGCCGCAAACGTCTCGACCAGCAGCACACAAGACTACGGTGGCCAGACCATACTCGCCGGCAATGCGACCCTAACTGGGGTTGGGATTACTTTCATTGGGAGGGTCGATGGCACGCAGGCTGGCGCTCAGGCGCTCACAGTTATCGATAGCGGCGCCACTCTCTTCAGTGCCAATGTCGGTAGCGGAACCAGCCTCGCCAGCCTCACGACAAACGCCGGCGGAACCGTCAGCCTCCAGTCGGTCACCACCACTGGTGCCCAGCAGTACAGCGACAACGCCACGCTCAACGGCACCTACACCACGACCGACAGCGCCTTCAGTGTCGCTGGCACGACAACGCTCGCCGGCACAACTGCGGTCTCGACCGGCACTGGCAATATCACATTCACCGGTACCGTCGACGGCACCTACGGGTTAACCGCCAACTCCACCGCCGCCACGCTCTTCGGCGCCGCCGTCGGCGGCGGTACCGCGCTCACTAGCCTCACGACCAACGCCGGCGGCACCGTCAGCCTTCAGTCGGTCACGACCACGGGTGCGCAGCAGTACGGCGACAACGCCACGCTCAACGGCACCTACACCACGACCGACAGCGCCTTCAGTGTCGCTGGCACGACAACGCTCGCCGGCACAACTGCGGTCTCGACCGGCACTGGCAATATCACATTCACCGGTACCGTCGACGGCACCTACGGGTTAACCGCCAACTCCACCGCCGCCACGCTCTTCGGCGGCGCCGTTGGCGGCGGTAGCGCACTCACTAGCCTGACGACGGATGCCGGCGG
>JBAXUY010000098.1:0-11016 GCA_037129475.1 Planctomycetia bacterium | reverse complement strand
TCAGCAGGGGCAGGGCCAGAACCAAGGGCAGGGAGCCGAGCAGGGGCAGGGCGTCGGCGCGCAGGGGCAGCGGCAGGGCGGTCAGGAGCAACAGTCGGGGAAGCAGGAGCCCGGTGGCAAGCAGTCCGGCGGTCAGCAAGCCGGTGGGAAGCAGCCCGGCGGTCAGCAGGCGGGCGGGAAGGACCCGGGTGGCGAGCAATCGGGTGGGCAGCAACCGGGCGGCAAGCGTGGTGCCCGCGATAGCGCCGTCGCCGCCGACGGCACCAACGACGGCGAGGCGATGGAGCGCATCCTCGAGCATCGTCGTGAGCAAGGGAGCGAAGGTCAGGGGAAGGAAGGTCAGGGGAAGGAAGGCGGCGCGAGCGGCGAGGGCCAGCAGCCGGGCGACCCGCGCGTCGGGGCGCAACAACCTGGCACCGAGGGTGAGCATGAGCACGCCCCCTGCACCGGCGCCGACGGCAAACCATGTGGCAAGGAAGGCTGTCCAACGTGCAAGGGTCAGGGTGGCGGAAAGGCGGGTGGCGGCAGCAGCGGTTCCGGTGACGGGAAGCAAGGCGCCCAGCCGGGCGGTCAAGGTGCCACCGGCTCGGAAGGTGCGAACGGTGAGTCCGGTGCCGGCAAGGGTGATCCGGGCAAGAGCGATCAGGGCACGGGTGAAGGCCAAGGCTCCGCAGGCGCAGGTCAGGGTGCCCCAGGCGAAGGTCAGGGTGCCTCAGGTGAAGGTCAGGGTGCCTCAGGTGAAGGTCAGGGTGCCTCAGGTGAATGTCAGGGTGCCGCAGGTGAAGGTCAGGGCTCGAGCAGCGCAGCTGGCGACACGAAGGCGGGCGGGCCAAAGCCTGGCGACAAAGCTCAGCAGGGCGAGGGCGCCGGCGGCAACCAGGGCGCGGGCGCCGCAGCCGCGCAGAAGCCAGGTGATTCAAGTCCGTCGAATTCCGGTCAGCCGGGAAGCGGCTCCGGACAAACCGGCAGTGGTGGCTGGGCCGGTGGCGACTCGGCGCAGCGGGCCGACGGCAGGCCGTTGCCAGACGGGCCGCCGCCGTCGAAGGAGACGGAGTGGGGCGAACAGGATCTGGCCAATGCCCGCAACGCCGCCGACCTCGCGCTCGAGCATCTGCGCAGGGCCGTCGAGTCGGGCGACACCGACGTGCTCGATCGGCTCGGCTGGACGAAGGACCAAGCGCGGGCGTTTCTCGACCGCTGGCAGAAGATGCGGCGGCTCGCCGAGAGCGCCGATCCGGTCGAACGCGGCCAGTTCGAGCAGACGATGCGCAGCCTCGGCCTGCGGCCCGACGGGGTGCGGAGTTCGCGCGACGTGCCATCCGATGCGCGGGGCGGGCAGGCCGAGGGGCGGCGCAGCCGGCCGCCGGCCGACTACTGGGAGCAGTTCAAGGCCTACACGCAGGGGACCGCGGGAGAATGACGCCGATGTTCGAGGGACCGAGATACCTGGTCGCCTTCGGACCGAAGCGCGTGCCGCACTGTTTCACCGACGTGCTCATTCTCGGTGGCGGGCTGGCCGGCCTCCGCGCGGCGCTCGCCGTCGATCCGCGGCTCTCGGTGACCATCGTCACGAAAGATGATCTGCAGAGTTCGTCGAGCCAGTGGGCCCAGGGCGGCATCGCCGGAGTCCACGACCCCGAAGACCGGTTCGACAATCACGTGGCCGACACGCTCTCCGCCGGCGGCGGCCTGTGCCACGACGACGTGGTCGACTCGGTCGTGCGCGAGGCGCCGGGGCGAATCGCGGAGCTCATCGCCTGGGGCACGAAGTTCGACGAACGCGACGGCGCGCTCGAACTGGGCCGCGAGGGCGGCCACAGCCATCATCGCATCGTGCACGCGCTCGGCGACGCCACCGGCCGCGAAGTGATGCGGGCGGTGATCGAGCGGGCCCGCCGGCTCGACAACCTCGAGGTCTGGCCCGACACGTTCACGATCGACCTCGTCACCGATGCGGGTGGCTGCCGCGGGGCGCTGGTGTGGAACAAGTCCCACGGCAAGACGCTCGTCTGGTCGCGACGCACGATCCTCGCCACGGGCGGCGCGGGCCAGCTCTACCGCGAGTCGACGAATCCCGAGGGGGCCAGCGGCGACGGGCTGGCGCTTGCATGGCGGGCAGGGGCGACGCTCCGCGACATGGAGTTCATGCAGTTTCATCCCACCGTGCTCTACATCGCCGGCGGCGCGCGGAGCCTGATCACCGAGGCCGTGCGTGGCGCGGGGGCGTGGCTCGTCGACAAGGACGGCCGGCGGTTCATGCCGGACTTCGACCCGCGGGCGGAGCTCGCCCCACGTGACGTCGTGTCGCGGGCGATCACGATGGTGATGCACCGCACGCATCATGCCAACGTCTACCTCGATCTCTCCCACCTCGACCCCGACATGGTGCGCCGGCGGTTTCCCGGCATGGCGCAGATCTGCGCGAAGTTCGGACTCGACCTGGCCCGCGACCGGATCCCGGTGCGGCCCGGGGCCCACTACATGATCGGCGGCGTGGAGGTGGATGCCGACGGCCGCACCGACGTGCCGGGCCTGTTCGCGGCCGGCGAGGTGACCTCGAGCGGACTGCACGGCGCCAATCGGCTCGCGAGCAACAGCCTGCTCGAGGGGCTCGTGTACGGAGCCCGGGCCGGGCAGGCTGCAAGCGCCGACGTGCTCGCAAGCGACGGCGCCGACACGCTGCGCGTACCCGACCTGGCGAACCCCAGATCGTCCGACACCAACGGCAGCCTCGACCTGGCCGATATTCGCAACTCGCTCCGCAGCCTGATGTGGCGGCAGGTCGGCGTGGAGCGGTCGGGCGAGTCGCTCGCCGAGGCGCTCGACACGGTCGAGGGCTGGTGCCGCTACGTGCTCCCCCTGCAGTTCGCCGATCCGGAGGGCTGGCAGCTGCAGAACATGCTGGAGGTGGCGCGGCTCATGATTCGGGCGGCGCTCGTCCGGCGGGAGACCCGTGGCGTGCACGTGCGGAGCGACTTTCCCGCGGCGGACGACGGCTGGCAGGCGCATATCGGCTGGCGGCGCGGGCATGGAGACCCGATCGTCGAACCGCTCGGAGCCGTGGTGCCGGCCGGCCGCGCGCAGGCGCCCGTGAAGCCGGGCAGGGGATTGCGGGACGCAGCAGAAGTGGGCAAAAATTGATTTTCCGCAACAATAGTGCGGATCGTCCCCGTTTCCTCCCGGTGCCTACCAGATGTCGCAGACCGGTTCCGCCGCCATGATCGAGGCCGACGGCCTTACCAAGTACTACGGCCCCTTCATCGCCGTCGAGGACATCTCGTTTCGCGTGCCGCGCGGCGAAGTCGTCGCCTTCCTCGGGCCCAACGGCGCGGGCAAGAGCACGACGATGAAGATCCTCACCGGATACCTCGCCCCCACGGCCGGCACGGCCAGGATCGCCGGCCACGACATGTCGACCGACCGTCTCGCGGGCGCGGAGCGGCTCGGCTACCTGCCGGAAAACGGCCCGCTCTATCCCGACATGACGCCCCGCAGCCTCCTCGAATTCTTCGCCGACGCCCGTGGCCTCACCGGCGACCGCAAGCGTGAGCGGATCGAGGCGGTCGTGAAGCAGTGCGAACTCGGCAGCGTGATCGGCAAGGCGATCGGCAAGCTCTCCAAGGGCTACCGGCAGCGCGTGGGGATGGCGCAGGTGCTGCTCCACGAGCCCGACGTGCTGATCCTCGACGAGCCGACGAGCGGTCTCGACCCGAACCAGATCCGCGAGGTTCGCGAGACGATCCGCCGGCTCGGCGAAAAGAAGACGATCCTGCTCTCCACCCACATCCTTCAGGAGGTGGAGGCGCTGGCCGACCGCGTGATCTTGATCGCGGAGGGCCGGCTGCGGTTCGATGGCACGCCCGCCGAGTTGCGCAAGGAGGGCCGCGGCCTCGACGAGCGGTTCTACGAACTCACCCGCTCGGCGTGAGCCGACCGATCCCCGCGGGTGCCGCGGCCGCGATCGCGGTCTCCGGTGCCTCCCGCGACACACCCGAACGACGACGATGGAACGAGGAGCTGATCAACCATGAAATGGCACGTGCTCGATGCGGTCTTCAAGCGGAACTTCGTCGCCTACTTCTCGAACCCCACGGGCTACGTCTTCATCTGCGTGTTCGTGCTGCTCGGGTCGCTCGCCGCCTTCTGGCCGCCGGAGTTCTTCAACTCGAACCTCGCGAACCTCGACCAGCTCAACCGCTACCTGCCCTTCATCCTGCTCGTGTTCGTGCCGGCGATCACGATGAGCGTGTGGGCCGACGAGCGGCGGCAGGGCACCGACGAACTGCTGCTCACGATCCCCGCGAGCGACTGGGAGGTGGTGTTCGGCAAGTATCTCGCCACGGTGGGGATCTACACGGTGGCGCTGCTGTTCTCGTGCATCTGCAATCTCATCATCCTCCTCCGCTGGGGCACGCCCGATGGCGGGCTCTTCCTGGCGAACTATCTCGGCTACTGGTTCGTGGGCCTGGCGATGCTCGCGATCGGCATGGTGGCGAGCTTCCTCACGAGCAACCTCACGGTGGCCTTCATCCTCGGTCTCGCGCTCAACGCGCCGCTCGTGATGGCCGACCAGGCGGGCTCCGTGATGGGGCCGAAGCTCGCGGAGCGGGTGCGGGGCTGGAGCCTCGCGGAGCAGTTCTCCGACTTTGGCCGCGGCGTCGTGGGGCTTTCGTCGATCGCCTACTTCCTCGGCGTCGTCGCTGTCTGCCTCTACATCGCGATGGTGCTCATCGGCCGCCGGCACTGGACCGGCCGCCGCGACGGGCCGCAGATCGGCCTCCACTACGCGGCCCGGTCGGCCGGGCTCGTGCTCGCGGCGATCGGTGCCGTCCTCTTCTTCCGCTCGCTCGACCTCCGGGCCGATCTCTCCGAGGAGCGGATCAGCTCGCTCTCCCCCGACACGCGCCGGCTGCTCGCCGGGCTCGAGGCCGACCGCCCCATCGACATCAAGGCCTACGTCAGCCCGGTGGTGCCCGAGGACTACGCCCAGACGCGGATCAACCTCTTGAACATGCTGCGGCAATTCCAGCGTCTCGGCCGGGGCAAGGTGAACGTCGAGGTGATCTCCACCGAACCCAAGACGGAGGCCGCGGCGCTCGCCAGTCAGCAGTTCGGCATCGAGCCCGTCACGGTGCTCTCGCGGGTGCGGGGCACGTATCGCGACGAGCAGATCTTCCTCGGCTGCGCGTTCACGAGCGGCCTGGAGAAAGTGGTGGTGCCGTTCTTCGACAAGGGCACGCCGGTGGAGTACGAGCTCATCCGCTCGATCTGCACCGCCGCGCAGCAGAAGCGGAAGCGGCTCGGCGTGCTCACGACCGACGCCGATCTGTTCGGCGGCTTCGACATGATGAGCGGCCAGCAGCGGCCGCGGCAGCCGATCGTCGAGGAGCTCGAGAAGCAGTACGACGTGGTGCAGGTCGATCCGACGGCGCCGATCACCGAGAAATACGACGTGCTCCTCGCCGTACAGCCCTCGGCGCTCGGACCCGAGCAGATGGCGAACCTCGTGGCCGCCGTACAGGCCGGGCAACCGATCGCGATCTTCGAAGACCCGCTGCCTGTGCTCATGCAGTCGGTGCCGGGCACGGCCCAGCCGCGGCGGGGTCCGGGCGGGCCGATGGCGATGTTTCAGCCGCAAGGGCAGCCCAAGGGCGACATCGGGCAGCTCTGGCAGACGCTCGGTGTGCGCCTGCGGTCGGGCTCCGGCCGGCCGGCGATGGGGCAGATGGGCGCCGATCCGTTCGTCGTCTGGCAGGACTACAATCCACACCCCAAGCTCGAACTGCCGAGCGAGTTCGTGTTCGTCGACGCCGACATGGGCTCGGGCGGCTCGGAGAAGACGACGGGCTTCAATCCCGCGGAGCCGATCACGTCGGGCCTGCAGGAGGTGCTGTTTCCGTTTCCAGGGGCCATCGCCAAGGACGAGAAGGCCGACGTGACCTGGACGCCGCTGGTGCAGACGGGCGTGCGGTCGGGCACGATCGAGGTCGAGCAGGTGATGGGCAACCGCGGCGACATGCGGCAGCTTCGCGTGTTCGAGAAGCCGGGCCGGGAGGCGATGGTGCTCGCGGTGGCCCTCGAGCGCAAGGCGCCGGCCGCGCCCCCGGCCGAGGGTGCCGAGCCCGCCGCCGCACCGGCCACGATCCGGGCGGTCGTCGTCGCCGACATCGATCTCCTCGACGGCCGGATCTTCGGCCTTCGCAACCGGCCCGACGAGGTCTTCGGCCTCGACTTCGACAACGTGACGTTCGCGCTCAACGTGCTCGACCAGCTCGCCGGCGACGACCGGTTCCTCGACATCCGCAAGCGGAAGCCGCGGCACCGCACGCTCGAGCGGATCGAAGACACCGTCGCCGAGGCCCGCGAGCAGGCCGACGCCGAGCGGCAGAAGTTCATCGCCGAGTTCGACGAGGCGGAGCGCGAGGCGAACGCCGCGATGCAGAAGGAAGTGGGCGAGTTCGAGAAGAAGATCAAGGAGATGGAGAGCGCCGGCGACGCCGATCCACAGGCGGCGATGCAGGCGGTGCAGCAACTCGCCAGCCGGCAGCGGCTCGCGCAGCGGCGGCTCGACACGAAGATCGAGCAGCTCAAACGCACGCGCGACGCCGAGGTCGAGGCGGTGGAGCGGCAACTCGGGGCGAAGGTCCGCCAGGAGCAGGATCGGCAGAAGTGGCTGGCCGTGCTCCTGCCGCCGATCCCGCCGCTCGTCGTCGCCTTCTTCGTCTACTTCCGCCGTCGGGCTCTCGAGCGCGAGGGCGTGTCGAAGGCCCGGCTCCGCTGACCCTGAAAAGCACACGTTTGAAAGAGGAGTGAACGGTATGGAATCGGCAACGAACGCGGGCGGGCTCTCGCCCGTGATGCAGCGCACCGCGCTCTTTCTGCTCGGCGGAGTGGGCATGCTCCTGCTCGGCGTGGCGGTACAGCCGCGGTTCACGAGTCGCGTGGAGAAGCCGGCCGAGGAGCGGGTGCTCTTTGCCGAGCTTTCCGACGCGGCGAAGGCGGCGAGCCTCGAGATCGTGAAGTACGACGAGGAACTGGCCACGCTCGCGCCGTTCAAGGTGGTGCAGTCGGGCGGGGTGTGGGTGCTGCCCTCGCATCAGAACTACCCGGCCGACGCCAAGGATCATCTGGCCGCTGCCGCCACGGAGCTCGTCGATCTCAAGGCGCTCGACGTCGTAAGCACGTCGCCGGCCGATCACGAGACGTTCGGCGTCATCGAGCCCGATCCGGAGAAGATCAAGCCGGGCATGACCGGGATCGGCGAACTCGTGGAGGTGCGCGACGCGGCGGGCACGAAGATCGCCCGGCTCGTCGTCGGCAAGGAGGACAAGCGGCCCGCCATGGGCGATGCAGCCGGCGGCAAGAAGCTGCGGTTCGTGCGCAAGGCGGGGCAGGATCCCGTCTATCGCATCGAGATCGACACCTCGAAATTCACGACCCGCTTCGACGACTGGATCGAGAAGGACCTGCTCAAGCTCTCGCCGTGGGACGTGCGGCGGCTGGTGCTCGACGACTACACGCTCGGCGCGGTCGAGTCGGGCGGCCGGATCATGGTCGAGCAGAACCGCAAGGACCGCATCGAACTCACCTACGACGACAAGGACGCAAAGTGGGCGCTCGCGAAGCTCGAGGCGTTCGCCGGTGGCAAGACGGCCAAGGAAGAAAAGCTGGCCGATGGGCAGGAACTCGCGAGCACGAAGCTCAACGATCTGCGCAACGCCCTCGGTGACCTCAAGATCATCGATGTCGCCCGCAAGCCGGCCGGCCTGAGCGCCGACCTCAAGGGGGCCGAGGCGTTCACGGGCGATCCCGAGGCGGTGACGTCGATGCAGCAGCGGGGCTTCCTGCCGCTCAAGTCGGGCGACATCCTCTCGACCGACGGCGAGACGCTCGTCGGCATGAAGGACGGCGTGGAATACGTGCTCCGGTTCGGGGCGGGCACGACGGTGGCGGGCGTTGACAAGAAGGAAAGCGACGCCAAGGAGCCAGATGACGACGCCGGCGAGACGGCTGGCCGTTACCTGCTCGTGATGGCCCGGTTCAACGAGAGCCTGCTCGAAAAGCCGAAGCTCGACCCGGTGCCCGACGTGCCGGAGGCGCCGAAGGCCGACGACGCGAAGAAGGCCGATGACAAGAAGGACGAGAAGAAGCCGGAAGGCGACGCCGCCGAGAAGCTCAAGGCGGCCGAGGAGGCCGATGCGAAGGCCCAGGCGGCTCTCGAGGAGAAGCGGCGGATCGAGCGGGAGAACCGCCGCAAACAGGACGAGTATGACGACAAGGTGAAGGCGGCCCAGAAGCGCGTGCGCGACCTCAACAACCGCTTCGCCGACTGGTACTACATCGTGTCGAACAAGGAATACGCGAAGATCCACCTCACCCGCGACGCCGTGATCCAAAAGAAGACCGAGGAGCCGAAGGAACCCGCGCCGCCCAAGTGACAGTTGACCGGCCCGCCAAAGCCAGCGTCAGCCGAGCTCCTCGAGATCGGCCAGATCCTTGAGCCGGCCGGCCGCACGCTTCGCCGCTCGCAAGTCCTGGCCGCCGAGTACAGGCACCTCGATTTCACCGAACGTGGCCATGATCCGCCGTGGCCACGCGGTGTCGAAATCCAGCCCAGTGACGCTCGTCATGATGTCAATGCGGCTGGGCGGGACGCCGATTTGATAGAGCACCTGGGGCTCCGCGAAGTCACTGGCCTTCATCTTCGTCAGCGGCGCCCGGAAACGCTCGAGTGCCCGCCAAGTGCGGGTTGCATTCTCGGCAGAGGGCCGCACCCAGATATCAATGTCGAGCGTAGCCCGCACATAGCCATGGGCCGCAAGCGCGTGGGCCCCGATCACGAGATGCTCAACGCCCTCGTCGCACAAGGCTTTCAACATCTCGACGAAATGAGGATTCATCCAGCGACGTTCCGGTCAACGACCAGGCATTTTTCGTGGCTTCCCAGACGAGATCGATCCGCTGGGATGGCGTGAGATGCGAATAGTCCGCGGCGGGCTCCGGCTCGCCGACCCGCCCCTTCCAGACAGGCCACTCTGACCGGTCGGTCGTGTCGGATGCGATCTCTGTTGACATGCCTCCAGTGTACCCTCGACGGTGGTTCATGGCATCGCCTGCTCGTACCACCGCCTCCGGGCCAGGGCCGCTTTGTCAGCCGCGGCGGGGCGAGAGCCCCATCGCGAGGAAGTCGCGCTGCCAGAGCGAGCGGAACACCGCCCGGCCGAGTTCATCGCGATCGGCCTGGCTGCGCTGCGGGAGCACGCCGCTCTCCGACGCCACGGCCACGATCTCGCGGATCGTGCGGCGGCCGTCCATCTGCTGAAGCAGGGCCAGTTGCACGGGGTCGAGTGGCAGACGCCAATCGTGCCGCACCAGCTCCGCGCCGTCGAGGCCGCAGCGGTGTCGTGGCACGGGCACGTAGTCGAGAGAGGTGGGCGACGTGAAGTCGATCACGTAGGTGTCGGTGGCGCGGTCGGGTCGGCAGGCCGTGAAGAAGTGGCAGGCGTTGCGGCTGTTGATCCGCTCCATCACGGACCACTGCTGCCGCTCGGGCAGGGCGGCGACGGCGGCGGAGAACGGGCTGCCCGGGCCGGCCGGAGGGTAGTAGGCCGACTTCAGGAACCATTCCTGGAACACGAGGCCGGACGAGGCGACGAGGTCGAGGCAGTCGTCGACGGTGTAGCTGCGGTCGCGGCCGTGGAGGAACGTGTCGACGAGGCCGGCGTCGAACTGTAGATCCGGGGCGAGGGTGAGATAACTTCTCACGGGATGGTCCTGCGGCAGCTGGCTGATAGCCTCCTTCACCATCAGCACCGAGGCGTCGCTTTGGCGCAGCCCCAGTTCCCGGAACACCCCCTGCATCATTTCCACGCCGATGCGGCCGTATCGGGCGTAGAGCATGAGGGCGAGCACGCCATCGGGCCGCAACCGCGCGGCAAGGGCCTTCGCGCCCACGAGCGGGTCGGCGAGATGGTGCAGGACGCCGGTGGACACGATCAGGTCGAAGTCGCGCTGCAGCGCGTCGACGCGCTCGATTGGCAGGTGGTGCAGATCGAGGTTCCGCATGCCATACCGGTCCTTGAGCAGACGATGATGATCGAGCGACGGCTGGCTGACGTCGATCGCCACCACCCGCGCCGCCGGATTCGTGTAGGCGAGCACGGCCGCCTGGTTGGTGCCGCAGCCGGCCACGAGGATGTCGAGGTCGGGCCGACGGGCGCGGCTCGGCCAGAACATCCGGTGGGCGTGGCTCGGATCGAACCACTGCCAGTTGTTGGCGAGCCAGGCGGGCAGGTCGTGGATGGGGGCCGGATAGACCCACTTCTCGTACTGTTTGACGACCACGTCGTCGAGCGGGCCTGTGGTCATGGGCGGGGCGATTCCTCGGGCTTTATCGACAGGAGCCGATCGTTTGCTCCACGCACATTGTGCGGGGTAGCATGCGAATCGTTCCAGCGATCTGCCTGCCGCCGCCAGCGGGGGGTTGCCGTGATGTCGTCCGGACCCCGCAGGAGGCGCTTTCGATGCGATCGTTGTTGGCCACGCTGTTCCCACGTTCGGTGAAGGATTTGCGGGGCGTACGGCGGAAGGGGCAGCGCCACCAGGAGCAGTCGGGTGAGAGCCTGCGTGGTTTCGACGCGCTGGAATCGCGTGCGATGCTGGCGGTGGACGTGACGCTGGCGAGCAATCGCGTGGTGCTGTCGCTGGACGCGGGGGGGACGACGCTTTCAAACCTGAGCACGTCGTACAACTCGGGATCGAGCCTGCTGACGATCACGGCGAAGGGGGCAGGAGCACTGTCCACGAGCGTGCCCGGGATCACGGTCAACTCGGTGGCCGAGACGATCACGGTGAACCTGACGAAGATCACGCAGTTCGCCGGCTTGTCGGTGGTCGGCGGCGCGAGCGCGGACGCGATCACGATCGGCCCGGGCGGAGTGAACCTCGCGGCAGTGACGAATGGCGCGGCGAGCCAGGCGTTCGTGATCGACACGGGCGCGGGTCTCACCGACACGA
>JBAXUY010000097.1:0-11138 GCA_037129475.1 Planctomycetia bacterium | reverse complement strand
GGCTCAAAGGCGTTCGCGCGGTCAACAACGGCGGCTACACGCTCACGATCGGCGGCAACAACCAGAGCACGACCTACTCTGGCAATCTTGGCGGCAGTGGCGGCCTGATCAAGAGCGGAAGCGGCACGCTCACGCTCGTAGGCTATACCAGTTTCACCGGCGACACGCGGATCGCGGCAGGCACGCTGGCGATCGGGTATGGACTTGCACTGAATCAATCCACGCTCGACATGAACGCGAACGACTCGGGGTCGATCACCTTCTCACAGGCCTCGACCCTCGGCGGGCTCAAGGGCTCGCGAGATCTCGCGAACGGCGGCAAGACGCTGACGATCGGCGGGAACAACGCGAGCACCACCTACTCCGGCGTGCTTTCCGGCACGGGCGGCCTGACCAAGAACGGCACCGGCACGCTCGCACTCACGGGCAACAACACCTACTCGGGCCTGACGACCGTCTCGACCGGCACGCTGGCGGTCGGCGATGGCGGCACGTCGGGCAGCCTCGCAAGCGCGGTGAGGCTGACGGAAGGCGCCTCGCTGATCTTCAACCGGTCCGACGCGAGCACCTACGCCGGCAATATCACCGGCGCGGGGAGCCTCACGAAGCTCGGTGCGGGCACGCTCACGCTGACCGGCGCGAACACCTTCAAGGGTGACACGACCGTGTCGGCCGGCACGCTCGTCCTCGGCAGCGGCAATGCGCTCTCGTCCACGGCGGCGGTCACCGTCGCCAGCGGCGCGACGCTCCAGGCGACGACGCCGATCCGCATCGGCTACATCGACAGCCAGGGCACGGTGGTCGGTGGCGAGAACCTTTCGGCCACGCTCACCGTCACGCGGTCGGGCAACATCGGCGGGATCGCCGACGGCACCGTCTCGCAGGTCACGTTCGCGGCGGGCATCGTGAAGCTCGGCATAGGCACGAGCACGGTGAGTTCGCCGAACAGCTACACGGGCCTCACGTGGGTCCGCGAGGGCACGCTCGCAGTGGGCACGGCCAACGCCTTCGCCGCGGCGAGCGACCTGACGGTGGATTCGGGGGCCACCTTCGAACGTGCGGGCTACTCGCAGACGTTCGTCAACGCCGTCGTCAACGGCAGCGTTGGCAACACCGGCGGCGGCCTGCTGACGGTGACGGGTACGCTCTCGGGCTCGGGTCTCGTGAACGGCGACGTGAACGTGACCGGCGTCCACGCTCCGGGCAACTCGCCCGGCATCCAGACCTTCGATGGCAACCTTTCGTATGGCAACGGCGCCGTCGTCAACTGGGAGCTCATCGCCAACACCACGAGCAACTCACCGGTCGTGTACGACCAGATCGTGCTCTCGAACGCCTCGAACCTGTCGTTCTCGGGCTCGAACGTACTGGCGCTCTCATTCGCCGGGGCCGGCAGCTTGGTGGACTGGACTGACTCGTTCTGGGACGTGAACCGGGCATGGACCGTGTTCGACCTTGCGACGGGCGTCACCACCGGCTTCAACAACCTCTCGCTCGGAGGTTCGCTGCTCGACGCGAACGGCCTGGCGCTCGACGGTGCCACCCGTGGCTCGTTCGGCCTCGTCCAGAGCGGCCAGGACGTCACGCTGCAGTTCACCGCCGTCGCCGTCCCCGAGCCCTCGACGATCGCCATGGCCCTCGCCGGTCTGGCCTATGGCGGCTACTCGATCTGGCGACGTCGCAAGCAGGCCTGACCGCGGCACGATACTGCGCAAAAAAAGCCCGCACTGGCCATGGAAGGCAGTGCGGGCGTGAAATGGCGGGGGTAGGAACCGAATAAACGCGGTTTTACTAGGGAAATCGAAGGGTCGGGTCCAACTGCGACGCAGAATGCGACGCAAATTCGCCCGAGCGCATCGAGTTGCTCGCCCGCGCCGTGGTTCTGGTGGCGGGCATGCGGCTTCCCGAGGCCGTGCGGGAGGCAATGCTAACGCGGATCACGACCGAACGGTCATCACAGGACGGTAGCCCTACCGAACGACAGGAAGGCTACAATCGAGCATCCTCCTTTCTCGACAAACCTCGGCCACCCATGACGACCGTTCAGGAAATTGAAAAAGCGATTGAGGCTCTGCCGCTGGCTGACCAACTTCGGCTGTATCGGGATCTGCCTCACTTGATTGGCCGCGCACCGGAAGAACTCGACTGGCAGCGACTGGCCATCCAAGAGTTCTTCAAGGACGACGCCCCGGACGACGCGGTGTATGACAGCATTTAGGGGTGGGGAAGTGGTGGCCGTCGAGTTTCCCTTCACGGACATGCAGGGCCGGAAACGGCGCCCTGGCGTGGTGCTCGCCGTCGATTCAAACGATCTTCTGCTGGCGCGGATCACGACGCATGAACCGCGTGATCCGTTCGATGTTTCGCTTGAGGATTGGACCGCAATCGGTCTCCCCAAGCCCTCGACCGTCCGGCTCCTCAAGCTCGTATCCATCGATGCCAGGCTCGTCCATCACTCGATCGGTGTTCTGTCACAGGCCGATCGTACGACGCTTGCGCGGTCCATCGAACGCCTTGGCCTCGATATTGCCGGGAATCTTCGGCGCCCGTCGTGAGAGTTCGTCGCCCGGTCGCCATGCCCGACTGGCCGCCGTCCGCCAACGTCAATGTCAACGTCAACGTGGGCAACCAGTTCATCGGCGGCCTCTTGACGGTGACCGTCATGCTCTCCGGCACGGGGGTGGCGAATGGCGACGTGCTCGTGAACGGTGTCCACGCACCGGGCAACTCGCCCGCCCTGGCCCTCGCCGGCCTGGCCTGCGGCGGCTACTCGATCTGGCGACGTCGCAAGCAGGCCTGACGCAGCGGGCTTCTGCGCAAAAAAAGCCCGCACTGGCCATGGAGGGCAGTGCGGGCGTGAAATGGCGGGGGTAGGATTCGAACCTACGACCTCGAGGTTATGAGCCTCGCGAGCTACCGGGCTGCTCCACCCCGCGTCATTTGGGTGTGGGCTAACAATAGCCCATCGCGGCTCTGAAATGAAGGGCGGGCGAAAAACTGGCACGAATTCGCCGCCGTCGTGACGGACGGCTGGTGAAGTCGAGGTGGACTCCTCGCCGCCCGACGCGCGACACTGCCGCTATGGCATCGCGTCCGCCCGACAGTTCCTGGCACCCTGTTCTTCCCTCCGGCTCGATTCCTGGCCCCGATCCCGACCCGGCGCCACGGTCGAAGTCGGTGGTGGGAGGGCTGCCGTGGGAGCAGGGGCCCGTGGCACAGCCGCCGCTTGCGCCGCCCATCCACGTGCCCGAGCCGCCGCGTCGGCGCGACGAGCCCGAAAGGTTCTCGTGGGCGATGCTCCGCGAACGGTGGAACACGGCCGTGGCCAAGAGCCCGGCCTTCACCGCGAGCCTCGCGGTGCACGTGCTGCTCTTGCTGGTGCTCGCCGTGATCGGCGTCCGCGAGCGGGTGCAAGAGAGGCTGCGGCTCGAGCTCTCGTTCGGCATGGCCGATGCCGACCCGGGTGGAAAAGACGCGGCCGACGAGGAAGAGGCGGCACCGCCGGCCGTCGTGATTGCGCCGGAGGTGGCGAAGGTCGAACCGCCTGCATCCGTCGAGCCGGGCGAGATGAAGCAGGCCGCGCCCCCTCCGCCCCCCACACCCGATCCGATTGCGCCCGTGGCGGCGGTGCCCGCAGGCGAGGCGGCATCGTCGTCACCGACCGCGATGGCGGCTGGTCTTTCGGGCCGGAGCGCCGAGCAGCGGCAGCGATTGCTCGGGGCGGGCGGAGGCACGGCAGAGAGCGAGTCGGCCGTGGGGCTCGCCCTCGAATGGATCGTGCGGCAGCAGCGGAAGGACGGCCTCTGGAGCCTGCAAGGGCCATATATGGACGGCAGCCGGCAGGAGAATCGGCTGGCTGCGTCGGCGCTTGCGCTCCTCGCGCTCCAGGGCGCGGGCAACACGCCGGCCGCGGGCGATCATCGCGCGGCGGTGGCGAGGGCTTGGAAGGCGCTCCTCCGCATGCAGGCTGCCGACGGCACGTTTGACGCGGGCACGATGATCGAGCAGCACCAGATGTATGCCCACGGGCAGATCACGATCGCGCTCTGCGAAGCGTTTGGCATGACGCAGGATCCGCAGTTCGCGGAGCCGGCCCGCCGCGCGGTCGAGTATGCAGTCGCCGCGCAGATGCCTGACGGCGGCTGGCGGTATCAACCGCCGCGGCCAGGGGGCGACAACCGCGGCGACATGTCGGTGACGGGCTGGTTTCTGATGGCGCTCAAGAGCGGCGAGATGGCCGGGCTCGCGGTGCCCCGAGAGACGTTCGAGCGGCTCGAGGCCTTTCTCGACGGCGTCTTCGTGTCGCCCGAAAAGGGCTACGGCTACCAGATCAGCCCGGGGCAAAAAAACTTCGACTTCCGGCCGGCGCTCACGGCGGAAGCGCTCCTCTGCCGCCTCTATCTGGGCTGGAAGCCCGACGACCCGCGGATCACGTCGGGCATCGAACTGCTCCTCCGCGAGGCGCCGATCGATTTCGACTACCGGCGCAAGAATGCGTATGCGTGGTATTACGAAACGCAGGTCTGCCACCATGTCGGCGGCAGGGCGTGGGACGCGTGGAACCGGCGCATGCAGGAGCAGCTCGTGCCCGCCCAGGTGACGAGCGGCCGGGAGAAGGGGAGCTGGGATCCGGCCAACGACCAGTGGGGCTACGTGGGCGGCCGGCTCTTCATGACGAGCCTCTGTGCCTGCATGCTCGAGGTGTATTACCGGCACCTGCCGCTGTACGGGGGGCTGGGCATGTAGGACAGGCTTTAGCCTGTCGTCCCCCTGTTGAGCCATCCCGCATTATGCTATTCCGAGAATTCACTCACCCAGTTCTGAGACGAGGTTCGTTCATGCAAGACTCTCGCCGCGGTTTTCTCTCGACGTGTGCCACGGGAGCGGCCGTCGCGGCCGTGCCGTATTTTCACTGGACGCAGCGGACGCTCGCCGACGAAACGAAGTCGAAGAACGACCGCGTGGCCCTCGGCCTGATCGGCTCCGGCGACATCGCCAACGCCAACATCGGCGCCGCCAAGGACTGGATCGACATCGTGGCGATCGCCGACGTTGATGCAGGCCGGGCCGCAGGCTTCAACGAGAAGCATGCCGGCGGCAAGGCCGCCGTGTTCGAAGACTACCGCAAGGTGCTCGAGCGCAAGGATGTGGACGTGATCCACGTGGCCACGCCGGACCACTGGCACACGAAGCCGGTCGTCGAGGCGATGCTGGCCGGCAAAGACGTGTATTGCGAAAAGCCACTCACGCTCACGATCGACGAAGGCAAGCTGATCCGGAAGATCCAGAAACAGACCGGCCGGATCGTGCAGGTGGGCACGCAGCAGCGGAGCGCCTTCAAACTGTTCGTGACTGCGATGGCGCTCGTCGCCGAGGGGCGGCTCGGCAAGATCAGGCAGGTGCAGGCCGCGATCGGCGCTGCGCCGTCGAGCCCCGCGATTCCCACGGCTCCGGTGCCGCAGGGGCTCAACTGGGACCGCTGGCAGGGCCAGGTGCCGACGACCGACTTCCGGTTTTTGCAGGGGCCGGCCACGAAGGACAAGGATGGCAAGGAGAAGCTGCCACGGCCGAACACCAACTGCCACTACGAATTTCGCTGGTGGTACGAGTACTCGGGCGGCAAGCTCACCGACTGGGGCGCGCACCATGTGGATATCGCCACCTGGGCGCTCATGCTCAATGGTCAGACGGCCGCGCCGCGGGCGATCGGCGGCCTGGCGACACACCCCGTGACCTTCAAGAACGGTGAGCCCGTCGAGCGCGATCGCTACAACACGGCGACCGAGTTTTACTTCGTCGTCGATTTTCCTGGTGATACGAAGATGATCATCCGCCACGACACCGACAACGGTGTGCTCATCGAAGGAGATAAGGGCCGGATCTTCGTGAGCCGCGGCAAGCTCACGGGCGAGCCGGTCGAGGCCTTGAAGGACAACCCGCTGCCGGAAGGGGCGCTTGCCAAGGTCTACAAAAACCTGCCGATGGAGCACGACGAGCGCAAGGGGCACTGGGCCAACTTCCTGCACTGTGCGAAGAACAAGCTGGAGCCGATCTCCGACGTCCACTCCCACATGAAGATGCTCAACATCTGCCATCTGGCAGGCATCAGCGCGCGGCTCGGACGGTCGCTGAAGTGGGACGACGCCGCGGAGCAGATCGTGGGCGACGACCAGGCCAACGCGATGCTCGCTCGGCCGTATCGCAAGGGCTACGAGATCGAGATGTAGCGACGGAGCTCCAGCTCTGTCGTTCGACAGGCCTGGAGGCCTGTCGCTACGGTCCGACAGGCCTGGAGGCCCGTCGCTACGTCACACCGCCCCACTGCCGCACCGCCTCGTACGCGACGAGGGCCACGCAGTTGGCGAGATTCAGGCTGCGCACCTGCGGCCGCGACGGGATCGACAGATGCTTCTCCGGGCAGGCGGCGAGCAGCTCGCGGGGTAGCCCCGTCGACTCCCGGCCGAACACGAGCACGTCGCCTCTCGTGAACGTCACGTCGGTGTACTGCCGTGGCCCGTCCACTTCGAGCAGCCAGTTCGGCTCCCGGCCCGCGCGGGCCAGCCGGGCGACGAGGTCGGCCCATGAATCGGCCACCTCCCACTCGAGCTCGTCCCAGTAGTCGAGGCCGGCCCGGCGAAGGTAGTAGTCGTCGAGCTTGAAGCCGATCGGCCGCACGAGCCACATCTTCGCCCCGATCGCCACGCAGGTCCGCCCCACGTTCCCGGCATTGGGCGGGATTTCCGGTTCGTGAAGGACGATATGGAGGGTGGGCTCGTAGCGCATGGGCACTCCGCCCGCGGGCGGCTGTCTGCTATGGTTGGGGCAGGAAAAGTTTCCCAGGAGACGACTGGTTTGGTCGAGATCACACGAAATCCCACGCGGCCCGTGAAGATCGGCTCGATCACGATCGGAGCCGGCCACCCGATCGCCGCGCAGAGCATGACGGCCACTCACACGCAGGACGTGGAAGCGACGCTCGCCCAGGTCGAAGACCTGCGGCAAGCCGGCGCGGGCGTGGTCCGCATCGCCGTCGATTCGAAGAAGGATGCTGCGGCACTGCCCGCCATCCGGGCCGGCACGCCGGCAAATCTGGCCATCGACCTTCAGGAAAACTACCGCCTCGCCCTCGAGGTGGCCCCGCATGTCGACAAGCTCCGCTACAACCCCGGCCATCTCTACCACCACGAGCCCGCGAAGCCGTGGCAGGACAAGGTGAAGTTTATCGCCGACGTGGCCGCCGCCAACGACTGCGCGCTGCGGGTGGGCGTGAACTGCGGCAGCGTCGACCCCGCGAAGAAGGAGCAGTTTGCCGAGGACGACTCGATCGGCCCGATGCTCGCGAGCGCCCTCGAGCACTGTGCGCTGCTCGATTCGCTCGGGTTCACGCGGTACGTCGTGTCGCTTAAAGACTCCGACCCACGGAAGGTGATCGACGTCAATAAGCGGTTCGCGGAGGCCCGGCCCGACGTGCCCCTGCACCTCGGCGTGACGGAAGCCGGCATGCCGCCCGACGGCATCATCAAGACGCGGATCGCCTTCGAGCAGCTGATCTCGCGGGGCATCGGCGACACCGTGCGGGTGTCGCTCACGGTGCCGAACTCCCGCAAGGGGGAGGAGATCGCGGCCGCCGAGGCGATTCTCGCCGACATCGCGGCCGGCCGCGTGCGGAGCGTGGTCGACTACGGCCTCGACTCGCTGAACATCATCTCCTGCCCGAGCTGCTCGCGCGTTGAAAACGAGGCCTTCATCGAGCTCGCCAGCCAGGTCAAGGAGATGACGGCCTACGCCAAGGAGCACGCGATCACGATCGCCGTGATGGGCTGCCGCGTGAACGGCCCGGGCGAGACCGACGACGCCGACCTCGGCCTGTGGTGCGGCCCCACGCACGTGAACCTCAAGCGCAAGAGCGCCGAGCTCGGCGCCTTTCCCTATGACGCGATCCTGCCGAAGCTCCGCGAGGAGCTCGACAAGCTGATCGCCTCCCGCGCATGAGCACGCTACCGATCGTCGATCCCGCGGCCACCGCCACCTGCGGCGTCGGCTCGAGCGTGCTGCCCGCCGTGCAGGCGGTCGATCCGGCCACCTGCCGCGGCACGTTCGCGGTGGTGAGCCTCGGCTGCCCCAAAAATCTCGTCGACACCGAGCGGATGCTCGGCCTCCTGCGGGACGACGGCTGGCAACTCGTGGGCGAGCCGACGGGCTCGGACCTCGTGGTCGTGAACACGTGCGCCTTCATCGACGCCTCGCGGGCCGAGTCGTATGCGGCCGTGAACGAGATGCTCGACCTCAAGAAGGCCGGCAAGACCCGCGGCGTGATCGTGGCCGGCTGTCTCGCCGAACGGCAGAAGGAAAAACTGTTCGACGAACTGCCGGGCGTCGACGCCGTGATCGGCGTGTTCTCACGCGACGAGGTGGCCCGGACGGCCGAGCGGCTCGTCGGCCGGCTCGGCGAACAGCGGAGCGTGTTCAAGCCGGCGCCGGCACGGGCCCTCGACGACTCGGGGCGGATGCGGGTCACGCCCCGCCACATGGCCTACCTCAAGATCTCCGAGGGCTGCGACCGGACGTGCACGTTTTGCGCGATCCCGAAGATGCGCGGCAAGCATGCCACGAAGCCGATCGAGGAGGTGCTGCGGGAGGCCCGGGAGCTCGCGGCCGACGGCACGAAGGAGCTCGTGATCGTCGCCCAGGACACGACGTATTACGGCATGGACCACTACGGCGAGCCACGGCTCGTGGAACTGCTCGCCGAACTCGAGCGGGTCGATGGCCTGGAGTGGATCCGGCTCATGTATCTCTACCCGATGTACTTCAGCGACCGGCTGGTCGACGCGATCGCCGCCAGCGAAAAGATCGTGCCCTATCTCGACATGCCGCTCCAGCATGCGAGCGACCCGGTGCTCAAGCGGATGCAGCGCCGTGTGGCCCGCGGGCCGACGGAGGAGCTGCTCGGCAAACTCCGGGAGCGGATCCCGGGGCTCGTGCTGCGGACGACGTTCATCACGGGGTTTCCCGGGGAGACGCGGCAGCAGTTCGAGGAGATGCTCGACTTCGTACGGACGTGGAAGTTCGAACGCGCCGGCGTGTTCACCTACTCGCTCGAGCCCGACACGCCGGCCGCGAAGCTCGACGGCCACATCGACGAGGCGGAGAAGATCGCCCGCCGCGACGAACTGATGCGGACGCAGCAGCCGATCGCCCACGCCCGAGCCCGGGGGCAGATCGGCCGCACGCTCGACGTGATCATCGACCGGCAGAGCGAGGAGCGCGAGGACGTGTGGATCGGCCGCTCGTATGCCGACGCGCCCGACATCGACTGCGTGGTGTATGTCACGGCGCCGGGCACGTCGGCGAAGCGGCCGCTTACGGGAAAGATCGTGCCGGTGGAGATCGTGGCGTCGAGCGGCTACGACCTCGCGGGCGTACCCGCTTCACGAAAAACATGAACATCGTGTTCATTTTTTCTTGGTGGGCCTCCGCCCGCCGGCAAAAACCCGGCCCTCCAGGCCTGAAGCGGTCCATGAAACTGGAGTGGTAGATGAGCGTGCAGGGTGACCTCGACCGCGTGTGGACGGTGCCGAACGTGCTCTCGGCGGCACGGTTCGTGATCTCAGTCGGCTGCTTCGTCGCGATCGAGCGGGCGGCGTGGGGCTGGGCCCTCGGGCTCTTTGTCGCGGCGGCATCCACCGATTGGATCGACGGCTGGTGGGCCCGGCGATTCGGCCAGATCAGCCGACTGGGACGGATCTTCGACCCGCTCGTCGACAAGATTCTCGTGTGCGGGGCGTTCGTGCTGCTCGCAGCGCGTGGCGAGGCATCGGCGATCGCGCCGTGGATGGCGGTCGTCGTCGTGGTGCGCGAACTCGTCGTCACGGCCGTGCGGGCCGAGATGGAGCGCGTGGGACACGACTTTTCCGCGGGGCTTTCCGGAAAGCTCAAGATGGTGCTGCAGTGTGCCGCGCTCGGGCTCGAACTCGCCGCGCGCACCTGGCCGGGCACGGAGGTGGGCGGCGTCGACGTGCGCACCGCGGCGACGGGCATGGCCTGGGCCGCCGTCGTCACCACGGCCTGGTCGGGGATCGAGTATCTCGTGAAGGCCGGGGCCCGCGTCGTCGGCAGCCAGGAGTGAGCCATGCAGGCCGACGTGGGCGATGGCGTGATGTCCGACATTCTCACGGTGCCCGAAGTCGGGCTCGGAGCGGCGGCTCTCGTCGTCGCGGCAAGCCTGTCGATGGCGGGCGTGATCATCGCGCGACTCCGCCGCGGTGAGCCGCTCGTGCGCCCGGGAGCGAATGAGCCCGTCACCTGGGACGGGATGGACGTGCTCTGGATCGTCGTGGTAGCGATCCTGCTGCAGAGCGTCGCGGCCTCGTTCGGACCGCAACCGCTGCCGGTGGCGCGGCAGCTCGTTTCGGGCATGCTCGCAACGGCCGGCGCCGCCGCGCTGGCCGTGGTGCATCTGCGCCGACGCGGGGCGTCGTGGTCGGGAATCGGATTTCACGTGGGCGACTGGTCGGCAGCGATCCGGCAGGCGGTCGGAACGGTGGCGCTCGTGCTCGCGCCGCTCCTCGGCCTCGCTGCACTCCTCGACCGAATCGTGCCGTACCGGCACCCGATCGTCGAGTTTCTCGCCGAGCACCGCGACGCGATGTCGATCACGCTCGTGTGGCTCGCCGCCACGGTCGTGGCTCCGATCGTGGAGGAGTTTTTCTTTCGGCGCGTGCTTCAGGGCTGGCTCGAAGCCTGGCTGACGGGCCGGGGCGTGGCGGCCGCGGGCGGGCTCGCGATCACAGGATCGGCGTTCGCCTTCGCACTCGCCCATCTGGGCCAGGGGCTCGCCTGGGTGCCGCTCGTGGGCCTCGGCCTCGTGCTCGGCTGGCTCGCCCGCCAGACCGGTTCGATCGTGCCCGGGATCCTCGCCCACGCCCTCTTCAACGCCGTGAGCGTGGTGCTCGTGCTCCTCCAGCCACGATCGTCAATCAGTTGAGCAGTGAGGGGCTGCCCATGCTCCGAGAGCCGGCGTCCTTCGTAGCGACAGGCCTCCAGGCCTGTCGAAATACGTAGCGACAGGCCTCCAGGCCTGTCGAACGGACAGAGCTGGAGCTCTGTCCCTACGGGTGTCGAACGGACAGAGCTGG
>JBAXUY010000096.1:0-11166 GCA_037129475.1 Planctomycetia bacterium | reverse complement strand
AGCCGTGGCCCTTCTTCTTCTTGGCAACCTTCTTGGCAGCCTTCTTCTTCTTCTTTGCCATCGATATGGCTCCTTGCCACGAGCGCCCTGACACACACCACACGGCCGATCCCTCGGGCACTCTGTCGAAGGGATCGGACGACGTTTCGAAATCCTTTTCGTGAGGCTTCGCGAAGCATTCCGCCCTGCTGTCGCAGCATCACTGGCAGTGTTTTGAGTGATTCCGTCGGGAACTGTCAAGAGAAATCCGAAAAAATTTTCCGGATTTTTTCGCGACGACCCCCCGGCGCAATCCCGCTGGCGGTCTCGTGATGCACCGCGCCACGAGCGGTGCCCGATCACCGACGACCGCATGTCAGCGGTCCGCGTGCATGCGTGCCCACGCCTCGAGCGAGGCAAATTGCTTGGAGAAATCCTGCTCCGCGACGGCGAGCGGACTCTTGAAGAAGCAGGCGAGCCACTCGAGGACGCCGCAGGCACCCGCACGGTGGGCCCGTTCGACGAGTCGCACCAGGTCGATCACCAGCGGTGCCGCCAGGATCGAGTCGCATCCCTGCCAGATGAACTGGAACGTCATCGGCGTGCCGAGGAAGCCGCGGAAGTGGACGTGGTCCCAGGCCGTCTTCCAGTCGCCGAGGCTCTGGATGTACTCGATCGACACGTGGGTCTGCGGCGGGTAGCCGAGGATCGCGGCGAGCAGGTGGTCCTTGCTCCGCACCTTCGCCGCCTTGTTCCGCGGGTCGTCGAGCACCCTGCCATCCATGTTGCCGAAGATGTTGTGGCCGACCCAGCTCATGACGTCGAGATTGCGGGCGGCGAACATCGGCGCGAGGACACTCTTGAGGAGCGTCTCGCCCGTCTTCCCGTCGCAGCCGGCATGGGCTGTTTTATGATCGACGGCGAACTGCCGGATGGCCTGCGGCGTGGCCCCGGTCGAGGGCGTGAAATTCACGTACGAGGCCCCGGCCCCGATTGCGGCCAGGGCATACAGGCTGCTCGCCGGCAGAGGGCACCCGGCGGGGTCGTCGAGCAGCGGTTCGAGGTCCCGAAAATCCGGCGGAATCGGGCGGGCTGCGGGGGGCTCCGTCGAGGCGAGGTTGACGACCACGACGTGCCCCACGCCTTCGGCACGGGCGAACGCCTCGATGTCGCCTTGCATGCGCGCGACGGCCGCCCGCGGCGTCTCGGCCCGCGCTGCGACAGACGGGTCGGCGAGTTCACGGATCTTGTCGCCCGCTGCGACGACGGTGCCGGGGCGAAGCCTGGCTTCGACGGCCGTGAAGAAGGGCTCGGCGCCGGCGAGCAGCTCGGGATCGATCGCACGGCTCTCCACCCACATGCGCCGTGCCTCGTCGCCGAGCCTGCCCGACCGGATGTCGTGGCCGCCGACGACGATGTCGGCGCACGGCACGAGGTCGAGCCGCGTGAACGGATCGAGCTCGGTGACCAGGCCGGTCGAAGGGATCGCCCCGCGGGCCAGCGCCGCGAGCCCCGTCATCGCCGTCGTCGCCACGCCCCCCTTGGCGCCGATGATCCACAGACCGAGTGACGGGCGGGCCATGCGGCACGACTTTCGACAGGACGGGGAGGCGGGGCGGCGCGGCCCCGGCGGGTGGGAAACGACCTTGACGGTGGTATCATACCTCGCTCACGAACTCCAACCACGGAGCGATTGCACCCGGGCATGGGCACACGAAACAGTCTGCAGTTGGCGCGGAGGATGGCGGCGCTCGAACCCTCGGCCACGCTCGCGATGGCGGCCCGCGCCCAGGCGCTCGCCGCGGCCGGCGTCGACGTGATCGACCTTTCGGTGGGGGAGCCCGACTTTCCGACACCGGGCCACATCTGCGCCGCGGCCGAGGCCGCGATCCGTGCGGGCAAGACGAAATACACGCCGGCGGCGGGGATTCCCGACCTGCGGAAGGCGGTGGCGGCCGACTACGCGCGGCGGTCGGGGATTGCCGTCACGCCCGCCCAGGTGGTCGTGTCCAACGGGGCCAAGCACTCGCTCCACAACGCCTTCATGGCCCTGCTCGACGAGGGCGACGAGGTGGTGGTGCCGGCGCCCTACTGGGTCAGCTATGCCGAGCTCATCAAGCTCTCGGGGGCGAAGCCCGTCCTGATCCAGACCCGGATCGAGGACGATTTCAAACTCCGGCCGGAGGCCCTGCGGGCCGCCCTCACGCCCCGCACCAGGATGTTCCTTCTCTGTTCGCCGAGCAATCCCACGGGCGTGGTCTACTCGCCCGAGGAGCTCGGCGCGCTCGCCGATGTCGCGATCGAGGCCAATCTCGCCGTGATCGCCGACGAGATCTACGATCAGCTCGTGTTCGACGGTCGCCAGTCACCGTCGTTTCCCACGCTCCGGCCGGGCCTCGCCGACCGTACCGTGGTGGTGGCCGGCGTCAGCAAGACCTACTCGATGACCGGGTGGCGCATCGGGTGGACGATCTGCCCCGAGCCGCTCTCGAAGGCGATCGGCAACCTGCAGAGCCAGGAGACGAGCAATCCGTGCAGCGTGAGCCAGCACGCGGCGCTCGCCGCACTCACCGGTCCGCAGGAATGCGTGGCCGACATGCGCCGGGCGTTCGAGAAGCGGCGCAACCTCGTGGCCGGCCGGCTGGCGGCGATTCCCGGCGTGCGGCTTCCGGAGATTGGCGGTGCGTTCTACGCGTTCTTCGACATCAAGGCGGCGCTCGCCCGCGGCACGAACGGCATCACCACGAGCGCGGCCTGGTGCGAAGGTCTGCTCGAGAAGGAGCACGTGGCGCTCGTGGCCGGAAGCGCCTTCGGCGCCGAGGGGCACGCGCGGATGTCGTTCGCCGCGTCGGAAGAGAAGCTCACGGCGGGCATCGACAGGATTGCGAGATTTCTCGGCTCGTAGGACGGGCTGCAGCCTGCCGTGCCCCGTCCGTTCACGTCCATGGGGGCGCCCGTGACAGTCCTGGTCCGCCCCGCGGCGATTGGCATCGTGCTCGCTGGTGGGGCGTCGCGCCGGATGCAGCCGCCGGATGCCGGAGCTGGCGAGCGCCGCGCCGTGCCGCCTGTGCGGAAGGAGTGGATCGAGATCGGCGGTCGCACGCTTTTGGCGCGCGTGGTGGATGCGATCGCCGCCGCCACGAGTCGAACGATCGTCGTGGCGGCACCGGGCAGGCCGCTGCCGCCGCTTTCCCGCCCGGTCGAGGTCGTGTACGACTCGGCGCCGGGCGCAGGTCCGCTGGCGGCTCTCCTCGACGGACTCCGGGCGATCGGGCACACTCCCGCCGAGCCGTTCGTCTTCGTGTCGTCGTGCGACGTGCCGTTGCTCGACACGGCGGTCGTACGCCTGCTCCTCGAGCGGGCGGCCGCGACGGCCGCCGATTGGATCGTTCCCGAAATCGCCGGCCATCCCCAGGTGCTCACGTCGGTGGTGCGGCGCACGCTCATCGGGCCGATCACCGCGTGGCTGGCGTCCGGACGGCGCGACCCGCGAGGTCTCCTGGAAGCACTGCGAGGCGACGCCGCCCTGCGGATCGGCACCGTCGCCGCCGGCGAAATCGCCGCGGTTGACCCACGGCTCGACTCCTTTCGCGACGTCGACACGCCCGCCGCCTGCGCGGAGATCATCCGGCAACTGCCCTACGGCGACGGAGGGGGCACGACCTATACTTCGCCTTCATGAAGGCGCGTTCTTTCCGACACGGAGCCGGCGGCCGGCCGCGGCGCGGCGCGGTCTTCTCACTCGCGGCGCTCGCCGTGCTCCTCGGATGCGGCTGGCTCCTGCCTGGCGTGCTCGTACTCACCGACCTGCGCGACCGGCCGCTTCAGGCGGCGTTCGCCGGAGTTTTCGGCAGTGTGACCAGCCGCGCCGCCACATGGCGCTGGCTCGGCGGGATCGAGTACCACGATGTGACCCTGGCCGATGCGACGGGGCGGGCGGTGGTCGCCGTGCGGCGGATCGTGATCGAACGCGGCCTCGCAGGCCTCGCCCTCGATCCGCGCAACCTCGGCACGGTGCGGCTCGTCGGTGGCGACGCCTTCATCGAGGTGCGGCCTGGAGGAAGCACGATCGAGGACGTGCTCGCACCGTGGCTGGCAACCCTCACCGAGCCGACCGGCGCGGCGGTATCGTTCGAACTCGAAGTGCTCGACGGGTCGGTCGAACTGGTCGATCTCACCCGCCACGACGCCTGGCGTGTGACCGACCTCGCGGTCGTCGGCCGCGTGATTCGTGGCGCTGCGGCGCCTGGATGGGCGGTGTCGGGCCGTGTGCTGCATGCGGGGGAGCCGCTGCGCGATCGCGCCGCGACACGCGGCTCGGTCTCCCGGGAGGACGCAGGCGCCTATCGACTCGATCGGGCGACGATCGCCGCGGCCGCGACGGCCGCGCTCGCGCGGGACGGTGGCTGGACGGTGTCGGCGCCTCCGGCGGCTCCCGACGAGGCGTTTCGGCCGATCGCGGTGGCGGGAACCCGCGTGCCGCTGGGCATCTCGAGCGTATGGGCCACACGGTTCATGGCGCCGTATCTGGCCGACGGGCTCGCCGACGTGCGGCTCGACGTGACCTTGCCGCTCGATCGGGCGGAGCACGACCCGGTGTCTCCGGCCGGCGGTCAAAGCGGCTTCCCCTGGCAGGTCGCCGGCACCGTAGGGGTTCGGCAGTTCGCCCTCTGCGCAGCCGACACGCTCCGGGAACTGTTCGTCGTCGAGCATTGCGAGGCTCCGCTCGACATCGGGTTCGACGGCACGGCGATATCGGTCCGTACGCTCAAGGCCTCCTCCCCGTTGTTTACCGCGGAAGCGTCTGGCCGGATCGGACTGCCGAAGGATGGGGCGTGGGCCTGGGGTGACGCGCTCCTGGCGGGCGATTTCGCCATCGCCGCCGCCGTCGATCTCGCGGCCGCGGCCCGCTCGACGCCGGGCGGGCTGAAAATCCGCGAGGATGTCGAGGTGACGGCCGGGCAGCTCGATTTCACGGCGTCGGCCCGCAGCGACGGGCCCGACCGCGTGCTCGAAGTGCGGGCCTCGGCCCGCGATCTCGCCGCGGTGCAGGGAGAGCGGCCGCTGCGCTGGAATGAACCATTTTCGGCATGGCTGCGGGGTCGACGGACGTCGGGGCCCGACGCCCGGCTCCGGATCGAGGAGGCCACGATCGCGTCGACCGCAGTCGAGCTGTCCGCCTCGGGGAATGCCGAATCGCTCGCCATCCAGTGGACGGTCGATCTCGAGAAGCTCGTGACCGAGGCGGCCGAGGTGGTCGATGTCGCGGGGATGAAGCTCGAGGGCACCGCCCGCGGACGGCTCGACCTCGAGGCGACCGGCCAACCCGGGGCGTCGACGGCCCGGCTCTCCGCGAGCCTCGCACAGTTCGCCTGCCTGCTGCCGCACCGTTTGGAGTGGCGCGACGACGAGATCGTGCTCGAGGCGGAAGGCAGCGGCAGCGTCGTGGCGGGGGCGGCCGTGGTCGACGCATGCCGTGCGGTGGTGCGTTCGGGCGACGATCGGCTCGAACTCACGCAGACCGGCGGCGCGCTCGTGAATCTTGCCGCGCTGTGGCCGTCACGCCGACCGGGGCCGGAGGGCCGCGTCCTGCGGCCGGCACCGCAGTCCGACGGCGTGTCGGCCGACATCACGGTCGCCGGAGATCTCGGCCGCTGGCAGGCACGACTCGCGGCGCTCCCGGGCGGCTGGCATGCAGCCGGCTGGATGCTCGGCGGTCACGTCAAAGGATCGGCGGCGCTTGCCGTCAAGGAGGAGGGCTGGCAGGTGACGCGGGCCGGTGCGGAGATCGAGAAGCTCACGGCGTCCGGCGCCGGCCGGCAGATCGTCGAGCCGCGGCTCGTCGCCACCGGCGCCGGCATGGTCGATCCGGTCCGTGGCGAATGTTCCATCTCGTCGGCGGAAGTGCTCACGGCGACGGTGTCGCTGCGCACCGGCGGCCTTGCGCTGCGAGCGGAGTCCACGACGGCCACCGGGCTCGACCGCGTGCGGGGCAAACTCCAGTGGCAGGCGGACGTGGCCCGGCTCGAAAAGTGGCTCCTGCCTCTCGCCGAAGCGGAGAGGTGGCCCGCCGGCGGCCGGGCCTGGGGCACGCTCGAAGTGATCGACACTCCCTCGGGAACGAATCTGCTCGTCGATGCCACCGGCAATCAGTTGACGCTCGCCCACAGCCGTCCGGCAGGCGCCGCTGAACCGGTGTGGGGTGAACCACGGGTCAGGCTCCTCGTCGAAGTGACCAGACCATCCGGTTCCGACGGCGGCGATCGGCTCGTCGTCAACCGGTGCAGCCTCGATTCGGCGACGTTCGCGGTGGCCGCCGCCGGAAGCGTCGACGACCTCTCCACGCGGCGGATGGCGACCCTCGCCGGATCGGCGACCTATGACTGGGACCTCGTCTCCCGCCTGCTGGCGCCCTGGACCGGTGGCCGGCTCCGGCTCACGGGGGCGGGCGCGCGGCCGGTGATGGTGCGCGTTCCGCTCGACGCGCTTGCCCGTGCGATCCCGTCGATCTGGCCGGTGGCCGTGGCGGCCCGCGATGCCCACCGTGCGACGTCGGCAGACCACCCAGGCGCCGTGCCGTTGCCGAACGACTGGCTCTCGACCATGCGCGGCCGCGAGAACGCCGGAGACACGACTCGGCTCGCCCCGGTGACGCTGCCGGTGAACCCCCAGGCGCCATCGGCCGGTGCCTGGCTCCGAACGGTCTCGGCAGAGACGTCGGCCACGTGGGCGGCTGCCGAAATCGATGGATTCCAGATCGACCAGGGCGGCATGGACGTGCGGCTCTTCGAGGGGCAGTTGACGTTCGGCCCCTTCGAGCTCGCCGCCTCGGGTGGACGGCTGCGGGGCGCGCCCTGGATCAAGCTCGTGCCGCTGCCCGGCGAGCTCGTGGTGCCACCGGGGCGCGTGGTCGACCGCGTGGCGCTGTCGAGCCGGTTCTGCGAGGAGTGGATCTCGTGGGTGACGCCGCTCGTGGGCCGCTCGACCCGCACGCAGGGCATCGTGAGCATCGATGTGTCCGGGGCCCGCATGCCGCTGGCCGACCCCTTCGGCGGTGAGCTCGCCGGGCAACTCATTTTCGAGAACACCGAGGTGACGCCGGGTGAGCGGCTCGGTCCGCTCACGACCCTGATGGTCAAACTGCAGACCCTCGTCGATCCGCGGTTCGCCTTCGGCGACAAGGTGGTGCTCCTGCGGGTGCGGCCGGAGCCCGTCAGGATCCGGCTTGCCGACCGCCGGCTGTGGCACGAGGGGCTCGTGATGGAGATGGGGCAGTTGGTGGTTCGTTCGGCAGGGAGCGTCGGTGCCGACGGTACGCTGGCGATGGCTGCGGAGGTGTCGTTCCGCGGCGACCTTGCCGGCTCGACGCCGGTCGTCGGGCAGCTGCTGCGCACGCCGCTCGTGATCCCGCTCAAAGGGACCGTGGACCGGCCGCAGTTCGATGCCCGGGCGATCGACCAGATCGTGTCGCGGATCATCGAGAACACGGCCGAGGCGGTGATCACCGACGGGCTCAGCCGCGGGCTCGAGCAGCTGTTCGGCAACCCGCAGCCGCCAGCCGGCCAGCCGCCGTGACAGCCTGCTCATCGAACTCCCGCGCGAGCCGGCGGTCCATGCCGCGCACGAGCCGTTCGAGCCGTCGCCGATACGAAAAGTGCTCGACCTCGAGCCGGTGGCGTGGCGAATCGACGTAGCGGATCGGTGCCGGGTCGGTCGGCCGCTGCCGCTGGCGGTACAGCCAGGCCGCCGCCCGCGGCGCCCCCCGGGTGGCGCGGGCCATCCTGGCGACGAGCCGAGCCTGCACGTCCGTGATCCCCCACTGGCCGCTGTCTGGCTGAATAAGTCCGACGACGGCGATGTCGTCACGGGTCGGATGGAGCAGGTTGAGAAACAGCCGGGGAATGCCCGCGTGTGCGGCGAGATGCTCGGGGGCGATGAACGGGTGCTCGATCCGGTAGCCAGTGGCGCAGATCACGACGTCGAACGCCGCCCGGCTGCCGTCGGTGAACACGACCTCGTCACCGGCGAAGGCCGCCACGTCGACTGCCGGCGCGAGGGCACCGGCATCGATCCGCGCGAAGAGCTCGTCGTTGATGACCGGGTGCGACTCGAAGAGCTGGTGGTCGGGGCGGGGCAGACCGTGCCGCCACGGCAGGCCGATCGTGCGGTCGATCATGCGCAGGCTCACGAGCCGCCGCAGCCAGAGCGGGGCACGCATGGACAGGAGCCGTTCCCCGCGAACGTCGGCGGGACGGCCGAGAATGAAGCGGGGCACCACGTGGTAGCCGCGTCGGGTCGAGTGCATGGTTCGGGCGGCGTGCCGCGACACCTCGACGGCGATGTCACAGCCGGAGTTGCCGCCGCCGATCACGAGCACGCGTTTTCCTGCGAGTGGCACCGGATGGGAGGGCGACTTGTAGTCGGCGGCGTGGAGGAGACTGCCGGTGAAGCGGCCGGGAAAGTCGGGCCAGCGCGGCTCGCGGTTGTGCCCCGAGGCGATCACGACACCCGCATAGCGGTTCGTCGCACCGGCCGACGTGGTGACGAGCCAGCCCGGCGTGCCATCGGTCGGCCGCTCGATGCGATCGACGCCGGTGCCGAATCGGACGTGGTCGAGCAGACCGAAGTGGCGGGCATAGCCATCGAGGTAGGCGAGGCACTGATGGTGATCGGGATAGGCAGGCCAGTGCCGCGGCATCGGATAATCGACGAACTGGGTGAGGCGCTTCGAACTGATGAGGAGGGTCGAGGCGAAGACCCGCGACGACGGCGAGCCGAACCTCCAATTGCCACCGAGCCCGTCCTCTCGTTCGAGGCACTCCGCAGCGATCCCGACGGCGCGGAGATTCTTAAGCGCCGTGAGACCCGACGGCCCCGCGCCGATCACGCACCAAGGATCGGTCACGTCAGCGGGCATGGGCAGCGAGCGTCTCGGCGAGACGGGCCAGGTCGCGCGGGTCGTGGAGCCACGACAGGCTCACGCGCACGAGGCTTTTCCCCGCGGGCACGCTCGGCGGCCGGATCGCGGGTACGAAGAACTCCTCGTCAAACAGTCTCTCAGCAAGATCCACGGCGGCCCGGGGTGAGCCCACGATGACCGGCACGATCTGGGCCTCGGCCCCGCCGATGTCGACGCCTGCGCGACGGAGACGGCCGGCGAAGTCGTCGGCCCGCGACAGAAGGTCGGCCCGTCGGTCGGGCTCCTTCGCCACCAGGGCGATGGCCCGCGTCGCCGCGGCGGCCACCGCTGGCGGGTGAGCGGTGGAAAACATCCAGGCGCGGGCCTTGTGGCGCAGCCAGTGGATGAACATGGCGTTGCCGGCGACGAACCCCCCGGCCGCACCGAGCGCCTTGGAGAGCGTGCCCACGCGCACGTGCACGCCGTCGGATGCGTCCATTTCCTCGGCGAGGCCACTACCGCGGTCACCGAACACGCCGGTGGCGTGAGCCTCGTCGACGAGGAGCATCGCGGAGTGTTTCCGAGCCACGTCGCACAGGCCCGCCAGCGGAGCGATCGTGCCATCCATCGAGAACAGCGTGTCGGTGACGATCATCCGGCGACGGGCGTCACGGGCAGCGCCCAACAGCGCATCGAGGGCTGCCAGGTCGCGATGGGGATAGATCCCGATGCGGGCCCGTGCGAGCCGGCAGCCGTCGATGATGCTCGCATGGTTGCGTTCATCGCTGGCAATGAAGTCTTCTGGGCCGGCGAGGGCTGCGATCGTGGCGGTGTTGGCCGCATAGCCGCTCGGGAAGACGAGCGCCGCCTCGACCCCGAGCAACCCCGCGAGCGCCCGCTCGAGTGCCTCGTGGGCCTCGGAGTGACCGCTCACGAGCGGACTCGCACCGGCACCGAAGCCCTCGGCGCACGCGCCCTTTGACGCGGCCTTCGTGAGCCGCACGTCGCCCGCGTAGCCGAGATAATCATTGGAGCCGAAGTTGAGGAGCGTCCGGCCATCGAGGCACACCTCGCCGGTCTGTCGGCCCTCGCGCACCCGGACAGGCCGTTCGAGGCCGGCGGCGCGCAGGTCGTCGATCTCCCCGTCGATCCAGGCGAGGGCCGCGGGGAGTGGAGCACGAGTCGGGCCGGCGGCGGCCGCGGGGGTATCGATCCGGCAGGGCATGACCGCCATTATGACCGCTTGGCGGCCAGATGCTCGATCGTGCGAAACTCGGCCGCAGTGACGGGCGTGACCGACAGCCGGCTCCCCCGGCGCAGGAGCTCCATCCCGGCCAGGGCCTTCATGCCGCGGAGTTCGTCGAGCGAAACCTCCCCGGCAAAGACCTGCACGAGCCGGACGTCGACCATCGACCAGACGGGGTTCTCGGGAGATGCCTTCTGGTCGTGGTAGTCGCTTTTCCTGTCCCAGGCCGTGGGGTCGGGATACGCCTCGCGGACGACCTCGACGATGCCGGCGACACCCGGCGGATCGGCGTTCGAGTGGTAGAACAGCGCGCGGTCGCCCGTTTTCATCGCCCGGAGAAAGTTCCGTGCCTGGTAGTTCCGCACGCCCTCCCAATGCGTCGTCTTCCGCGGACTCTTCGCGAGGTCGCGGATCGAGAATACGTCGGGCTCGCTCTTGATCAGCCAGTGCTGCATGGGGGCAGGATAGCACATGGAGGATGGCTTCGGCCTGTTGTTGCTCGATGTGTGCACGCCGGCTCGGGGCTGCCCACACTCCATCGCCGGACGTTCGCTGCGGGCCTCCAGGCCTGTCGATCGACAGAGTTGGAGCTCTGTCGCTACGGAGGAGGCTTCGGGTTGCCCGTACCCCGGGAGCCGGCGTATGCAGACAAGCGCAGCCAGGATGGCGAAGCGCAGTCGGAGTCGAGAGAGCAGAGGCCTGGAGGGCCGAGGCGAACGTCCGGCCACGGGCGTACGGGGAGCCCGAAGCCGGTGCTCACCAAGTGAACCGATGCAGATCGTTGGGATAGCCTTGCCGGAAAAAGAAGGCGGGTCGGACGCCCGTCGTCCGACCCGCCCCGTGCTTACGCGTCATGCCGTCGGCCGGATGGGCCGACGGGAGAACTGCTAGCAGCCCTTCTTGCAGCCGCGGAGGCAGCCCTTGTGGCCACGGCCGCCGTTGCCGCCATTGCCACATGCACCGGCGTCACCGGCCGGAACCTGCTCCTCGACGCACTTCTTGACCTTCACGCACACCTGCTTCGTGACCTTCTGGGGCACGC
>JBAXUY010000095.1:0-11188 GCA_037129475.1 Planctomycetia bacterium | reverse complement strand
GCCGCGATCGCCTGCCTGTTCAATGCCGGCGAATACGACGACACGCACGTGCCGCGGATGCTCGACTATGCCGAGAAGCATCTCGGCAACATCGCCAACAACGGGTTCGGGCACTGGCACTACGCCCACTTCTATTACGCCCAGGTCATGTACCGCGAGGGGGGGCGAAAGTGGGAGGCGTATCGGGATCAGATGGAGAAACGGCTGCTTTCCGAGGCCCAGGCCGAGGGGGAGGTGCTGTTCTGGCCGCAGGGCTACATCGGCCCCGTCTACACCACCGCCACGAACCTCACCATCCTGCAGCTGGAAAACGGTACGCTGCCCATCTACCAGCGGTGACCGATCCGCGGCCGCCGCAGTTTTGCCCCCCGTCCCGGAGCCCTCATGAATTCGTCCGCCGCCAGCCTCGGTTCCGCCGTCGAGCGTCTGCACGAGGCCCACGACCGCATCCTCGAACAGCTTTCGCGCGTGATCGTGGGGCAGCACGAGGTGGTGGAGGAGTTGCTGATCTCGCTCTTCAGCCGGGGCCACTGCCTGCTCGAGGGAGTGCCGGGGCTGGCCAAGACGCTGATGATCAGCACCCTCGCGAGGAGCCTCGATCTGTCGTTCAGCCGGATCCAGTTCACCCCGGATCTGATGCCGGCCGACATCATCGGCACCGACGTGCTCGAGGAAGACCGGGCGAGTGGCGCGCGGCAGTTGCGGTTCCTCGAGGGGCCGCTGTTCGCCAACGTCGTGCTCGCCGACGAGATCAATCGCACGCCCCCGAAGACGCAGGCCGCGCTGCTCGAGGCGATGCAGGAGCGGCAGGTGAGCGTGGGCCGCGTGCGGCACAAGCTCGGCGATCCCTTCTTCGTGCTGGCGACGCAAAACCCGATCGAGCAGGAGGGCACCTATCCGCTGCCCGAGGCGCAGCAGGACCGCTTCATGTTCAAGGTGCGGGTGCACTATCCGTCGTTCCACGAGGAGTTCGAGATCGCCCGCCGCACGACCGGCGCGGTCGTCGAGGAGGCCCGCCCCGTCCTCTCGGCGGCCGACATCATCGCCCTCCAGCAGAGCGTCCGCGAGGTGCCGATCAGCGACCACCTCGTCCGCTACGCGCTGGCACTGGTGCGCCAGACCCGGGCCGGCGAGAAGGGCGTGCCGGATTTCGTGTCGGACCAGCTGTCCTGGGGGGCCGGTCCGCGGGCGGTGCAGTTCCTGATCGTCGGCGCGAAGGCACGGGCGCTGCTCGAGGGACGCAGCCACGTGGCCGTCGACGACATCCAGTCGCTCGCCGCTCCGGTGCTCCGGCACCGCATCGTGGTCGGCTTCGCGGCCGAGAGCGAGGGCGTGACGCCCGACGCGATCATTCGCCGAATCATCGAGACGACTCCCAGCCGAGAGGACGAGCTCACGCGTGACGCCCGCTTCCAGACGATATTTGCATCCTGAGGCGATCGCGCGGATCGCCCGGCTCGAACTGCGGGCCCGGGCGGTCGTCGAGGGCGTCCTGGCCGGCCTCCACAAGAGCCCCTACAAGGGCCAGTCGGTGGAGTTTCTTCAGCATCGGGAGTACGTGCGCGGAGACGACCTGCGCCGCGTCGACTGGAAGGTGTGGGGTCGGCAGGACCGGCTCTCCGTCAAGGAGTTCGAGGAAGAGACGAACCTCCGCCTGGCGCTGCTCGTCGACGCGTCGGCGAGCATGGACTACGGCTCGGGGCCGCTCTCGAAGTACGACTGCGCAGCGACGCTCGCCGCCAGTCTCGCGTGGCTCGCGCTGTCGCACGGCGATGCCGCCGGCTGCGCGGTGTTCGACGACCGCGTGCGGGCGAGCGTGCCGGCTCGCACGAAGCGGTCGCAGCTCACGAGCGTGGTGGAGGTGCTCGAGACGCCGCGCGGCGGACGCGGCACGGCGTTCCTGCCGGTGCTGCGGTCGCTCGCCGAAACGCTGCCGCGGCGCGGGCTCGTGGTGATCGTGTCCGACCTGCTCGGCGACCGCGACGGCGTGTTCCAGGGGCTGCAGATGCTGCGGAAGCGGGGGCACGACCTCGTGCTGCTCCACGTGATGGACGAGGACGAGCTCGAGTTTCCCTTCGACGGCCCGACCCGGTTCGAGGGGCTCGAGGTGCCGGACCACATCGCCTGCAATCCGCGGGCGCTGCGGGCCGGCTACCTGGCGGCGCTCGCGGACTTTCTGGCGGACGCCCGGCGCCGGGCGGCCACGGCCCGGTGTGATTACTCGCTGGTGCGCACGGGCGAGCCGCTCGATGCGGCCCTCGTGAAGTTCCTCTCCCGCCGCGCCAGGATGCCGGTCTGACGCATGCCCATGTTCGACTTTCCCGCGCTGGTCTGGTGGGGGCTGCCGCTCGTGGCGGCACCGGTGATCATCCATCTCATCAACCTCCTGCGGCACAGGCAGGTGCGCTGGGCGGCGATGGAATTCCTGCTCGCCAGCCAGAGGAAGTACCGCACACGCGTGCTCCTCAAGCAGATTCTCCTGCTCTGCCTGCGGGTGGCGGCGGTGCTCGGCGTCGTGCTCGCGCTCGCCCAGCCGCGCTGGCAGCACGCCCTCGGGCAGCTGCTCGGGGGAGGCCGCACGAGCCACGTCGTCCTGCTCGACGACAGCTACTCGATGGGCGACCTCTCGGCGGGTGACAGCGTCGGCGAAACGTCCGCCTTCGACCGGGGCCGGCTCGTCGTCGAGCGGATCGGCGGCGAACTCGCCGCGGCGTCCGGCGGGCACGACCTCACGTTGGGGCGATGGTCGTCGTTCGGCCGCGCCGCGGACGACGGGCCGCCGCGCTTCGACCTCGACCGCGAGCCCGTGGCACCGGCCGTCGTGCAACGGCTCCGCGACGAGCTCGCCCGACTCGCGTGTTCCCAGACTGATGCCGACCCGCATGGGGCGCTCGCGGCGGCGCTCGAGGCGCTGGGGTCGGGATCGGCCGCGGCGAAGGTGCTGTGGCTCGTCAGTGACTTTCGCGCGAAGGACTGGAAGACGGCCGACGAGACCGCCGACCTGTTGCGGCGCATCGCGGCCGCCGGCGTGGAGCTCAGGCTGGTGGACTGCGCGGCCGATGGCACCCCGGGCAACCTCTCGATCGAGCGGCTGGAGGTGGCCGGCGGTGTTCCCGCCACCGGCGTGGTCCTGCCGATCGACGTCACCGTGCGGAACGACTCCGACCACGCTGTGCGTGGTGTGCCGGTGGACCTCCGCGAAGACGGCGCCGAACGGCCGGGCGTCCGGATCGACGAGATTCCGGCCGGTGGCGTGGCCGTGCAGCGGTTCGACGTGCGGTTTCCGAAATCCGGCAGCCACGTGATCGACGCGCGGCTTGCGGCCGACGCCGTGCCCGCCGACAACCTGCGGTCGACCGTGGTCGACGTGGCGGACCGGATCGACGTCCTCGTGATCGACGGCGACCCGCAGGGTGGCTCCCGCACCGGCGACGCGTTCTACCTCGCCACGGCGCTCGCTCCGGGGGCCGGCGCGCCGACGGGCCTCCGGCCGCGGATCGAGGCGCCCCGCGCCCTCGCGACGCTCGACCTGTCCGCATTCGACTGCGTCTGGCTGCTCGACGTGGCCCAGTTCGATCCACCCGAGGTCGCGGCACTCGAGGCGTACGCGCAGGGGGGAGGCGGCGTCGTCTTTTTCGGTGGACCGCGGACGAAGGTCGACGTGGTGCAACGCACGCTCCATCGTGCGGGGGCCGGCCTCTACCCCGTGCCGCTCGCGGGGCCTGTCGATCTCGGCGGTGTGGCCACTGCCGACGGGCCCGACGTGCGCGTGGAGGATCATCCGGTCGTGGCGGTGCTCTCCGGGCAGCGCAATCCGCTCCTCGATGCCGTGCGGATCGAGCGGTATCTCGCGGTGGAACGCGGCTACGAGCCGCCCGCCGGCGACGGGCTGCGTCGGCTGCTCTCGCTCCGCAACGGCGCTCCGCTCGTCGTCGAACGGCCCTTCGGCGCGGGGCTCGTCGTGGCGGTCCTTTCGACGGCCGCGCCCGTGTGGAACAACTGGGCCCGCGGCAACCCCAGCTGGGTCGTCGTGATGCTCGAGCTCGAGAGCCATCTGGCCGCGGCGCGGCGGCGGGCGTCGGCGCTCGAGGTGGGGGCCCCGCTGGAGGTGGTGCTCGAGTCGGGCGGCGACGCTCACGACGTCGACGTGCTCGTGCCGCCGCTCGGCACGCTGGTGCACCAGACAGCCGACGTCGGCTCCGACGGCCGGCTCACGGCCCGTCTGTCCACCCCCGCGGCGGGCGCGTATGTGGCCCGGTGGAAGCGGCTCGACGGCACCGAGCGCGAGCGGGCGTTCGCCGTCAACGTGGCGCCCGACGAGGGGCGTCTCGAGCGGATCGGCCGTGATCGGCTTGACCGCGCGCTGGCCGGGATTCCGTACCGCTACGACACCGCCGCCGCGCTCGACCCCGCTTCGGGCACGCTCGCCGGCGTCTCGCTCGTACACCCGCTGCTCTACGCCCTGCTCGCGATCCTCGTCATCGAGCAGTTCGTCTCGTATTCCGCCAGCTATCACATGCCGGCCCGTCGGCCGGCGCCCTGACACGGGCCGCAGGCCAACCGTCGTTCCAGCATCCATGCCAATTTCCTTCCCGCCCCCGATCCTGTCGCCGCTCGTGGCCACCACGGAGCAGGTGCACCATCGCATCATGAGCGCGGTCGTCGAGGGATTCTCCCAGTGGTGGCAGATGCCGCTGCTCGTGGCGGCACTCGTGGCACTCGCCGCGTTCGTCATCTGGATGTACCGGCGCGATGCGGCGGAGCTGCCCCGCGGCGTGGGCGCGGTGCTCGCCGCTTTGCGACTCGGCGCCTTCGCAGCCCTGGCCGCCGCGTATCTCGACTTCGAACGCACGGCCGAGCACGAGGTGCTCTTTCCCTCGCGGGTCGCGGTGCTCGTCGACACCAGCGCCAGCATGACGCTCGACGACGGGCGTGCCCCGGCCGACGGGATCGACGCGTCGCGGTCCGCCCGGGCCCTGGCGGCCCTCGACGGCGGCGGGCTGCTGGCCGCGCTGGGCGAGACGCACGAGGTTTCGCTGTGGCGGTTTGACGCCGATGCCGAGTCGCTCGCCGTGCTGCCGGCCCGGCCGGCTTCTGTGCCCGTCGGCGACGAGGCCGCGGTCGATGCTCCTCCTGCGTGGCGCGAGCGCCTGGTGCCGCGCGGCTTCGAGACACGACTCGGCGAAACGCTCGCGCACGTGATCGACCAGGAGCCGCCCGGCGTGCTGGCGGGCGTGATCGTGCTGTCGGACGGAGCCAACAATGCGGGGCTCGATCCGGCCGCGGCGGCAGCGGCCGTCGCGCGGTCGCACGTGCCGGTGCATGCCGTCGGCATCGGGTCCGACACGCTGCCACCGAACGTGCGGGTGGCCGATCTGCTCGCACCGGCGCGGGTGTTTCCGGGCGACCGGTTTTCGGTGACCGGATACCTCCAGGCGCAGGGGCTGGCCGGCCGCACGGTGCGGGTGGAACTCGCCGAGGCGGCGGCCGGCGCGACCGGACGGGTGATCGAGGCCGCCGACGTGGTGCTCGGGGCCGACGGCGCGCTGGCCACGGCGCGATTCGACGTGGCCGGCCTCGAGGCGACGGGGCGGCGTGAACTCGTGATGCGGATCGCCGCGCCCGCCGAAGATCGGACCCCGGCCGACGACGTGCAGACGGTCGAGGTCGAGGTGGTCGAACGTGTCACGCAGGTGCTCCTCATGGCCGGCGGACCGTCGCGCGAATACCAGTTCATGCGCAACGTGCTCGAACGCGACAAGAGCTTCGCCGTGGACGTGCTTCTCGGCACGGCGGCGCCGGGCATCTCGCAGGACGCCCGCCGCATTCTCGACGCCTTTCCGCCCACGGCCGAAGCACTCGGGGAATACGACGTCGTGATGGCGTTCGACTACGACTGGCGACTGCTCGACGCCGCGGCGCAGGCCCGGCTCGAGCGCTGGGTGGCGCGCGAATCGGGAGGCCTCGTGCTCGTCGCCGGCGGCGTGTTCATGGAGGCGTGGCTCGCCGACCCGCAGACCTCCGTGGTGCGGGCGCTCCATCCGGTCGAACTGCGACGCACCGTCCAGACCGCCTTCGAAAGGCCCCAGGCCCGCGAACAGCCGATGTCGCTCGCGTTGACGCCCGACGGGCAGGACGCGGAGTTTCTCTGGCTCGCGTCGAGCCGCGTCGCGAGCCAGACGGTGTGGGCTGAATTCAAGGGCGTCTACTCCTGCTTCGGTGCGTCGGTCGCCAAGCCCGGGGCCACCGTGTACGCCCGGGCGCGGGCGTCGGGCGCAGAGGGGCCCGCGGGTGACTCCAGCCCGATCGCGATGGCGGGCCAGTTCTACGGGTCGGGCAGCGTGTTTTTTCTGGGCAGCGGTGAGATGTGGCGGCTGCGCGGCATCGACGACGCCACCTACGAACGATTTGCGACGCAACTGGCGCGGCACGTCTCGCAGGGGCGGCTTCTCCGCGGTTCACGCAGGGCCCGGCTGCTCGTCGAACGGGATCGATATGCCGTCGGGGCGAGCGTGGTCGTGCGCGTGGTGTCGGCGGAGGGGGAGGCGGCGCCGGCGGGCGGGCTGCCCGTCTCGTGCCAGGCAGTCGGACCCGACGGCTCGGTCGTCCGCGTGCCGCTCGTGCCGGAGGCCGCGCGGCCGGGCGTCGTGCAGGGGGCGTTCGTCGCGGCGCGGGAAGGGGCGTGGCGGATCGAGGTCGACCTCGCCGACGGTTCGGGCGAGAAACTCGCACGCCGGATCCAGGCCCGGCTGCCCGACCGGGAACTGGAACGGCCGCGGCTCGACCGCGGCGTGCTCGATCAGGTCGCCACGCTGTCGGGTGGTTCCGCCCGATATCTTGCCGACGCCGCATGGAGCGCGGACGATTCCCGGGCGCTCGTCGCCCTGATCCCCGACCGGTCGCGGCGCGAATACGAGACGGGTGCGCCCGACGGGGCGTTCAAGCGGTGGCTCAATACGGCGCTCCTCGCCACCGCCTGCGGCCTGCTGTGCCTCGAATGGATCGTACGCCGCCTCGCCCGCCTCGCCTGATTCCGACCTCCAGAGACTCCATCGTGGCCACCGCCGTCGCTCCCGAACCTGCCATCGCCCCGTCGCCGCAGCCGGCCGTCGTCGACATCGCGCCGCTGCGTCGACTGCTCGCCGACCTGCGGCGGAGCACGCGGTGGTGGATCTGGGTGGAGTCGTTGACGCTGATGTGCCTGGCCGGCGCGATCCTGTTTTGGGGCTCGCTGGCGGTCGACTGGCTGCTGGAGCCGCCGCCCTGGTGGCGGATGGCGGTCGCCGTGGTCGCGGTCGCGGGCCTGGCCTGGCTCGTGCTGGCAAAACTCGTGGGTCGGCTGGCCGTGCCGCTGCCGGACACGGCGCTTGCCACGATCGTGGAACGTGGCCACCCGGCGTTTCGCGACAGTCTTTCGACCGCGATCGAACTCGCCGATCGGCCCCGGGCCGACGTCGATTCCCGCCTCCTGGCGCGCACGGCGGCCGAGGCCGCGGCGCTCGTCGATCAGGTGGATCGGACGAAGCTCTTCCGCCGCCGTCGCCTGATGGGCTTGGTGCTCGCCGGGCTCGCCGGCGTGGCGAGCATCGCGGGCCTGGCGGTCGCCCGGCCCGCGATCGCCGACCTGTGGGTGAGCCGCAACGTGTTGTTTCGCGACGATCCCTGGCCGCGCCAGGTCGCGCTCACGGCCGAAGGCTTCGTGGCGGGGCGGCGGATCGTGGCGCGCGGCAGCGACGTCGACGTGATCGTCAAGGCGGCCGCCGATCGGATCATTCCCGACGTCGTCGACCTCCGCAGCCGTGGGGCCGGGGGCTGGCGGACCGATCGCATGGGCACGCGAGGCGGCGTCGTCGACGGGGCCCAGGCGTTCGGCCACGTGCTCAAGAACGTGACGGAGGATCTCACGCTCGAGGTTCGCGGAGGCGACGCTCGGCTGCGCAACCTGCGGCTCGTCGCGGTGGACGCGCCGGGCCTCGCCCGGCTCGAGATCGCCTACACGCTTCCCGAATATCTCGGCGGCGGGCGCCGGCAGGCGTCCGCGTCGCGGATCGTGCAGGTGCCTGCGGGATCGGTGGTCGACATCACGTGCACGGCCACCAAGCCGCTCTCCGCAGCGACGATTTCCGCGGTCGTCGAGGGCTCGGAGGAGGCCGTGGGGACGCTCGCCGACGCGCGCGGAGGCCGGACGGCGACCGCGTCGGTCGGGCCGGTGGCTGGAGATCGAACGCTCGTGGTGCGGTTTACCGACACCGATGGGCTCGACAACCGCGAACCGATGTCGTTCGTGCTCTCGGCAGTCAACGACGCGCCGCCCCAGGTCGCGATGCGGATGCCCGGGATTTCCACCGCCGTCACGCCGCGCGCGGTGCTGCCGTTCGTGGGGTCGATCGCCGACGATCACGGCCTCGTCTCCGCCCGGGTGCTCCTGCGCGTCGCCGATGCCGCCGACGTCGACAGCCCGGTCGGCCGCGTGCAGCCCGGCGCCGCGGTCGTGGAGTTTCCTCCCGACGCGCCGGAACGAGTCGCCCTCGAGCCGCTCGGCCTCGCCCCCGGCCGAGGTCTCACCGTGACAGTCGTCGCGACCGACGGCTGCCAGCTCGGCGGCGGATCGAACGTCGGCACGTCGGATGCGTGGAGCCTCGACGTGGTCACCCCCGAAGCGATGCTCGCGATGCTCGAAGCCCGCGAGATCATCCTGCGCCGGAGGTTCGAGAGCGCCGTGGCCGACCTCGTGCAGAGCCGCGATCGGCTCGCCGTCCCGGCTTCGGCGGGCGCCCCGGCCGACGACACGGCAGGAGACGACGTGGCGCGGCTGCTCGAGGCGACGACCCGCGCCGCCGGGGAAACGGCCGAAATCGCCGCTGCATTCCGCCTGATTCGCGACGAGCTCGCCAACAATGCCCTGCTGTCCCCCGAACTCGAAAACCGGCTCGTGGTGCAGATCGCCGACCCGCTCGGCCGAATCGCCGCCACGGATCTGCCCGGGGTGGCCGCCGCATGTCGGCGGCGGGCCCCGCGGGAGGAGATCGTGAGGGACGTCGACGCCGTGCTGGCGCGGATGCGGGCGGTGCTGGATAGGATGATGGAACTGGAGTCGTTCAACGAGGTCGTCGACCTCCTGCGCGGCCTGATCCGCACGCAGGAGGAGATCCGGTCCGAAACGCTGCGGCGTCAGAAGCAGCGGGCCCGCGAGGCGCTCGAACAGCCATGAGGTCCACGCCATGCCGACCGTAAGCTCGTTCGTGTCGCCGGGCATCATGCGCCGCCTCGCGGTGATCGTGGCGGCCGGCAGCCTGGCCGGAGTCGCCCCGGCCGCCGAACCCTCCGGCGACGCCGCCGGCCCGCCGCCCCTGGCCACGCGGGAGCAGGAGGTGGCCCGGCAATTCCATGACCTCGAGCGCACGTTTCTCCGGCTCGCCGACCTGCTCGCGGCGAGCGATCCGCGCCGCTCCGCGCTCCTTCGCGAGGTGTTCGCCCAGGCCCGGGAACAGGAGGTGGGCGATCGGCTCGACGTGATCGTGAAACTGCTCGAACAGGGCCAACTCTTGAAGGCCGGTGCGAGCCAGGCGACGGCGGTGGAGAAACTGCAGGAGTTGCTCGGCCTCCTCGAGGCGGGCGACACCGATCGTCAGCAGGCCACGGCGAAGGAGGAGGTGAAGCAGTTCCTCGCCCGTGTCGCCAAGGCGATCGCCAAGCAGCGCGACATCGAGGGGTCGACGGAAGCCGGCGCCGACGGCGGCAAACTCGCCGACCGTCAGGCGAAGCTGGCTGAAGAGACCGAATCGCTCGCCCGCGACATCGAGGGCTTCGCCCGGCGAATGGACGCCCGGGCCGGTGCGGCGGGCGACACGCCGTCGCCGCCAGCCCCCGATCAGGATGCCAAAGGCGAGGCACAGGAAGGCCAGCCCAAGGAAGGACAAGCCGGAGAGGGCCAAGCCAAGGAAGGACAAGCCGGCGACGGGAAGCCCGGCGAGTCGCGAGAGTCGCAGCCCGGCAAGCCGTCCGCCGCGGGCGACGGCAAGGAAGGCTCCGAGGCGGGGCAGTCGTCCGCAGGCGAGGCTGGCGAGAAACCGATCGAGGGAGACGACGAAGCCTCACGGGCGGCCCGCACCCGACAGCGACTCGACGCCGCCAAACGCCGGATGCAGCAGGCGAAGGAGCGACTCGACGAGGCACGACGGCGCGACGCCCGTGCCGAACAGGAGAAGGCCGTCGAGGAACTCGAGACGGCCCGTGCCGAGCTCGAGGAGATTCTCCGCCAGATGCGAGAAGAGGAGGTCGAGAAGCTGCTCGTGCAGCTCGAAGCCCGGCTGCGCGGCATGCTGCGGGCCGAGAGGGCGGTGCTCGCCGGTGTCGACAAGCTCGCTGCCGAGTCGGCCGCCGGGCAGCCCGGCGCGGACCGCGAGCGGCAGCTCGAAGCGGCGCGGCTCGGCCGCGACCAGGCGACGGTCGGCGCCGATGCCGCGAAGGCCCTCGTGCTCGTGCGCGACGACGGCTCGGCGGTGGCGATTCCCGAAGCCCTCGAGCAGGTGCGCGACGATGCGACGCAGGCCGCAGCGCGGCTCGGCCGCGGCGATGCCGGAGAGACGACCCGAGGCATCGTCCAAGACCTCGTCGCTCACCTCGAAGAGATGCTCGCCGCCCTCGAGAAGGCTCAAAAAGACCAGCAGCAGCGGCAGCAGGGAGGGGCCGGCGGACGGTCCGCCGAACCGGGCGAGCAGCCGCTCGTCGACAAGATCTCCGAACTGAAGATGATCCGCTCGTTGCAGCTCCGGGTGAACACACGCACGAAGCGGTTTGCCCAACTCCTCACCGAAGGTGTCGAGCGGGCGGAGGAGCCCGAGTTGCTGCGGGCCCTCGAACGGCTCGCCGAACGGCAACACACGATCGAACGCGCCGCCCACGACATCGTGACCGGCCGGACCGAGTGATGCGGCTTCGAGCGTTCGCGTGGTCGGGGCGCTTGCCTGACTCGCCCAAACCGGCTTCACGCAAAGCATCGGCATCGTGCCGATCTTTGCTTTGCGGGCCTCCGCCCGCTGGTGATGACCCGGCCCTCCGGGGCTGACGATCGACAGAGCTCAACGACTCCCTTCGTCTGGGCGTGCCCACCGACCGACTCCACCGAACGTTTTGGGCGCTGTAGCGACAGGCCTCCAGGCCTGTCGATCGACAGAGCTGGAGCTCT
>JBAXUY010000094.1:0-11218 GCA_037129475.1 Planctomycetia bacterium | reverse complement strand
CTCGGCGCCGGGGAGATCGTGCTCACCTGCATGGATCGCGACGGCACCCGCGACGGCTACGACCTCGAGATCACCGCCGCGGTCAGCCGGGCCGTCGGCATCCCCGTGGTCGCCAGTGGCGGGGCGGGCTGCGCGGAGCACCTCGCCGACGCGATCGAGACAGGCGGGGCGGACGCGGCGCTCGCCGCTGGAATCTTCCACTTCGGGGAGTGTACGATCCGGGATGTGAAGGAACTTTTCCTGCGGCGGGGTATCCCCGTCCGTCCACCGGCGGGCTCGTGACGCCGGTCGCAATGCCCGGCAGGCGTGCCATGGCCACGATCGAGACAACCCCCTCCGAGCCCGCTCCAGCCGCGCTGAAATCAGCGGGGGCTCGGCCACCGCTCGAGGTCGACCGGCTCTTCGAGGCGCTCGTGCGCCTGTCCGGCAGCGACCTGCACCTCAAGGTCGGCCAGCCGCCGTTCATGCGGGTGAAGGGCGCGCTTCAGCCCCTCAAGGCTCCGCGGATCGACGACGACCAGATGCGCAAGCTCTGCCTGCCGATGCTCGACGAGCGGCAACGGAAGATCCTCGAGAACGACGGCGGCTGCGACTTCGCCCACACCTGCGTGGTCGACGGCGTGCGATGGCGGTTCCGCGTGAACCTGCTCTACCAGCAGGGGGCGCTCGGCATGGTGGCTCGTCGCGTCAACAACACGATCCCCGACTTCAAGGGGCTGTTTCTGCCCCCGTCGATCGAGAAGCTCTGTCAGCTCGACCAGGGCATGGTGCTGCTCGCCGGCGTCACCGGCTCGGGCAAGAGCACGACGATCGGCTCGATGCTCAACTACATCAACCAGAACTATCGCAAGCACATCCTCACGCTCGAGGATCCGATCGAGTTCGTGTTCACCGAGGACAAGTGCCTCATCAACCAGCGCGAGATCGGCACCGACGTGAAGAACTTCGAGATCGGCATGAAGCACGCCGTCCGCGAAGACCCCGACATCATCCTCGTGGGCGAGCTGCGTGACGTGGAGACGTTCAAGACGGCCATCCACGCCGCGGAGACGGGTCACCTCGTGTTCGGCACGATCCACGCCGCCAGCGCGCCGAGTTGCATCACCCGCATCCTCGACCTCTTTCCCCAGGAGGAACACGCGGCCATCCGCAGCGCGATCGCCTTCAACATGAAGGGGATCGTGGCCCAGAAACTGCTCAAGTCGATCCGGCCCGGCGTGAGCCGTGTGCCGGTCGTCGAGGTCATGTTCTTCGACGTGCTCGTGCGCAAGTATGTGCTCGAATCGCAGGACCATCTGCTCGCCGACCACATCAAGAAGTCGGCGCTCGACGGCATGCAGGACTTCACGATCAGCCTCAAGAGCCTCATCGACCAGGGGCTCATCGATCGCCAGGACGCCCTCGATATCGCGCCCAACCGCGAGGCGCTGATGATGGCCCTCAAGGGCATCGGAGTCATTTGATGGCGCATCGGCAGGAGCCGCGGCCGCCACTCGGGCCGTCACGGAGGGCGTTCGGACTGGCGGTCCTGCTCGCGTGTGCGACGTTGACGGAGGTGCCTCGCGGCGCCATGGCCCAGCCGGCGGCGGACGCCGCCCGCCCGAAGATGGAGGAGGTCGACCCGAACGCCCCCCCTCCGCCTGCCGTCGAGGAGCCGGCCCCCGTGCCGCGGGCTCCCGCCGGCAGCCTGGCGATTCTGCCGAGCGTGATCTGGTGGCTGCTCGTGCTGTGCTGGCTCGCGACGACGGGGTGGGCGGCCCGCGACGAGCACCGGCCGAAGTCGTTCGACACCCTCTGGCTGCCGATTCTCGCGTTTCCGTTCTTCGTGCTCGCGCTCGGGGCCTGGTGGCTTCCGTGGTCGGCGGCGGCGTGCGGGCTCACGGCCATCGCATGGCTCGGCTCGTTCGTGGCGTATGGCCTCGCCCGCGACGCCGCGATCAAGCCCGACCAGCGGATTCTCTCGCTGCGCAACGCGTTCTACGCGGCCGCCCGCCAGGCCCAGCCGCTGCTCAAGCGCATGGGCATCAAGCTCGATCTCGAGAGCCGTTCACTCGCCGACTCGCTCCCCGATATCACGATCACGGCCCTGCCGCCCGACGCCTCGGCCGCCCCGCAGGCGCTCCTCCATCAGGCGCAGGCCCAGCCCGGCTTCGAAGCGTTTCGCGAACTGTTGCAGCGGTCGGTGGCGATGCGGGCCGTGCAACTGCTCGTCGAGATCGACCAGCAGGGGGCCAAGGTGCGGCAGAAGATCGACGGCATCTGGCACCCGGCGCGGCGCATCGTGAAGCAGCGGCAGGGCCTGAAGGTCGTCGACGTGTGGGAGGAATCGGATCCGCTCGACCGCGAGACGACGACGGGACTCGTCGCGGCCGTCAGGGCGCTGTGCGGCATGCCGCCAAAGCCCGCGAAACGGCAGGCGGGAAAATTCCAGATCGGCGTCGAGAAGAAGACGATCCCCTGCGGCGTCGTGCTCGAGGCTGCCGAAACGGGGATGCGGTTGGTCGTCGAGCTCGACCTTCCGCCCCCGGTGTTCAAGTCGCTCGCGGGGCTCGGCATGGCCGAGCCGTTCGCCGCCAAGCTGCAGCAGGCCCTCACGCTCGAACACGGCCTGGTGGTCGTGTCGGCGCCGCCCGGCGAGGGGCTCACCACCACGTTCACGCAGGTCGTGCTCACGGCCGATCGGTTGCTCCGCGACTTCGTGATCCTCGAGGACGCGGCGGCGCCCATCAAGGAGATCCAGAACGTCAAGCCGTTCCGCTGGGGCGGTGCGGAGAAACTCACGCCCGCAGCCGTGCTCGAGACGGCGATGCGGGGCTATCCCACGGCCGTGGTCGTGCCCGATCTGCGCGACAAGGCACTGGCCGCCGAACTCGTCCGGCTCTCGGGCGAGTTGCTCGTCGTCGTGGGCGTGCAGGCGGTCGACGCGGCTCAGGCGATCGAAAAACTGCTCGCCCTCGGCATGCCCCCCGACGTGCTGGCCCGTTCGCTCCAGGCTGCCACCTGCCAGCGGCTCGTGCGTCGACTCTGCCCGAAGTGTGCCGAGGGCTACCAGCCCCCGGCCGAGCTCCTTGCGAAGCTCAAGTTGCCGGCGGTGGAGGCGTTGACGTTCAAGAAAGCGACGGCCCTCGGCTGTCCGGCCTGCAGCGGCACGGGGCACCTCGGCCGCGGCGCGATCTTCGAGCTGGCTGCCGGCCCGACGGTGGCCAAGGCGATCGCCGCGAAGGTCGATCAGGCGACGCTCCGCAAGGCGGCCGTTCGCGACGGCATGCAGCGGTTTGCCGAGGCCGGGATCGCGCTCGTCGTGGCCGGCACGACGTCGCTCGACGAGGTGCAGCGGGTGCTCAAGAAGGGATAGCGTGCCATGATCCTGAACCTCGCATTCGTCGTGATCCTGCTCGTCGTCGCCGTGGCGGTGGCCCGGGGAGGCCTGTTCCAGGCCATGGGCCTGTTCTTCGCGGTACTCCTCGCTGCCAGTCTCGCCAGCGCCTGGTACGAACCGCTCGTGGCGTATTTGGAGAAGCCGCTCGAGCCCTACAGGTATTTTCTCGACGTCGGGGTGCTCTGGTTCCTGTTCGGCGTGATCCTCGTCCTGCTCGGCGCCGTGGTGCAGCAGCTCACGAAACGAAAGGTCTCGTTTCACAAGCACGTCGAGCTCGTCGGCGGCATCCTCGTGGGGCTGATGGCGGCGTGGACCGTCGTGGAGTTCGCGGCCTTCTCGCTCCACACGGCACCCCTGCGGGCCGACGTGATTCCCACGAAACAGGGCACGAGCATGCTGTTCGGTCTCAAGCCCGATCGCTGCTGGCTGTGGTGGATGCGCGGGTCGTCGCGCAACGGGCCGTTCGCGATCACCGGCCAGCCGTTCGATCCTGATGCCGATTTCGTCGAGCGGTACGCACGGCGCCGCGAGCAACTCTCGGGCGGGCCGCCGGCTGGGAATCCTCCCGCGAACTGACGCGGCGGCCGGCAGCGTGCCGCCGCCATCATCGCCATGCAAGCCACCCGCTCCAATGCCTCGAGCCTGCCCGTCGATCGCGAGCCCACGGGCTACCGGCCCGTGAGCACGCTCGCGGTCGCGGCGCTCGGGCTGGGCGTGCTATCGGCGCTCGTGCTCGTGAGCCCGTTCTTCTTCGTGGTGCCGCTCGTGGCGGTGGCGGTGGCGGTGGCGGCGCTCGCCGACGTGGACCGCGACGGGGCCCCGAAGGCCGGCCGGCTTGCAGCGATCGCGGGGCTCGCACTGGCGACGGGCTTCGGCGCCCAGGCGATCACGTCGGGTGTCGTCGCGAGGTCGCTTGCGGCGGGCCGCGCCACGGCCGCGGCCGAGATCTTCGTGCGGGCGGTGCGCGAGGGGCGACGGGCGGATGCCGAGTCGATGTGCGGACCGGAGGCCCGCGAGCAGGTCGCAAGGCTCGCCGCGTGCATCGGCGAGGGCCCATCCACGCGGGCGCGCGCCGGCGATGAACCGGGCACGTGGGTCGTGGAGATCGCGCCTGCCGGACGGCGGGGTTGCACCGCCCGGCTCGTGCTCGCGCCCGCGGTCGGCGTGCAGCAGGGCCGGTCGTTCGAGCGCTGGCTCGTGACGTCGTGTACCGTGGAGGACGCGATCGTCATGCCGTCCGGGACGTGAAGCAGCGGACCGCATCGATCGACTGGGTGCCCACGGCGAGCATCGCTAGCCGGTCGAAGCCGAGGGCGGCACCGACGCCGGCGGGCATCGTGGGCCCGTGGGCTTCGACGAATTGTGCGGGCACCGGCAGGGCCTGGCGACCGGACGAGGCGCGCACGGCGTTGGCGGTCGCGATCCGTTCGAGCAGCTCCGTGCGCCGCGTCTCCTCCTCCCAGCCGTTGGCAAGTTCGACGCCCGCCACGAAGAGTTCGAACCGCCGAGCCGTCGGGGGCGGCCCGGGGGTGAGCCGGGCGAATGCGGCCTGCGACACGGGCCACGCCTCGAGCATCGTCGGTCGCTCGTGGCCGAGCCGGGGCGCCACGACCTCGGACAGCAGAAGTTCGAACCACGCATCGCACGAATCGGGATGGTCGGCGGGGAGCGCGAGGCCAGTCCGGCTTCCCGCCGCCCGCCACTCGGCGAGTGACGCGCCGAGCGGATCGATGCCTGCGTGGGTGATGAACGCCTCGTGGCACGTGACACGGTCGAGCCCCGTCGTGCCGAGCGCCGTCGCGCAGAGGTCGGTGAGGAACGCGGCCTCGTCGTCGAGTGTCGTGCCCGGCGCGTACCATTCGAGGAGCACGAATTCGACGTCGTGTCGGGTGCCACGTTCGCCCGCCCGAAACGCACGGGCGAACTGGTAGATCGGCCCGGAGCCTGCGGCCAGGAGCCGCTTCATGTGTGCCTCGGGGCTCGCCTGGAGGTAGCGCGGCGCGCCGTCGCTGCCGTCGATGGGCACGGCGAACGGGTCGATATGTGCCTCCGGCAGCACCTCGCGCGAGAGCACGGGCGTGTCGACCTCGACGAATCCGCGGCCGTCAAAGAGCATCCGCAACCGGGCCCGGAGCCCGGCGCGGAGTTCGAGGATCGGTCGGGTCGTCATCGGCGGAACGGCTCCCGTCAGGCCCCGGCCGGCTCCGGCTTTCGGCCCGCGAGCCGTTCCGCCGTCTCGCGGTAGACGAGCACGGGGCAGGGAGCCCGCCGTACGATCGCCTCTGCGACACTGCCCATCAAGAGCCGTGTCATGCCGGTGCGGCCATGCGTGCCGAGCACGATCATCTCCGCACCCTCGTCACCGGCGATCCGCACGATCTCACCGGCCGGGTCGCCCATCGTGAGCCGGTGCGCGAACGGCAGTTTCGGGTCGGCCGGCTTCACGTCTTCGAGCATCTTCAGAATCCGCTCGGAACTCGGCTCGGGGAGCCCGTAATAGAGCTCACCTCCACCGTAGGCGAGTGGCGGCTCTTCGACGTGCACGATCAAGAGCCTCGCATTCGACTGCTTCGCAAGCGCCTCGGCATGCGGCAGGGCGGCGTCGCTGGCGAGCGAAAAATCGGTGGGAAACAGGATCGTTTTCTGTGCCATGGGGGATTCTCCGGGGATGGAGAAAGTCTAAGGCCTAGTGGAGTCGCATCCCCGGGAGCGCGCCGGCATCGGGCGACAGCAGGTAGACACCTTCGGCACCTGCGCCGCTGGCCGCCACCACCATGCCCTCGCTGAGTCCGAATTTCATCTGCCGCGGCGCGAGGTTGGCCACCACCACGACGAGCCTGCCGACGAGGGCCGCGGGTTCGTGAAACCCCTTGATGCCCGCGAATACGGTACGGGTCGTGTCGCCACCGAGGCTGACCGTGAGCTTGAGCAGCTTCTTCGCCTCGGGCACTTCCTCCGCAGCGACGATCCGTGCCACCCGCAGATCGATCTTGGCGAAGTCGTCGATCGTGCAGGTGGGGGCGAGCGGCTCGGCGGCGAGCGCGGCGCCCGAATCGGCTCCGGCGGTTGGCGATGGGGCGGTCGTGTCCACGGCGGGTTCTCCTTTGGATGTGGCCTCGGCCTCGGCCCGCGATGCGGCGAGCAGGGCCTCGATCTGTTTGGCATCGACGCGTTGCATGAGCGGCGAGAAGGGACCGACAGTCCGGCCGACGAGTGGCGTCTGCGACTCGTCCCAGGCGCGGATCGGCCCGCCCACGAGGGCACCGGCATCGGCGGCGAGTTTCGGCAGCACCGGTGCGAGGTAGACGGCGAGCTGCCGGAACAGGTTGAGCGCCACCGTCGCGACATCCTGGAGTGTGGCGGCGGATCCGGGCCCGGCCTTGGCGAGCTTCCAGGGCTGCTCCGCATCGACGTAGGCGTTGGCCCGGTCGGCGGCGAGCATGATCGCCCGCATGGCGCGGGCGAAGTCACAAGCCTCGTAGGCGGCGGCGATCTCGGCACCGTCGGCTGCGGCGTGGGCGAACAGGCCGCCGTCGTCTGGATACGTCGCTGCCAGGCCGGTGGCCTCCAGCCACCGTGCCGTGCGGCTGGCGAGGTTGACCACCTTGCCGACGAGGTCGGCGTTCACCTTGGCGGCGAACTCCTCGAGGTTGAGATCGATGTCGTCGATGCCGCCAGAGAGTTTCGCCGCGTAGTAGTAGCGGAGCGCGGCGGGATCGAGGTGGGCGAGGTAGGTGCGGGCGAGCAGGAACGTGCCGCGACTCTTCGACATCTTCTGGCCATCGACGGTGAGAAAGCCGTGGATGCGCACCTTCGTGGGCAGCACGAGCTCCGCAGCTTCGAGCATCGCCGGCCAGAAGAGCGTGTGGAAATAGGTGATGTCCTTGCCGATGAAGTGATGGATCTCGGCCGGGTGATCGCCAGCCCCGTCGCGCCGCCACCAGGCCTCGAACGACTCGCCGTTCCGGGCGCACCACTCGGCCGTCGCGGCGAGGTACCCGACGGGCGCGTCGAACCAGACGTACCAGTAGTGGCCGGGCGCATCCGGGATTTCGAACCCGAAGTACGGTGCCGGCCGGGAGACGTCCCAGTCGCGCAGGGGATCGCAGAGGAAGTGGCCGGCGAGGTAGTTGGCCACCGGCGCGTCGAGGGCGCCGGACGATCTCGTCCACGTTGCGAGAAAGCCATGGAGCGATTCGATCGTCACGAACAGGTGCTCGGCCGACCGGACCTCGGGCGTGGCGCCGGAGAGCGTGCTCCGGGGATGCACGAGGTCGGCCGGGCTGTACGTCGCGCCACAGTGTTCGCAGGAGTCGCCGTATTGATCGGCGGCACCACACTTCGGGCAGCCGCCGCGCACGAAGCGGTCGGCCAGGAACACGCCCGCCTGTGGATCGAAGAGCTGCTGCACCGGCCGCGAGACGACGAGCCCCCGGTTGCGGAGAGCCTGCCAGACCTCGCTGCAGAGCCGGCGGTTGGCGTCGCTATTCGTCGAGCCGTAGTGGTCGAACTCGATCTGGAAGCCGGCGAAGTCGGCGAGGTGGGCCTCCCGCATCGCGGCGATCAGTTCCTGTTCGCTGCGGCCCTCGGCTCGGGCCCGGATCATGATCGCGGTGCCGTGCGTATCGTCGGCGCAGAGATAGATCGCCCGATTCCCGCGCAGCTTCTGGAAGCGCACGTAGATGTCGGTCTGGATGTACTCGACGAGATGCCCCAGGTGGATATGGCCGTTGGCGTACGGCAGGGCCGAAGTGACGAGGATTCGGCGGGCGCGGGTGTCGGGCATGATGCTCCGGGGGCTCGAAGGCCGGCGGATTGTAGAGGCCGTGCGGAACCGGGGAAACAGCGCAGGCGCCGGGGAAACGGCGCGGGCGTGGGGTGACGAGGCAGGCAACGCCCGTCCTGTGAACGGTGAAAGTGGCCTTGTGGCGCGCGCGGGGTGCCGCCAGTATCCGCCCTCCCGCGACGCGACCGCGGGCAGCCGTCTCGAGAGCACGCCGGAGCACGCGATGAGACCGTCCCTTGGAAACCTTTGGCTCGCGGCCTGGCTCACCCTGAGCATGCCGCTCGTTGCCCGGGCCGCCACGCCGGCTCCCGTGGATGCCGCGGCGAAGGCGCTCGCAGCCGGTGACGTCGTGCTGCTCGATTTTGCGGCGTCGTGGTGCGGCCCGTGTCGATCGATGGCACCCCTGATTGGTGAGATTTCCGCCGCTGGCTGGCCGGTTCGGCATGTCGACGTCGACGGCGAGGCCGATCTCGTCAAGCGGTTTGGGATCACGGGTGTGCCGTGCTACATCCTGCTCGTGAAGGGGCACGAGGTGGGTCGCATCGACGGTGCGACCACCCGCGAGGAACTCGAAAAATTGCTCCAGAAGAGCCGTTCCGCACTCGGGATTCCCGAGGTGTCGGCTCCCGCTCCCGTCAGCGCTTCCGCGACTCCGCAACTCGCGGCCGTGCCGGGCATGCCGCTGCCGGCTCACCGTCCTCCCGCCCCGCTCGCCCTCGAGGCGGCCGCGCCGACCCAGGCGGCCGCACCCGCCCGCGTGCTGCCCACCCGCTCTCCGGACCCGCTGCCGACTGCTGCGGCCGTCGTATCCGCTGTTCCCGCGCGCCCGGCTGCGGTCGACACGCGCGGCACGCTCCCGCCCGGCGACCGTGCGGCGCTCGAGCAGCGACTGCTCGCCGCGACGGCCCGGCTCCGTGTCGACGACGGGCAGGGCGTGTCGTGGGGCACCGGCACCGTCATCGATTGCCGACAGGGGGAAGCGCTCATCCTCACCTGCGGCCACATCTTCCGCGACTCACAGGGGCAGGGCCGCGTGGAGGTCGATCTCTTCGGGCCCGGCGCACCGCGCGGCCTGGCGGGCCAGGTCATCTCGTGGGATCTCAAGCGCGACCTCGCGCTCGTGAGCATTTTCACCGACGCGACGGTCGAGCCGGTGAAGGTGGGCGGAGCGCAGCGGATCACCGCGGCGGGTGAATCGGTCGTCACCGTCGGCTGCAACGGTGGACAGGACCCCACGATTCATCACAGCCGTGTCACCGCCGTCGACAAGTATCTCGGCCCGGCCAATGTCCAGGTGGCTGGTCAGCCGGTGCAGGGCCGGTCGGGCGGCGGCCTGTTCGGCGTCGACGGCACGCTGCTCGGTGTCTGCAACGCTGCCGATCCGGAGGACAACGAGGGGCTGTTCGCCGCGCTGCCGGCGATCCACGAGCAGCTCGACGAGGCGGGCCTCGCATTCGTGTACAAGAGCGTCTATCCGAGCGGCGCCGTGGCCGACGCCGGCGGACCGAGCGTGCCGAGCATGCCGACCGAGATGCCGCCGGTGTCGTTCGACCGCCGCGACCGGGGTGGCGCGCTGCCCACGGCTTCCACGGGCCCGAACGCTGCGCCGGTGACGTCCGCCCCGCCTGCCACTGCGGCGGAGGCCACGCAGCTCTCGGGCGGCGAACGGGCGCTCCTCGACCATGTGCGGCAGCACGAGGGCCGGGCCGAAGTGATCTGCATCGTGCGGCCGCATGGTGCACCACAGGCTGCGAGCGAAGTGTTCGTGCTCGAAGGTTCGAGCCATGAGTTCGTCGAGCAGCTCTCGAAGACGCATGCCGGCCACGCGCAGCACGGACATCAGCCTGCATCCGGCCGGTCCGACCTCGCGGCCCTGCCGCCAGCCGATCCGCTGCGGTAGGCTGCCACACTGTCATGAGACAGTACCTCGTGCGGCACGGTGAGAGTGTTTACAACGTCGAGTCACGGGTGCAGGGACAGGCCGATGTATCGCTCTCCGATCTCGGCCGACTCCAGGCCGACGCGCTAGCCGCGTGGACCCGTTCGCTGCCGGCCGACGTGGCGATCGACGAGATCTGGTCGAGCCCGCTCGCGCGGGCCCGGGAGACGGCCACGGCGATCGCCACTGCACTGGCTCTGCCGCTCCGGATCGACGCGGGCCTCGCCGAACTGCACGCCGGCATCTTCCAGGGCCATCTGTGGGCCGACCTCGAGGCGGCGTTTCCCGAGGAAGTGGCCCGCTGGCGGAGCGGCGACGCCGACTACGCGATCCCCGGCGGCGAATCGCGAGCGGGCCTGGCCGCCCGCGGCCGAGCCGCGCTCGAGAGGCTCGCAGAGCGTTCGTCGCGGCACATGATCGTGGTGGCCCACGGCGGCGTGCTCACCGCGGCGCTCGGCAGCCTCCTCGGCCGCACGCATCCGCTCCTCGCGCATGCGGCCGAACGTCCGTTCACGAAACTCCCCGCGCTCGCCAACGCCTCGCTCACGCTCCTCGACTGGCCCGGCCCGGAACTCGTCGCCTTCAACGAGACCGGGCACTTGGATGAGCCATAGGGATCGGATGGCGATATGTGCTGGCGCCGGCTCGGGGTTACCCCGTACCGTCTCGCCGGACGTTTACTCCGGCCCTCCAGGCCTCCGCTCACTCGGATTTGCCTGCGCTGCGCCATCCATGGCTGCGCTGGTCAAATACGCCGTCTCAACGGCAGGGGTAAACCCTCGCCTCCTCAACTCGTAGGCGCCAGGAACTTTTGGCGGAGTCGGTCGGTGGGCACGCGCAGACGAAGGGAGTCGTTGAGGACTATCGGCGCCTGAGCAAAACCCACGAGTCCTGTACTCTCAACACGACCGGAGTCGAGCATGCCTACCGCCGGCTCCGATTGCGGGTAGTTATCACATGCCCTGCAGTCCGGTGATGCATCAGGCCAGGCAAGACACGCCTGTCCTACCGGCGCTGAACAGGCACGCGGCGCTTTGGGTCTTGCTTCCATGCCTGGCTGAGCAGGTCGTAGAGCGTGGCGTCGAAGCGGGCCAGGCGGTGCGGATCCTGGAAG
>JBAXUY010000093.1:0-11558 GCA_037129475.1 Planctomycetia bacterium | reverse complement strand
AGCCATTGGAGTGGGCGCGGCCCATGAAGCCGTAGCCGATCATGCCGATGCGGAGTTGCTTTGCCATGTGGTAGTTCCTATCAAGTCCTTCAGAGTGTCGTGTCGTTCAAGGTGGGCCGGCGAGTGAACGGCAAAAGTCTCCTCGCGGGGGCCGCGGCGGCCCCATGCTCGTCGAGCGTTCGCCGATTCACTCGCCTCGCGTTCCGTAGTTCGTTGTGCCGCCCCCTGAATCCGAGATTATGCCCACCCGTGGGCGTCGCGGACGGCGATCATGGTCTTCAAGATCGTGTTCCAGGTTTTCGGGTCTTCGAGCGTCTTGTTCGGGAACATGCAGCCGTCCCAGCAGATGTGCTTGATGCCGCGCTTGTCGGCGTCCTTGAGCCAGTAGCCTGAGCACTTCACGATGTCGAGCTTGCCCTTCGGGTCGTCGGCCGGGCAGTGCTTGCCCGTCTTGTCGTGGGAGCCGGCGCCGTGCACCTCGCCGTCGTTCTGGGCGACGTGGAAGTCGATCGTCCAGGGCCGCAGCTTCGCGACCATCTTCTCGTAGGCGGGCCAGAACTCGGCGTCGGTGTAGCCCGGCTTCACAAGGGCGTGCTCCGGGGCGTTGTAGCCGAGCAGGTAGAGATAGGTGTGCGCGAGATCGGCCTGGAAGCCGAGCGTCTCCGGCATCCCCACTTCCTCGAGGAGGTCGAGGATGTCCTTCCAGGAGTGCATGCCCGCCCAGCAGATCTCGCCCTCGGCGGCGAGCCGTTGGCCGTTGTCCTTCGCGATCTTCGCCGCTTCGCGGAACGTCTCGGCGATCTTCGCCGTGTTCGCCTTCGGGTTCTCCCGCCACTTGTTCACGCCAAACTCGGCCGAGTCGATCCGGATCACGCCATACTTCCGCACGCCGTGCTTTTCAAACACCTTCGCGATCCGGCAGGCCATCTTCACGGCCGAGAGAAATTTTTCCTTCGCTGCCGCATCGCCCATCGCCGAGTCGCCCACCGTGCCCGGCCACACCGGGGCCACGAGCGAGCCGACCGTGAACCCGTGCTTCGCGATCAGGTCGGCGATCTTCGTCAGCTCCGCGTCGGAGGCCTCGGGGTTGGTGTGCGGCAGGAACAAAAAGTAGTCGATGCCGTCGAACCTCTGACCGTTGATGTTCGCCGCGGCGGTCAGTTCGAGCATCCGCTCGAGCGAAATCGGCGGCTCCTGGCCGGGATCGGTGCCCTTGCCGACGAGGCCGGGCCACATGGCGTTGTGGAGTTTCGGGGCGGCGTGCGGCATTAGAGCGCCTTTCCGTGCTTGGGGAGATCGGGGTGGACGTCGGGGCCGAAGTAGCGGAGCGAGACGAGCGGGCCGGGGCCGGTGTTTTCCACCGTGTAGCCCGCGGCGGCGGCGTCGGCCGTGATGAAGAGCTCGTCGGCCGTCATCTCGCCGAAGCGGATCAGCGTCGGTGTGGCCACCGCGTGCACGCCCACCTTCCCTTCGCCCTGCACCGTGATCCAGCCGCTCGCGCCGGCGTCATGGATCGTGATTTTCGCGCCCGGCTCGAGCGTGAGCTCCTTGGCGCTGAAAAGCTGCCTGCCGTCCACATGACCGTAGACGATCCACTTGTCGGTGGCTCCGGGAGCACTCCGCTTCTCGTCCACGATGGGCTCGAGGAAGTTGCTTTCCTTGTAGTGCGTGTCGACGTTCTTTTCCCAGTCGAGCTGGCTGATGATGAAGTCGATGTCGTGGTGCTTTTCCTTGGGCATGTCCTTCACGAGCAGGCTCCACGGCACCGCACGGCCCTCGACGAGCGACTGGAACATCGCGAACACGTCGCTGCCCCACTGCGGCTCGTAGGTCAGGAGTGAGCCCGGGGCATGCAAGACGCCCGGCGGAATCAGCCAGCCGGTGCCCCGCTCGAGGCGGTAGGCCTTCGAGTGGTAGAGGATGCCGTTGTCGCCCTTGTTCCAGTTTTCGAGGCAGCGGCGGAGGTCGTCCTTCGTCGTGCCGGGCTCGAGGCCCATGAACGTGTAGGGGAAGTTGTTGTCGCAGTTGTTGTACTGTGGCGGGAAGTAGTAGCTCTCGGGCTTGCCTTCCTGGCCCACGAGCTTCGCGTCGGCGAACGACTGGTGCATGTGGTGGGGGATCGGCCCCATGTTGTCGAAGAACTTCGAGTACACCGGCCACTTCTTGTAGCGGTCCCAGATCGCCTTGCCGACCAGTTTTGCACCGCCCTCGGCGACGGCATCCCGCAACAAAAAACGCTCGCCGTCGAACATGCACCACGAGAGGCCTTCGTCGGGCACGCGGCCTTCGTTCGCGGCCTCCGTGGTGCTCGCGAACCAGCGCTCGTCGATGCCGCCGCGGTCGAGGCCGTAGGCGTAGTAGTCGTCGGGGTGCAGCCGAACCCGCTTCCCAGGATGGAGGAAGCTCCGCGGCACCCACGTGGGCGAGAGCCGGAGGATGCCTGTGCCGGCGTTCAGGGCTTTGTCGAGCGCGCTCGAGATATTCTTCGCTTCGGGCAGCTTGGCGGACTTCTTCGCAGCGGTGGCCGTGGCCATGATTGAAAACCCCTCGTGGAGACGCGTCTGTGGAAACCGTGTTGTACGGATCGTGGAAAATGCCCGCAAGCAGCCGCGTGGAGCACGCGGGCCGCGAATCACGGCGGATTCCGACCCGGGCGATGATCGAATTCAGTCGCCCGCCGCGATCGCCTTCGCCAGATGCACGACCGACAGCGGTGCCGAGCCCTCCGCCTTGTTGTTGACCGTGATGAATACGTCGCGGCCCGCGGAGGCCGCGGCCCGGGCCAAGCGTGCCAGTGCGGTACGGCTCGGCGCGTCCTCCTCGACGAGCCGGTTGAACGGAAAGTATTCCGCCTTCGCCTCGTCGTAGGCCCTGCCGGCATGGAGATTCCAGCGCACGACGAGCGTCCCACCTGCCGCGGCATTCACACCAAACACGTGGGCCTGAGCCTCGACGGGAGGCATTCGCGCATGGACGGCGAGGCAGACCACCGCCCCGGCGTGTCCGAGTGTCGTGGCAAAATCACTCGTCGCGAGTTCCGGGTCGCGCACCTCGACGGCGTACAGCGGCCCCCGCGGCAGCACTGCGACGAACGCCGCGAGCCGGGCCGCGAGCCGCGGCACGTCGGCCAGCAGGCGCCGCCCGAGCGGTGGAAACTGAAAGACCAGTGGCCCGGCCTTCTGGCCGAGGCCCGCCAGCGCCGGCTGGACGAATGCCGCGGCCGCGGTGGCGGCATCGAGAAACGTCGGATTGTCGCGGGCCGCCTCGCCGGAGCCGCTCTTGCGAATCACCGGGTCGGTGACCGCTGCCGGGGCTTTCACCACGAACCGAAAATCGTCCGGCACCTGCGCCGCATAGCGGGCGAATTCCTCCGCCGTGAGCGGCGCGTAGAACGTGCGGTCGAGGCTCACGGTGCGCAGGAGCGGATGGCGGGCATAGGCTGCGAGGCCATGCCGCGCGAGCACCTGCTCGGTGGCCGGCTTGCCATTGCGCGGAGCATAGACGAGGCCCGTCCACCCGGGAAACGACCAGCTCGACGTGCCCAACCGGATGCGGGCGGGCAGGCCGGCGGCCGTGCGGGCGATCGTTTCATCGACCGGCACCGGATCGACGCCATCGGCGCCCGAGAAGAGCGAAAGTTGGGCCATCGGTGGCTAGTCCTTCACGAGCGCCCGCACGCGGTCGGGCGACTCGGGGTGCCCTTCGCCGGTCCGATGCGCGGTGTAGGCGTCGCTCGTCACGAGTCCGGTTGTCGAGGCCATGGTGTTCCCTGCTGCATCTCGTAACAAAACCACCGGAGTGGGCATTGCCGCCGGGTTCGGCACGAACGCATGATAGGGTGTTGCCCTGCCCCCGAGGCTTATTCCATGCCGACGTCTCCCCCGCCTGCACCTTCACTCGCAGCGCTGGCCGCCGATCTCGACGGGGAATTTCTCGCCGATCCGCTCTCTCGCACGATCTACTCGACCGACGCTTCGGAATACCAGGAGCGGCCGCTGGCCGCGGCGTGCCCAAAGTCGGAGGCCGACGTTCGCCGGATCGTGCAGTTCGCGGCGGAGCATCGCGTCGGCCTCGTGCCGCGCGGGGCCGGCACGTCGCTCGCCGGCCAGGTGGTCGGCGGCGGGATCATCGTCGATCTCGGGCGGCACATGAACAGGATCGTGGCCCTCGACGTCGAGCGGCGGCGGGTGCGGGTGCAGCCGGGTGTCGTGCGCAACGAGCTCAACCGCTTCCTCGCGCCGCACGGCCTGTTCTTCGGCCCCGAAACCTCGACCGCCTCGTGGGCGATGATCGGCGGGATGGTGGGCAACAACTCCTGCGGGTCGAACTCGATCGCCTACGGCTCCACCCGCGACCACCTCGTGCAGGCCCGTGGGTTTCTCGCCGACGGCAGCGAGGCGACCTTTGGACCGCTCTCCGCGGACGGTTTCGCCGCGAAGTGCGCGGGCCCCGACACGCTCGAGACCCGCATCTACGCCGCACTCCGCGCCATGCTCGGTGACGAGGCGAACCGCCGGCTGATCCGCGACTCGTTTCCGCGGCCCGAGGTCACTCGCCGCAACACCGGCTACGCTCTCGACGCCCTCCTCGGCGCGTCGTGCTTCGACGCCGCAGCCGCCGTCGACTTCAACATGTGCCGGCTCTTGGCCGGCTCGGAGGGCACGCTCTTCGTGGGCGTGGAGTTCGAGCTGAATCTCATCCCGCTGCCGCCACCCGGTGCGCTCGTCTGCGTCCACTGCCGCTCCGTGGACGAAGCGCTGCGGGCCACGCTCGTGGCGATGCACCGCCGCGGCGGCGAGGTCGCGCTCACGGCCTGCGAGTTGATCGACGACACGATCCTCGCCTGCACGAAGGACAACGCCGAGCAGACGCGCAATCGGGCGTTCGTCGTCGGAGACCCGGGCGCCGTGCTCGTGGTTGAGTTCAAGCATGCCGATCGTGGCCGCGTGGAGCGGGCGCTCGCCGATCTTGAGGCGGATCTCCGGGCTGCGAACCTCGGCTACGCCTATCCTGTGCTCCATGGCGCCGACGGCGACAAGGTCTGGGAACTTCGGCGCGCAGGTCAGGGACTCGTCAACAACGTGCCGGGCGATGCCAAGCCGCGCGAGATCGTCGAAGACACGGCCGTGGCGGTCGAGGACCTGCCGGCCTACATCGCCGAATTCGACCGGCTGCTCGCCGAGAAGTACTCGATCGACTGCGTCCACTATGCCCACGCCGGGGCGGGTGAACTCCACCTGCGGCCGCTCTTCGACCTGCGCACCCCCGCGGGCCTGAAGATGTTCCGCGACGTGGCCACCGACGTCGCGGCCCTCGTGAAAAAATACCGCGGCAGCCTCTCCGGCGAGCACGGCGACGGCCGGCTCCGCGGCGAATTCATCCGCACGATGGTCGGCGACGAGTGCTATGCGCTCCTCGCGCGGGTGAAGCGGGCATTCGACCCGCAGGGGATTTTGAATCCCGGCAAGATCATCGACACGCCACCCATGGACACGTCGCTGCGGATCGTGCCTGGCGAACCCGAGCCGCATCGCGACACGGTGTTCCGGTTCGCCGACACCGGTGGCATCCTCCGTGCCGCCGAAAAATGCACCGGCGTCGGTCAGTGTCGGAAGACGCATCTCATCGGCGGCACGATGTGCCCGAGCTACATGGCGACCCGCAACGAGCGCGACACGACGCGGGCCCGGGCCAACGTCCTCCGGCAGGCGCTCGCGAATCCCCAAGACGCCGACCCGTGGTCGCGGCCGGACCTCGCCGAGGTGATGAATCTGTGCCTCTCCTGCAAGGCCTGCAAATCGGAGTGCCCGTCAAACGTCGACATGGCCCGGCTCAAGGCGGAGTGGCAGCAGCACGTGCACGATCGGCAGGGCGTGCCGCTGCGCACGCGGCTCGTGGCCGAAAGCGCGGCGTCGCTCCGTCGGGCAGCCCTCGCTCCCTGGCTCTACAACCTTGCCGTCACGGCGCCGGGCATCAAGACGGTCGTGAAGAAGGTGCTTGGGTTCCATCCACGGCGGTCGCTGCCGCCGCTCGCGGCGACCACGCTCCGCGGCTGGCTCGCCCGCCGAGCGCCGCGGCGATCTCCCGCACCGCATGGCCGCGTGCACCTGTTCTGCGACGAGTTCACCGACACGCTCGACGCGCCCATCGGCATTCGGGCGGTTGAACTGCTCGAGGCGCTCGGCTGGGAGGTCGTGGTTCCGATGCACGTCGACAGCGGCCGGGCGCATCTCTCCAAGGGGCTCGTCCGTGCCGCCCGCGATCTCGCCACGCGCAACGTCGAACTCCTCGCCACCGCCGTCACCGCCGACGCGCCACTCGTCGGCATCGAGCCGTCGGCGATCCTGTCGTTTCGCGACGAGTATCCCGATCTCGTGCCCGAGCGGCTTGCCGCAGCGGCCCGAAGCCTTGCAGGCCACACGCTCTTGATCGACGAGTTCCTCGCCCGCGAGGCCGACCGCGGCCGGATCTCGCCCGACGCATTCATCGCCGATCGTCGTGAAATAAAACTCCACGGCCACTGCCATCAGAAGGCGCTCTCGTCGCTCGCCCCCACGGTCGCGGCGCTCTCGCTGCCGCGGAACTACTCGGTCGAGGTGATCCCATCGGGCTGCTGCGGGATGGCCGGCTCGTTCGGCTACGAGCGCGAGCATTTTGACCTGTCGATGCAGATCGGCGAGCTTGTGCTCTTTCCCGCGGTGCGAGCGGCCGGGCCGGAAGTGCTCCTCGCCGCCCCCGGCACGAGCTGCCGGCACCAGATCAAAGACGGAACGGGCCGCGAGGCCAGCCACCCCGTCGAGATTCTCCACGCCGCGCTCGTGGCTACGTCCTGACGAGCCGGTGCCACGTCACGGTCACGGGGATTGTGGCGGGGGCGGCAAACGCCGTGGTGCCAGACCACAGACACAGCGAGACGCGCTCGAGATGCCTGAGGGTGGTGAGTGCTGCCGGCAGCTGCCATTCGAAGCGAATGACCGGTTGGCCGGCCGCCGTGTGGCCCCGCGTGCCTGGCCCATCGCCGACCAAGAGCCCTGGGCAACGGAGTTCCGCCGAGAGGATTGTCGTCGCGGGCAACGACGCGGCATCGAGTTCCAGCCGCACGAGCAACCAGTCCTGGAGGGCAGCGTTGGGAATCGGGCATGCGACCATGCCATCGCCCGGCGCCAGAGTTCCGCGGACATCAGCGACCGGCAGCACGGTCAACGGTCCACGGTGGCCGCCATCTGGAATGCCGGCCCGGACATGCGCCCGCAGGGCCGCCATGGCGAGCGCGGCCTGTTTCTCCTCGGCCGTCACCGGATCGGGGCTCGAGGCATACCACGCCAGTTCCGCACGCTCGAAATCCGTCGAGCGTGATTCAAGGTGGCGCAGCACGTCGGCAGGCACGGCGCGGCCGAGGGCGTCGCGCAGGTAGCCGAGCCCCGCGTGGAGCGCGGCGTGCAGCACACGCGAGTCGGCCTCCGCCATCACCACGTTCCAGTCGATCGTGCCGGCATCGATGAGGCTCGCCGCGTCGACCGTCCAGTCGGCGGCGCCGTCCCGCGACCAGCGCACGCCGTGGGTGACGGCGAGAACGAGGGCGTCGGCGGGCGCAGGCAGGTGCACGGTGGCGCCGCGCCACTGGTGCGTGGTCGCCCTCCTCCAGAGCCCGTCGTCATCACCCGTGAGTCGATTCAGGTGGTTCGAGAAGTGGTGGAGGTCGATCTCGCCCCGACCTTTGCAAACGGTCCAGGCATGATGGCCTGCCACCGCGCTCGCCGCCCGCGCCTGCACGGCCCACGGCGGCTCGCGGAGTGCCCAGCCTGCGCCGCGCAGCAGCGTGAGCGCCCGCTCCGCCGACGCCAGCGGCACGAGCATATCGACGTCGCGGATCAGCCGCTCGTGTGCCGACGCAGGCTGGGCGACGACCCGTGCGGCGCCCTTCGTCAGTAAGACCGGGATGCCGGCCTCCGACAACGCCGTGAGCGCCGGCCCGGCCGGTTCGAGGCACATCTGCGTGTGCACCCAGAGAAACTTGCGGATGCCCTCCACGCGGGGCCTGACATCGGCGTCTTCCTCGAGCATGGCGATCCGGCCGGCCACGGCCGCGAGCATCCGCACCTCGCTCCACGACGTGGTGTCGAGATCGTGCTCGGCCCGCCAGCGGCGCCACGCGGCGCGCGCCTCGACCTCGGGAGCGAGCGCAGCCCGCACCAGGAGATCGAGTCCTCCGCGCGGCACGGCAACGGGATCGGGCGTGTTGTTCATGGGGACGGAGGTCGGCGTCGGGCGAGGGCCGCGCGGGCCACGGTGAGGAGACTGGCGTTGCGGACGGCGCTTTGGCTGAGCGTGCCGGGCCGCAGGCGCCGCCGGAGCACGACCGCATCGAACACGTCGAACGTGCAGCCCGCGTGGCGGGCACGGTCGACCCACTCGACCCACGCGCCCACGCGGATTGACTCGTCGAGCAACCCTGCGCGGTCGAAGGCCCACCGCCGCAGGAGCATGCCGCCGGCGAGCCATGCCGGCTCGTTCACTCGTGGCACGAACCGTGCTGCCACGTCGGCCGGGAGCGTCGGACAGGGAAACTCGCTGAACCGCCCGACGCTGCCGGCAAGGTCGGCCCGTGCGGCGAGGTGTCGCTCCTGCTCGCGCAGGCAATCGGCATCCCAGAGGTCGTCGGCGTCGAGAAACGCCACGAAGTCTCCCTGTGTGGCGTGGAGCCCAGCGTTGAGGGCGGCCGCCACGCCGCGGTGGGCCTGTCGGATGATGGCGGCGCCGCCGGCGGTCGCGACCGCCACGGTATCGTCGCTCGAGCCGTCGTCTACGACGATCACCTCGTCGGCGCGCCGCGATTGCGCACGGACGCTCGCGAGCGTCTCACCCAGCGTCATGGCCGCATCGTGCGCGGGGATGATCACGCTGATCGTCGTCATGGCGGCTCCACGAAGCTCGCGAAGTCGCGCAGCGGCGTCGCGAGCGTGCCGGCCGCGCGCCGCCGCAGGATCGATTTGTGGGTGGCAAGACGAAAGTCGGCCTGCTGGCGGGGATTGTCGGCCGCCATCAGCGACGCCGCGTGCCGTCGGTAGAAGAGTTCGACGCTCCGCAGGATCGTGAACGGCACGGCATTCTCCCGCACCCGTAGCATGAGGTCGACGTCTTCGCCGTAGAGCAGCGTTTCATCGAATCGGCCGCCCAGCTTGTCGAAGGCCGTTCGGCGGTAGATGCATGCGCCGAGATGCACATGGAAGATCGTCTCGGTACGACTGTCGGCCGCGGGCTCGAGGCCCGATGCAGCGGCGGTGTCGAAGTAGCGGACGTACCCGCTCACCATGTCGACATGCGGCGCGCGGGAGAGACGGCCGAACTGCCGCTGAAGCTTGCCCGCGGGCCACAGGTCGTCGGCGTCGAGGAAGGCGAAGAGGTCGCCCGATGCCTCGGCGATCGCCACGTTGCGGGCTGCGGCCGGTGTGAGCGGGCCCTCGGAGACGAGCCGCACCGGATGCCCCGCCGCACCATGCTCGAGGACCACGTCGACGGAGCGATCACCCGATGCGCAGTCGACGATCACCACTTCGTGCACGGGCCGCTCCTGCCGCCACACCGACCGGAGCGCCGCGTCGAGATAGGGCGCTGCATTGCGACACGGCATGATCACTGATATGCGGTCGTTCATCGGCAGCCCTCGTCGATCCAGACCTTGAGCGCATCGATGGCCTCGGCCGGATTCGTTCCGAGGGCGAGCGTGAACGACGGCACGGCGCGCACGAGCGCAGCAGCCTTGCGGAGCGTCTCGGGCTCCGCACCGCGCAGGAGAAATGCGGTCGGCGGCCCGAGCGCCCGCAGCATGGCGCCGGGAGCGAGCGGCGTGATCGTGGTGGACGCCTGCCCCGAGATCACACAGTGCACGAGGGCCACGAGCGGCACGGATCGCACGAGCCGCCCGGGAGCCACGTCGGAATACCGTACGAGCAGTTTGTCGCCACAGGGCCGCGCGGCAGCGCTCGTGAAGAGATCCGGCACGCGACCGGTGGGCTCTGCCGGAAAAAACTTCGCGGCGTCGTAGAGCGCGTAGGCGGTCCACGCTCCGGCGCCGTCGTCGACGACGACGAGGTCGTCGCCACACGTGCCGAGGCCGGCGGCGACCGCCGCCATCACCGTGGTCGACTTGCCGGAGCCGCCCGGGCCGGCGAGCAGGACGCCGCGGCCGCGGTGCGCGACGACGCCGGCGTGGAGCAGCGTGGCCGACGTGCCGGCCAGGAACCAGTTGAAGGTGGCCTTGAACGGCGCCGCCTCCTCCCAGAACGGCACGTCCGCCGTGTCGGCGATCCAGAACAGGCCGCGGCGGGTGGCGGCGTCGCAGATCGACCAGAACCGGCGGTCGTGGTCGTAGAACGCCCGCAGCCCGCGTGCCTGGTCGACGTGCAGCCGTTCGAGGTGGCGCGGGCTCGTGTGCGGCAGGTTCCATGGTGGCGGGGCCGCGCCTGCCACCGCTGATCCGCGCAACACCGCGAGCGTGAGGTCGGATGGTGCCGACCCGTCCTCGGCCGCGACGAGGCACCGCGTGAGCCGCATGGTGAGCGCTGCATCGTTGCCCATGATCCAGCACGCGTGGCGGCCGACGTGAAACCGGCCCGTGTACGTCGCTTCGGCCTCCACGCGACCGACGGCGTCGTCGAGCAGGGCGAGCAGCGCACGCGTGGAGTCGGCGTGCGCATCCGCCGCGTCCCGCGGCGACGCGAGGGCGTCAGGAGACATCGGGGAAGTTCGCAGGGCGGAGCGGCCAGCCGGCGGTCGCGTCGACCTCGTGCACCGGGTCGATCGCGATCAGTTCCGCGAGGTCCGAGAACGCGGCCACGACCGGCGCGGCGAACCCGCCGGCCGGCGCGGAGCACGCGATGTCTGGCAGGGCGGGCACCGCCGTCTCGCACACCAGATCGTGACGGCACAGATCACCGAGTGCGGCTTCGAGCGCCTGGCGGTCGGCGCCGTGGGCCGCGAACATGTCGAGCACGGCAGCGGGGCTTCGCGGAGCCGAAAAGGCGCGCCACAGGTCGACCGCCGCCCCCTGCAGGCTGAAGTAGACGCCCTTCTCGATGTCGATCAGGACCACCTCTCCGGCGAATTCCTCGGCGGCGATGCGGTCATTGGCCACGAATGCGGCGGACATGGGGCTTTTTCCCGGGCAGAGACGACGTTCCGCGGGTGGATCCATTCTCCCGCCGTATTTCGACGATATAGTAATGATTGTTCCGCCGATCGACCCCTCGGGGTCCGCGTTGGGCCACGGTTTTTTCGGCCCGACGGCGAAGCGGGTGATTTCCAGAGGAGCGATCCTATGGTGCACAGCTTTGCCAGAGTCTGGCGTGCCTTGCTTGGTTGCGCCTGTGTCATCGGTCTGGCCGGCATCGTCCACGGCGCGGCGCCGGAGCAGATCGATTTCGCGAAGCACGTGCAGCCGATTCTGGCCGAGCACTGCGCTCACTGCCACGGCATCGACGAATCGACGCGGCAGGGTGGGCTGCGGCTCGACATCCGGCAAAACGCCCTCGAAGGGGGCGACTCCGGCGAGCCGGCGA
>JBAXUY010000092.1:0-11891 GCA_037129475.1 Planctomycetia bacterium | reverse complement strand
AACACGACGGCGAGCCCGGCCGTCTACGACGCAACCGTCACGATCCGCCTGACGGCCGAGGAGGAGAACGCCTACCGCGTCTATTACGAAGACCAGGGCCTGTTGCCGGCCGGGATCGATGCCGCGATCACCACGCTGGAAAACTCCCGCACGCAGCAGTACCGGACGCTGCACGGGGAGTTTGCCGGGTACTCCCGCCCTGCCCCCACGTACCTAAGCCCCAACTATGCAGCGGGCGACCTGACGGCGACGTTCGTCGAAGACTTCGCCTACGTCCTCTCGACGGACGAGGCGGCGACGCTTCGCGCGGGCATCAAAATCTGGACCGAGGACGAACTCCTCAACATGGTCGGCGGTGGCCTCCTCAAGCCGGTGACCGACACCCAGATCACGATCGAGGATGACAACATCAAGGGCCAGAGCGTCACGATCGTGACGACCGCCAAGACGGGCGTGGCCGGCAGCGGCGCCGTCGGATCGTTCTCCGCGCCGATCACGATCGATCTGTCCCGGCAGCTCACGACCGACGAGCGGGTGATCCTCGCCGCCGCCGAGCGGGCCGACGTGACGTTCATCAGCGGCACGAAGTTCACGGGCGCCGTCACGTTCGCCCGAAACGCGACCGGCGGCGACACGCTCACCCGCGCGAGCGGCTCCTGGGCCGACGACGGCTTCGCGGCAGGCAAGTACATCCGCGTCGAGGGCCGCACGTCCAACGCCACCCCGGACCGCACCGTCTGGGAAATCAAGAGCGTCGCGGGCAACGTGCTCACGCTCGTCCGCACGAACCAGGTCGTCCCTGAATCCGGCCGCACGGTCACCATCACGCCGGTGGTGCTCGATCCGTTGGCCGCGAACGCGACTCCGACCTTCATCGAGGTCGCCCAGCGGGACGACATCGACCTCACGATCGCCTCCACGGGCACGCTCGACGTGACCGCGGCCGCCTACGCGTTCGTCGGCTCCGAGGCGGACCTGGCCGTCAGGCAGTTCAAGGCCGGCGGCGACGCCACCGTGAAGACGGGCGGGAAGATCGAGGCCGCGGCCGGCACCGCCACCACCACGGTGGTCGTGAGCGGCACCAATCTCGTGCTCGAGGCCTCGGATGGCGGCATCGGCACGCAGGCGCTGCCGCTGCGGCTCGACGCCGCAGCCACGGGCATGCTCACCGCCCGGGCCAGCGGCACGGTCTATCTCACGGAAGACGCCGGCGACATGCGGGTGGAGACGATCTACTCGCAGCAGGGCGACGCCGTGCTCGTCACGCGGTCCGGCTCGATCCTCGATGGCAACGCGAGCGACCTCACCGACGTCAAGGCCGCGAGCATCACGCTTACGGCTGGCGGCACCGGCACGGTCGGCACCGCCCTCGACCTGCTCGACATCGAGCAGGGCCCCGCGGGTGAAACGCTCACCGCGACCGGCACGGGCGTGTTCGTCCGCGAGGCCGTGGGCACCATGCGGATCAACACCATCTCGGCCTCGGCGGGCGACGTGATCCTCGAGGCCCAGGGCTCGATCCTCGACGCCGACGTGGCACCCGAGACCGTCGCGGCCGACGTCTCGGGCAATTCGATCACGCTGAAATCGGTCCTCGGCGGCGTGGGCAACGCGGGCGCCGAACTCGAGATCGACAGCAGCACCAGCGCAGCCGGCCGGGTGAAGATCTCCGCGGGCCTGCTCAACGTCTACGTCAACGAGCTCGATGGCGATCTGCGGCTCGACACGATCGGCACCGGCGCCACGGCCACGTCGTTCGTGAGCGCACTGGCCGGAAAGATCATCGACGCCCGTCTCGACCCCGCGAGCTTCAACATCACCTCGGGCAAGGTCTACCTGTTCGCTTCCCAGGACATCGGGGCGGCCGACAAGCCGATCACGACGAAGATCGCCAACGTCGAGGGCAAGTCGACGACCGGCAGCAGCTTCATCGACAACACCGGCGCGCTGGTGGTGGGAGGCGTGACGGGCGGGACGAAGGGCATCGAGTCGGGCGGCCAGGTGCGGCTCACGGCCCACAGCCCGGTCGAGATCACCACGAGCATCACGGCGGCCGCCGACATCCTGGTCAAGGCACTGGAAAACCCGGCGAGTGACGGCGACGACATCACCGTCACGTCCACCGGGTCGCTGCGGTCGACGAACGGCAAGGTCGTGCTCCACGCGGGTGACGACGTGAACTTGGCGGCCGGCTCCGCGGTGGCGGCGACGACCTTCATCGAGATCCGCAGCGGCTACGACGACGCCGACACCCGTGGCTCCACGATCACGCTCGCCGGCGAGCTGGAGGCCAAGCTCATCGACGTGCGGGCCACGGCCTACGCCGACGTGATCACGGTCGCGAGCACCGCCGCGGTGAAGGGCACCCTCGTGGCCCTCGGCCTCGGCGGCAAAGACACGATCACGAACACGTCGGATTCAAGCCTCACCACGGCCGTCGGCGGGATCGTGTTCCTCGTCGGCGACGACGCCGATATCACGCTCGACGCGACCACGCTGGTGCCCACGAAGGTGGCCTCGAAGCCCGGCACGGGTGACGATGACGACGAACTGGTGAACGCCGGCGGCTTCGCCGTGCTCATCGGCGGCGCGGGCGCCGACACACTCACCAACGGCGCCGGCACGGCGATCATCCTCGGCGACGAGGGCGTGGTCGAACTGACGGGCTCGGTGGTCACGAAGGTCGAGTCCACCGGCACCGTAGGCGGGGGCGACACGATCAAGGCGGGCAGTGGCACGGGCGTCATCATCGGCGGCCGCGGTGCCGACTCGATCGAGGCCGGCGACGGCACGAACACGATCCTCGGCGACGAGGGGAAGGCGACCTTCGACGCGACCGGGGCCCTCACGCTCGCGGAGAGCACGAACCCCTCGGTCGGCGACGTGGACACGTTCACGCTTGGCAAGGGCACCTACCGTGTGATCGCCGGTGCGGGCGCCGAGACGATCGCGCTCGGCGAGGGCACGAACTACGTGATCGGCGACGCGGGCCGGATCACGGTGGGCCCGACCGAGACGACGATGGAGTCAATCGAGCCCGGCACGGGCGCTGCCGACACGATCACGCTGGGCGCGGGCACGAACGCCGTGATCGGCGGCAGCGGGGCCGACACGATCAAGGTGCTGGCTGGCAGCACCGCGGGCATCGGCATCGTGCTCGGCGACAACGGCTCGTTCAAATTCGACAACGCGACGGGCCGGGTGAAGGAGATCACCGGCCTGATCGGCGACACCAACGGCGCGGCCGACGTGGTCGAGCTGCAGGCCGGGGTGAACACGGTGATCACCGGCCGTGGGGCCGACAGAATCACGGCCGGCGGCGGCACGAACACGGTGCTTTCCGACACCGGCCTGGCCACGTTCGCCGCCGACGGCACGCTCGCCCTCGCCGAGACGACCGAAACTGGAATCGGCGACGACGACACGATCACGCTCCAGAGCGGCACGAACGTCGTCATCGCCGGTGCGGGCGCCGACAAGATCGAGGCGGGCAACGGCACGAACTACGTGCTCGGCGACGAGGGGACGATCGAGGTCTTCACGGCTGGCCCGAAGGCCGGCACGACGGAGATCACCTCGACCAACGGTTCGACCGGCGGGGCCGACTCGATCGAGCTCGGCGACGGGACGAATGTGGTGATCGGCGGCGCCGCCGGCGACTCGATCGAGGCCAAGGGCGGGGCCGCGGCGAAGGCCGTCGTGCTCGGCGACAACGGCCGGCTCGTGCTCACCAGTGCCGGCGTCCTGCTCTCCGCCGAGACGACCGATTCGGGCGTCGGCGCTGCCGACACGATCTCGCTCGCCAATGGCACGAACGTCGTCATCGCGGGTGCGGCCGCCGACGCCATCACGGCCGGGGACGGCACGAACACGATCCTCGGCGACGAGGGGAAGGCGACCTTCGACGCGACCGGGGCCCTCACGCTTGCGGAGAGCCTGAATCCCTCGGCCGGCGCGGCCGACACGTTCACGCTCGGCAAGGGCATCTACCGGGTGATCGCCGGCGCGGGCGCCGAGACGATCGCGCTTGGCGAGGGCACGAACTACGTGATCGGCGACGCGGGCCGGATCACGGTGGGGGTGACCGAGACGACGATGGAGTCAATCGAGCCCGGCACGGGAGCCAACGACACGATCACGCTGGGCGCCGGCACGAACGCCGTGATCGGCGGCAGCGGCGCCGACACGATCCGGGTGCTGGCTGGCGGCGCCGCGGGCGTCGGCATCGTGCTCGGCGACAACGGCTCGTTCAACTTCACCAACGTGACGGGCAAGGTGAAGGAGATCACCGGCCTGATCGGCGACACCAACGGCGCGGCCGACACGGTCGAGCTGCAGAACGGCGTGAACACGGTGATCACCGGCCGTGGCAAGGACTCGATCACGGCCGGCGGCGGCACGAACACGGTGCTTTCCGACACCGGACGGGCCACGTTCGCCGCCGACGGCACGCTTGCCCTCGCCGAGACGACCGAGTCCGACGTCGGCGACGACGACACGATCTCGCTCCAGAGCGGCACGAACGTCGTCATTGCCGGTGCGGGCGCCGACACGATCTCGATCGGTGCCGGCACGAACTACGTCCTCGGCGACGAGGGCAGGCTCGAAGTCCAGGCCGACGGCAAGACGGTCGTGACCACGCTCAACGATTCGGTCGGCGGCGCCGAGAAGATCACGGTCGGCACGGGCTTCAACGTCATCGCCGGCGGTGCCAAGAGCGATGAGATCACGATCAACGGCACGACGGCCGACGCCAAGGCGGTGGTGCTCGGCGACGACGGCACGCTCACGCTCTCGGCGACGGGCGTCCTGCTCTCCGTCTCGAACAAGGATGGCGTCCACGCCTCTGGCGCCGCCGACACGATCACACTCACGGCCGGCACGAACGCCGTCATCGGAGGTGCCGGTGGCGACACGATCACGGCCACGACGGGTCAGAACACGATCCTCGGCGACGACGGCAAGGCGGAGTTCTTCGACTCGGGCGTCAACCTGGGCCGGGTCAAGTCCATCGAGTCGATGAACTCGGGCCTCGGCGGCAAGGACCAGATCACGCTCGAAGACGGCACGAACACCGTCATCGCCGGAGCCGATGACGACACGATCTCGATCGGTGCCGGCACGAACTACGTCCTCGGCGACGAGGGCAGGCTCGAAGTCCAGGCCGACGGCAAGACGGTCGTGACCACGCTCAACGATTCGGTCGGCGGCGCCGAGAAGATCACGGTCGGCACGGGCTTCAACGTCATCGCCGGCGGTGCCAAGAGCGATGAGATCACGATCAACGGCACGACGGCCGACGCCAAGGCGGTGGTGCTCGGCGACGACGGCACGCTCACGCTCTCGGCGACGGGCGTCCTGCTCTCCGTCTCGAACAAGGATGGCGTCCACGCCTCTGGCGCCGCCGACACGATCACACTCACGGCCGGCACGAACGCCGTCATCGGAGGTGCCGGTGGCGACACGATCACGGCCACGACGGGTCAGAACACGATCCTCGGCGACGACGGCAAGGCGGAGTTCTTCGACTCGGGCGTCAACCTGGGCCGGGTCAAGTCCATCGAGTCGATGAACTCGGGCCTCGGCGGCAAGGACCAGATCACGCTCGAAGACGGCACGAACACCGTCATCGCCGGAGCCGACGAGGACTCCGTGAGCATCGGTGCCGGCACGGCCGTCGTCCTGGGCGACGAAGGCAAACTCGTCGTCAACACCGACGGCACGGGTGCCGTGACGGGCCGCACGATCGAGACGCTGAACGACACGGTCGGCGGCAAGGACACGATCACGGCCACCGGCGCATCGAGCGTCATCATGGGCGGGGTCGGCGGCGACAGCATCACGGGCATCGAGCCGACCAGCGGGTCCGCACCGGTCTTCATCGTGCTCGGTGACGCCGGCCGGGCCGAGTGGGATGCGGCAAGTCATCTCCGCATGATCACGACCCAGTCGCCCGGCACGGGCGGCGCCGACACCGTGAAGACCGTGTCGGCGGCCGACATCGTGTTCGGCGGCGACGCGGGCGACGACATCGACACCGGAGCCGGGGCCGACATCGTGCTCGGCGACCATGGCCGGGCCGAGTTCGACGCCGCCGGCCGCCGGGTGCTCATCGAGGTGATCGACACGACCTCCGGTGGTGCCGACATGATCAAGACCGGCACCGGTGCCGACATCGTCATCGGCGGTTCGGACGGCGACACGATCGACGCCGGCGCCGACGACAACATCGTCGTGGGCGATCAGGGCCGGCTGTCGTACGACGCGACCGGAATCCTCGCCACCGTTACCAGCATCGACTTCGATGCCGGCGGCGTTGACGATATCACGACCGGTACGGACAACGACCTCGTGATCGGCGGCACGGCGGGCGATGTGATCAACGCGGGCAACGGCGCGAACGTGGTCGCGGGCGATCACGCGGCGGTGACGTTCACAAACGGCGCTCTCTCGGGCGTGACGAGCATCGCGACGAGCGTGGGTGGCGACGACACGATCACGACCGGCGTGGACAACGACATTGTGATCGGCGGGTTCGGCAAGGAAACGCTCACGAGCACGGGCGGCAGCGACCTGTTCATCGGCGACAGCGGCCGCGTAGAGCTCGCCGCCAACGGCCAGGTGACGCTTGCGGCGAGCCTCGATGACGGCGTGGGTGACGTGGACACGATCACGACGGCCGGCGGGAGCGACGTGATCATCGGTGGCACCGCCGGCGACACGATCCAGGCCGGCGACGGCACGAACCTCGTGATCGGCGACGGCGGCCAGGTGACGTGGACCGCGACGAAGGCGCCCCGCCCGAGCCCGGACCGCCAGATCTTCTGGGCCCCGACCGCGGTGCTCGCCGAGGCGAAGACCGCGACGAATGCCGGCGGCGGTGCAGACAACATCACGACGGGCAAGGACGCCGACATCGTCCTCGCGGGCGACGCGGGCGACACGGTCAATGCCGGCGACGGCCGGAATGTGGTTGTGGGGGACAACGGCAAGGTGACGTTCCATGCCTCGCCGGCGGGCCAGATCGCCACCGTCGCGACGACCGATCCCGACAAGGGCGGCAACGACACGCTCACGACGGGCAAGGACGACGATCTCGTGATCGGCGGCGTCGGAGCCGACACGATCAACGCCGGTGCGGGCGACAACATCGTGCTGGGCGACAATGGCCGGGCGACGATCGCCGCCGACGGCACGATCAACGTGGTCGAAGCGACCGACCCGACCCTGGGCGGCATCGACATGATCCTGAGCGAGGGAGGCAACGACCTCGTGATCGGCGGCACCGGAGCCGACACGATCGACACCGGCGGCGGAAATGATCTCGTGTTCGGCGATTTCGGCAGGATCGACGGGGCGATCGCCCTTCGCGATCTGCCGCTCAACACGTCCACGCCCGCCTTCACGTTCACGTCGATCTTCACGCAGAACGCGCACCTGGGCGGCGCCGACTTCATCAAGGCGGGTGACGGCCACGACATCGTCATCGGCGGCCAGGGAGCGGACCGCATCCTCGGCGAGGCGGGCGACGATGACATCATCGGCGGCCACAACGTCTCCGGGGGTGATGACGCCGGCGACGTGATCGACGCCGGCGCCGGCCGCGACGTGATCGCCGGCGACAACGCCAGGATCGACCGCGAGCCGCGGCAGACCGGCACGCGGTGGCGGGCCCTGGCGGGCTCCCGGCTCATCGAGGCCGACGGCAACGGGGCCGTGACGCACGTGCCGCAGGCGGACCCGTCGGCCGCACCGCAACGCGACGTGACGCTCTTCGACCACGCCGAGTCGACCCCGGCGGGCAAGTGGGGCGCCGACAACATCGCCGGCGGTGCCGACGACGACATGATCTTCGGCCAGCTCGGTAACGACGCCATCCAGGGCGACGGCGCGGTCCTCGACGCGGTCGGAAACATCATTCGCGACCTCCGCGGCGTGCGGACCGCGCCGCTGTCGGTCGATGACGAGGCCGGCCCGGGCCGCGACGGCGACGACTACATCGAGGGCAACGGCGGCGACGACGTGATCCTCGGCAACCTGGGTCAAGACGACATCATCGGCGGCAGTTCCGACCTCTTTGGCCTCACCACGGCGGCCCAGCGACCAGACGGCGGGGACGTTATCTACGGCGGGTCGGGAACCCGGGTGGGCCGTAATGACCTGGGGGATCTCTCACCGAGTGGCCACGCCCGAGACGCCGACGTGATCCTCGGCGACAACGGCCGGATCTTCCGCGTGGTGGGCCTCAACGGCGTCGCGACCGGCGGCTACCTGCAGTTCACCTACGACACCTACGGCGGCATGAAGATCGTGCCGCGGACGATTCAGTACCTCGGCTACGCCTTCGGCCAGGCCTCGAGCACGGCCTTCAACGACGAGATCCACGGCGAGGCCGGCGACGACGTGATCCACGGCATGTCGGGCAACGACGTGCTCTTCGGCGACGGGCAGGACGACGACCTGATCGGCGGCCAGGGCCACGACCGGATGTTCGGCGGCGTTGGCGAGGACGGCATGCTCGGCGACGACGGCCGCATCTTCACGAGCCGCAACGGCCTGACCGAGCCGATCCACGGCGTTCTCGTGGCGGCCACGCAGGGGGCGACACAACTGCAGGGCACGGTCATCGGCACGGTCACGAACCTGGCCGGCCGGCTCAAGAAGAGTGTGGACCTCGCGTCGTTCTACACGGGCGGCCACGACGTGATGTACGGCGGCCTGGGAGACGATTTTCTCCACGGCGGCGCCGGCGACGACGCGATCTCCGGTGCCGAGGCTCAGGCGGCCTGGTACGTCACGAACGCCCTCTCGGGCTCCGTGCTCGGCTACGACCCGGTCGCTCGGAAGTTCGCCCGGTACGACGCCACCGATGCCCTCAGGAAGATTCCGGACTTCATCCTCAACTTCGACGCTGCCACCGGCGGCACGAAGATCGAGGACGGCATCGACAACCTCTTCGGCAACGAGGGGAACGACTGGATCGTCGGCGGCACGGGCCGCGACCGGATGTTCGGGGGTGCCGGCGACGACCTCCTCAACGCCGACGACAATTTGGACACGGCGGGGGGCCTCAACAACAGGCCCGACGATCCGCTCTTAGCCGACGCCGACTGGGCCTTCGGCGGCATCGGCTTCGACGTCCTGATCGGCAACACCGGCGCCGACCGGCTGATCGACTGGTCGAAGCGGTTCAACACCTACGTCCTACCGTTCACGTATTCGACCGCGAGCCCCACCAACGACGCCCCGACGGTGATCCGCACCCCGACGGCGCCGATCGTCAACCTGCTGGTCCGGCTGGCCGAGTCTGGCGGCTACGACGCCGATATCAATCCCCGCGAGAATGCGCTGCGCGGCGAGTTGGGTCTCGTCACGGTCGATGGCGACCTCGCGATCTGGCGAGCCAACATTCAGGAGTCCCGCGACCGCGATCCGCCGCCGCGAAATGTGACCGCGCGGGTCGACACGCTGGGGGCGTGGGAGAAGCCACCGGCGATCGTGATCGACGCCACCGTCCGCAGCGTCAGCGAGACGGGTGCGTCGCAGACGGTGAACGTGTCCCTCGCCACGGCCCCGATGGGAACGGTGGTGCTCGCCGTCGCGTCGGCCAATCCGGCCGAAGTGGCGGTGCATCGCACGACACTCACGTTCACGCCGCTGAACTGGAGCGTTCCGCAGGTCGTGGTCGTGTCCGGGGTCGATGACTTCGTGGCCGACGGGGCGACGACGACACTCGTGACGATCGCCGTCGACGCCGGGCAGTCCGACATCTTCTACACCTCCGCCCCCGCCCGCGTTGTCAGCGTCGTGAACGCGGACAACGAGCCGTCCGTGCCGACGATCACCGGCCCGGCCGCGACGACCGGGGTCGCGCGACCGCTGATCACCTGGACGGCGATCCCCGGGGCCTCCGGCTACGAGGTGAGGCTCCTGAACGCCTCGACGAAGCAGGTGGTCTCGGCGATGTCCGCCACCGCCACCACCTCCTTCATGCCTGCGTCGGGCCTGGGCATCGGCCGCTACGAGGTGGCTGTTCGGGCCGTGATGCCGAGCGGGCTCAAGCATGCCTGGTCGCCCGTCACCACGTTCCGTATCGACATGCCGGTGGAGGTCGTGCCGCCACCGGCCACGTTCACCACGCGGCGGCCCACCGTCGGCTGGACGGCTCTGGCCGGGGCGGTGCGGTACGACGTGGAGATCGTCAACGCCCGTGGCACAGTCGTGGCCCGGGCGACGGGCGTCACCGGCACCTCGTGGACGCCCAGGTCGAACCTGGTCGCCGGCATCGGCTACCGGTTCTGGGTGCGCGGAGTCGACGCGTCCGGTCTGGCGGCCCAGTGGGGCCTGTCGAGCGGCTTTGGCATCCGCTGATCATCGGCCGCCTTCCGGGGCCGGGCCCTGAACCGGACGATCTGCGGCGATCCGCGGCGGCGTCACCTCGTATTTCGGCTCGCTGCTTAGCGGAACCTCGACAGCGAGTCGACGGCGAGGCACCATCCCGAGCTTTATCCGACGGCCGGTATTCAGGAACTCCCACATGGTGACCGTTGGATAGTCCCTGGGACGAGGGAATTCCGGCGGCTATCGCAACGGGAGATGAACCATGCGGTTGCGAAACTCGTTCGCTGTCATGCCCGCCAGGCAGAGCTCGGCGTCCTCGATCAGCCGTCCGATAGGCGTGCCCTGGGGCGCGAACAGAATCCCGCTGAAGGCGATGCCTTGCCGCTGCCACCGCGCCGGAGAAGTTCGTTGCGTGAGACAGACTCTGGCCCGCGGGCCTGCTCAGCCCGAGCTTTCCCGGCCTCAATCGCCGCCACGATGCTGTCGTGGTGATCGTGAAAATAGGCGAGTGCGGCATAGACTTCGGCGGGCCGCAGGTCCGGATGCTGGCGCAGAATCTCCTCGGCAGACCAGCCGTAGAAATACTGCTCCGCGGCGATGTGCTCGACGGTGTACCGAGTGCCCTCGATCACGGCCTTGCCGTCGGTCGCGAGGCCGATATGCGGGTATGTGTCAGCGGTCGCCACGTGAAACCTCCTTAAGACTAATCGCATAGAATTGTACAGTGCGTCAGGAGCCGCCTCCTAGTCGATCAGCCAGCCGCCTGCGGCCGGCCCGCATAGTCGGGGCGGCCATTGCCGCCCCGACTATGAACGTGGCCCTGGGGTCGAGGGCTTCACACCCCGTCATCTTCGGTGCGGCGTTGGCTACCACCGGGCTTGTATGCAAAAAACTTTAAGGCCCGCTGTGCAGCGTGTTCTGGTGCGGGAGGTGCAGGTGGCATATCGAGTGGCTGAGCGTCGGGCATGCCGGGTGCTCGGGTTCGCTCGATCGAGCTTCCGCTACAAGAGCAGGCGTAACCAGCGGGCCGAGCTTCGTGTTCGACTTCGAGACCTGGCGGCAAGCCGGGTCCACTATGGGTATCAGCGTCTTTGGGTGCTCCTGCGACGTGAAGGATGGATCGTGAACAAGAAGCTCGTCTACCGGCTGTACTGCGAAGAAGGCCTCGGAATCCGGCGGCGAAAGCCACGTCGGCGGAAGAGCGTTCAGGTCCGGGAAGCACGGCCGCCGACCGGGCAGACCAATGAGAGTTGGAGCATGGACTTCATGGCCGACCAGCTGGTCGGCGGGCAGCGGTTTCGACTGCTGACGCTAGTCGATAACCATAGTCGTGAGAGCCTCGCCATCGAGGTGGGCCAGCGGCTGACCGGAGACGACGTCGTTCGGGTCTTGGAGCAGGTGACTTCGCAGCGAGGCAAGCCGCAAACGATCCGAGTCGATAACGGTCCGGAGTTCGTCTCACAGAGCTTGGATCTGTGGGCGTACTTCAATGGTGTGAAGCTCGACTTCAGCAGGCCAGGAAAGCCCACGGATAACGCAGTGATCGAATC
>JBAXUY010000091.1:0-11934 GCA_037129475.1 Planctomycetia bacterium | reverse complement strand
CCGGGCATCCAGCCCGGCAGTCAACCGATAGGCGAGGTTCGGGGCTGCCCGTAGCGGCTACGTTCACGCAAAGCATCGGCATCGTGCCGATCTTTGCTTGGCGAATCGCCATTCGCTCCCGAGCGCCGGGCATCCAGCCCGGCAGTCAACCGATAGGCGAGGTTCGGGGCTGCCCGTAGCTCCGTGAGCCGGCGTATGAAGGCAAGCGAAGCCATGGATGGCGCAGCGCAGCCGGAGTCGAGTGAGCGAAGGGCTGGAGGCCCGCAGCGAACGTCCGGCGACGGAGCACGGGCAGCCCCGAACCGGGTTGGACGACTCAGGGCATGACAGGCTGAAGCCCGTCCTCCACGGACGGGGGCTGGCCAGGGGCCGGGCTGGGCCACTCGGCAGGCTTTTCGGCATCTCCCAGACGATTTGGTAGACTCCGTCGACCGTGGCCATTCAGGTCGCGGCACCTGGGAATTCGCATGGCTCTCGCCGTCACCGCCGACGCCCTTCGCACGCTCCACCGGCTGCATAGGCAGCTGGCCGACCTGCACGACCAGCTCACGGCCGGCCCGCGGCAGATCGCCGCCCGCACGAAGCAACTCGAAGCGGCCGAGGCGGCCCACGCCGCCACGCTCGACGAGATCAAGAAGGTGAAGATGGCCGGCGACCACAAGCAGCTGCAGCTGCGGTCGGCCGAGTCGAAGATCCTCGACCTCGAGGGCAAGCTCAACGCCTGCAAGACCAACCGGGAGTACCAGACGCTCCGCGACCAGATCGCCGCCGACAAGATGGCCACCAAGGTGCTGGAGGACGAAATCCTCGAAGGCCTCGAGCGGCTCGATGCGGTCAAGAAACACCTGCCGCCGGCCGAAGCGGAGATCGCGGCGGTCAAGAAGCAGCTGGCGGAGACGAAGGCCAAGGTCGACGGCGAGACCGCACGGCTCGAGGCGGAGGTGGCCCGCATCCGGGTGGACCTCGAGGCGGCGGAGGCAGAGCTGCCAGTCGATACCCAAGAGGTCTACCACCGGATCGTCAAGAGCAAGGGGGCCGACGCCATGGCCGCGGTGGAGGGCTCGAGCTGCGGCGGTTGCTTCCAGCAGCTCACCGGAAACATGCTCGCCGAGCTCTCGATGGGGCGGGTCGTGCCCTGCCGCGGCTGCGGCTGCCTGCTCTATCTGCCTACCACATAGTCGGTTGGCGACGGATTCCGTCGACGCCGCTCCCTGGTCTCCTGTTTCGTTCGTCCGTTTTCGAGAGATTGATCATGTCAGACCGCATCCCGATGACCCGTGCCGGCTACGACAAGCTCAAGGCCGAAATCGACAACCTCAACACCGTGGAGATGCCCAAGCTCGCGCTGCGGGTGGCCGCAGCCCGCAGCGAGGGCGACCTGAGTGAAAACGCCGAATACCACGGCGCCCGCGAGAGCCAGGGGATGATGCAGGCCAAGATCAACATGCTCGCCGACAAACTCGCCCGTGCGGTCATCGTCGAGCGGCCCAAGGAGGCCACCGACGAGGTCGTGTTTGGCGCCACCATCGTCGTCAAGGATCTGAAGTTCGGCGACGAGGAAATCTTCGTGCTCGTGGGCGCCGGCGAGGAAGACTACGACACGGGCAAGATCAACGTGGCCAGCCCGCTCGCGCAGGGCCTGCTCGGCCGCAAGGTGGGCGAGAAGGTTGCGATCGACGTGCCCGCCGGCACGATGAAGTTCGAGATTCTCGAAGTCCGTTTCGACTAGATACACGCGAAACATCGGCATCCTGCCGATTTTCGCTTGGCGGGCCTCCGCCCGCTCCCGAGGGCCGGGCATCCAGCCCGGCGGCGTATCTTCGACGAGCTCCACGCGAAACATCGGCATCCTGCCGCACTGACGGGCGGATGCCCGTCCAAGACGGGCCGCTTGGCGGGCCTCCTACCCGGTCACGCCATCCCACAGGGCGCTCCCCACGCGCACGAGCGTCGCGCCCTCGAGAATCGCCTCCACGAAGTCCTCGCTCATGCCCATCGAGAGTTCGTCGAGCGACACCGTCGGCGGGGCGGTCGTGCGGAGGCGATCCCGCAACTCCCGCAGCCGCGCGAACTGACGCCGGGCCGTGGACGACGCCTCCGGGCCTTCCGGCACGCTCGCCATGCCCATCAGCCCGCGCACACGGACGTGTGGATGCGTGGCGGCAGCCTCGAGCAGCGGCGCGACGTCCTCTTCCCGCAGCCCGGTCCGCTCCGGATCACCGGCCAGATTCACTTCCACGAGTGCGTCGCACGACCTCCCCGAGATCCTCGCCTCGTCGTCGAGCGCCTCGAGCAGCCGGCGGCTGTCGAGGGAATGCAGGAGCGCCATGATCGGCATCGTGCGGCGCACCTTGTTGCGTTGCAAATGCCCCACCAGGTGCCAGCGTGGAGCGGGCGCAAGGGCTGCCAACGCGTCGGCTTTCGACCACAACGACTGCGGCCGGCTCTCCGCCAGATCGTGGCAGCCCGCCTCCACGAGTCGGGCTGCCCAGTCGGCCGACACGTACTTCGTGACGCCGACGAGCGTCACGTCGCCGGGCTGCCGGCCCGCGCCGCGGCAGGCCTCCGCCATCCGTTCGCGGACCGCGGCGAGATTGTCCCGGAGCCGAGCGGTCGACGGGTCGTTCACGGCACCACCACCGGCGGCCGCTGCGGCCTATTGGATTTCGAGCGTCCGGGCCACGACACCGTCGGGGCCGATCCTACCGAGGAGGAACTCGCACGAGAGGTTGCATCCGAGCACGGTGCGGTTTCGCGGCACGTCGAGCGCCCGATAGAGCAGCCACTGGTCGTGGCCTGCCTGCACGCGGAACCCGGCCGCCTGATGGCGCGGCAGGTTTCGTCGTGTGTCGGCGACGGTCAGTTGCCTCCACGTGAGAGGGCGCCCGACGCGGGCGGGGCAGCAGTCGAGCCACAGCGGCGCGTACAGCCGGCCCCCCTGCGACTCCTGGCGGAGCGAGAGCATCCCGTCGACCGCCGTGAAGCCGCCTGGCGCAGCTGCGGCGGTCCACTCGGGAAGCGCGAGGGGCAGGGCCGTGGCCCGCATCGCCGTGTCGTACACGACGATGTCCCGCGTCTCCTCGGCCTGTTCGGCCTCGAGCGCCGTCCCGAGCGGGACGGCTGATTCGAGGCGGAGAGCCTTGTTCGCTGGGGGCGCCGTCGCGGTGATCGCATCGGCCAGCAGCACGATCGCGTCGCGCACGAGCACGACCACCTGCCGCTCGAGATGGAGCCCTCCGCCGAGCGGCGCCGTGATCTCCAGAAACGTGGCCTTGCGATCCGACTCGAAGCACGACAGCGCCCATGGCCCCTCGGCGTCGAGCGGGCGGCCGTCGAGCGACACCCGCCATGACCAGGGGCCGTCGACGAGCAGACGATCGGCGGTCGCGATCTCGAGCCGCGGCGTCGCCTCCCGGTAATCCACGAAGATTCGCAGAGCGTCGCGTTGCCAGCCCGTGCGAATGATCGCCATGGCAGAGTCGACGGCATGCAGGTCGCGCGGCAGCAACCGCTTCGCGACGTGCCGATCGAGCGCCCGTGGTGGCTTCAGCACGGCTTCCGCAGTGCGGCCATACGCGCCCTTCCGCGCGAGCGACGCATCCAGCAGGCTGCGTGTGAACGATTTGGGAAGCCTGCCCGCTCCGGTGAGCATCCGACCGTTGCCGCCCAGCAGTCGCAGCGAGGTTGCCGCCGCGAGCGCCCAACGATCCTCCGTCGCCTCGTCCCACGGAGCCGGGCCGCCGGTGGCTGCCGCGATCTCACGCACGCCCGTCCAACGCTCGACGCGCTCCACGACGGCCGCCGATCCGGCCGGCTCACCCCCAACGACCACGGCACCGTCTGCCGAAACGAGCCGGCCGATCTCCTCGATGAGCGCCGTCGACGCGTCGTGTTCGAGGCAGCGGCAGGCCTCGATGTCGCGGAACAATCTGGCGAGCGCCAGGACGAACCGTGCCGATCCGGTGTCGCGCCGCTGCATCCCGTCTCGCGCCTGCAGGGCGGACTTCACGAGCCGCTCGAGCAGGCCGCCGGCCGAGCCCCCTGCCCGCCTGGTTCGAGCGAGCCACGCGAGCCCCCAGGTGACGGCCTCGCAGACCAGCCAGCGTTCGCGCGGCGGCGTGTTCGCGGACGCTTCGTCGAGGCATTCCCCGAGCAGGCCCTCGATGAAGGCGATGCCGCGCACCTGTCGCGAACCGTGCGCCACGAGTTTTGCGAGCCGCCGCAGCCGCCGGCGCCCGTCGAGCGATTCGCTCACGTCGGCCAGCTCGCGGATTCTCCGACCAGCCACCTGTGCCTTGACTCGCAGCGGACGCCCGGCCGCCGTGGACCGCCTCGGCGACGTGGCACGGCGGCCCCGTGTCTCGCCCACCCGCTCGGCCGGCGCCGCGGCCGTGATCCCGCCGCCGCGGTCGTCGGCACTGCCGTTCGTCGCCGCCTCGGCACTTTTCCGACGTGGCTTGTCCTTCTTCGTCGCTGGCATGGCGAGGTCCCGGGGAAAAGACGGCGCGTCGCTCGTCGGCGTGCCGTCGGGGCGTTATCGTAGCGGATGTTTCTCCAACCTCCACGGGGCCGATCCCATGCCCATGGTCCGTCACCTGCTCTGCGCCGTGGTCGGCCTGATCCCGCTGCTGGCCGGAACCTCGCTCGCGGCGGCGGAGCCCGTCGAAAGGCACCTGGATCTCAAGCGGCTATCGCCGACCGAGGAGGTCTGGATCGATCCCACCCGAAAAGAGGTGGTCGTCGGTGGCCGGATCGCGCTCGACCGCGGGCCGATCGAGTTCTTGGCCTGCCCGGAGGGCACGAAGGAGCACGAGTCGATCGTGGCCACGCGGGCCTCCGCGCGTCTGGTCCACGCGGCGCTCCTGGCGATCGGCCTGGAGCCGGGAAAGCACGTGTCGTTCGACCCGGAGTACGTCGCCGCCTCGGGGCCGCGGGTGGCGGTCCGCGTCCGCTGGACGAAGGCCGACGGCGCATCCGACATGGTCGACGTGCGTGAATGGGTGCGGGATGCCCGCACCGGAAAAACGCTCGACGTCGACTGGGTGTTCGCCGGAAGCAGTTTCTGGACCGACCCGGCCGACGGCACGGAGTACTACCAGGCCGACGGCGGCGATCTCATCTGCGTCTCGAACTTTCCCACGGCCACGCTCGATCTGCCGGTCGCGAGTTCGCAGTCGAACGAGGCACTCCTCTTCGAGGCGTTCGAGGGCCGCGTTCCGCCGCGCGGCACCGACGTCGAACTGGTTCTCTCGGCGCGCTGATGCCACCACGGCCCGCCGTCACTCGGCGCGTTTCGTGGCGTAGAGCTGGTAGACGGGCTTCCCCGAGACAATTCGCATGGCATGCCAGTGCACGTTGAGAAACGCGTCGATGGCCGGCTTCGGTGTGCGCAGGATGTCGTCGGGGCGGACTCTGTCGTTCGCCCACAGGTAGTCGTCGAAGATCATCAGTCCACCGACGCGGAGCAGCCGGAAGGCGAGCACCGCATCCGCAAGCACGTCGGGCGCGCCGTGGCCGCCATCCACGTAGACCATGTCGAACGACCCGGATCTTCCGTCGAGCAAAAGCTTCGCGAGGCCCATGATCGACGGTCCCTTGATTTTCCGGACCGTCACCGGATGGGAGGCTTTCTTGACGGCCCGCGAGACGTTCCGGTCGAACCGCTCCTCGACGGGATTCCCCTCCACGGGCGCCCCAGGGTCGGGCTGCCGCCCGGGCCCGTGGGCCCAGCGGTCGATGCAGACGAGATCGATCCCCGCGCCAGCCAGGCCGGGAAGGGTGTCGATCATCCAGCACGCCGAACGTCCCTCGAACGAGCCGATCTCGAGGATCACACGCGGCTTGACGTCCCGGGTGAGTTCCCGCCACGTCGGCTCCACGTGCGTGAACCAGTCGCTCGTGAACTCATATCCAGGGGTGGGTGAGGGAGACTGTGTCACCGCGTGCAACTCCGCTCAGGCGACGTGGCAATGGGCCAGAATTTCCGCCGCCGTCGCCACGTAGCCGGTGTAGAACGGGCCGAACTCGGCGTACCGTGCGCTCGCCTCGTCGAATCGCATCTTGTAGACGATGTCCTTGAGGAAGTCGGGACGCCTGGCCCAGAGCGTCACGCCCCACTCCCAGTCATCGAGCCCGACGCTCACGGTGATCAGCTGCGTCACGCGGCCTCCGAACGACATGCCCGTGCGTCCATGCTCGGCCATCAGCCGGCTGCGCTCCTCGAACGGCAGCATGAACCAGTTTTCCCCCACCTTGCGCTTCTTGTTCATCGGGTAGAAGCAGGCGTTCGGCCAGGGAGGGAGGTCCGGCTCGATCCGCGCCTTCCGCATCGCATCCTCGCGGGCGGCGTATCCCTGCACCTTGGCACGGTGGGAGGGGCTGTCGGCCACCTCCCCCTCCTCGACGAGCCTTTTGGCGTATTGCTCGACGGTCGGCACGTATTCACTCACCTCCGTGAGGCCGACGAACGAATAGGTGGGCACGAGCGCGGGCCCGAACGGGCCGGCGAGAAGCCGTTGATGCACGTCCTCCACGGCGAGCGGCGACGGATCCATCGCCACGACGCCGAAGTCGGCCTTGTGCCCTGCCACGATCCAGGCCTGGAGCCTGCGCGGCGCCCCCGGTCCGGCCGGGTCGAGCACGGCGGCGAAGTGCCTCGCCCCCTCGACCCGCGTGGCCGGGTCCAACGCGGCCAGCCGGGCCCGGTCGAGGGCATAAAAGGAGTGGGTGACGTGCCAACCCTTCGTCGGCTCGAGCGACACCTCGTCGGACGGTGCGGCGGATCCATGGCTGCCGGGCTGCATGCTGCAAACTCCTCGGGAAGGTGGCGTCCGCGGAGTCTACGCTGCCTGGAGACGTATTCCCAGCGGCGGCGGGGAGCCGGCGGCTGTCCAACGTCGTCGCATCCGCGATAAGATTGATCAGGTCGGAGGTTCGCATCGTTCGGTATCCACGCGTTCGGGGAGTTCGGCCATGGGACAGGCGATCGTCGATCCGCAGGAACTGCGGAGATTCGCGCAGCGGCTGCGGCACTTCAGCACCGAGGTGATGACGCAGATGCAGACCGTGCAGCGCCAGCTCGCGGCCCTCGGTGGAAGCTGGCGCGATCAGGAGCACCAGAAATTTCAGGAGGAGTTCGAGCAGCAGCTCAACACGTTCGGCCGCTTCGTGGAGTCGACCGGGGAATACGTCCCATACCTGATCCGCAAGGCGGAGCGGGTGGAGGAGTACCAGCAGCAACGCTGACCCACGTTCGATGTCCACCCAAGCCGACGTCAAATCGCTCGACACCCTCGCCTTCGTGAAGGCGGCACTGGCAGCGTACGCGCACGAGAGCAGCCAGGCCATCGACGAGGTCGAGCTGGAGGGCCGCAAGGCGGTCGACTACATCACCGTCGACCAGGCGGCCTTCTGGAAGGCGGAGGTGCGCCGCTGCAACGACCTCGTGAACCAGGCGATCAAGGACCTCGAGCACTGCCGGGCCTTCAAGAAGGTGGGCGACAACCAGCCGTCCTGCGCCGAAGAGAAGAAAGCCCTGGAGAAGGCCCGGTCCAAGCTGGCGAATGCCGAGCAGAAGGCCGAGGCGGTGCGCCGCTGGACCCCGGTGGTGCTCCAGCAGTTTCGCGAGACATGCGTGCGGCTCGTTCACTTTCGCGAGGTGGTCGACGTCGACTGCCCGAAGGCGATCGCACGCGTGGAGCACATGCTCAAGTCGCTCGAGGCCTATGGGCAGGTGTCGTCGCCGCGGCCCGATACGGCGGCGGCGGGCGGCACGGGCGCACCATCGATCGTGCGGCAAACCGACACCACGGCGGCCTCCGCCCACGCCGCGCCGGCCGACCCATCCGCCGGCGCCGTGACGGGAGACGCGCCATGAAACATTTCGACCTTTCGAGCGGTGCCGCCAAGATGGCGCTGGCCCTCAAGCAGCTCGACATCAAGTGGGAGTCGGCCAAGGAAAGCTGGAACGACGGCACGAGCAAGGCCTTTCACAAGGAGCACATCGAGCCACTCATGCCCGACGTCAAGCAGACGCTCGAGGCAGTGGGCAGGCTGGCCGAGGTGCTGGCCCGCGCCGCCCGCGACGTGAGCGACCGATTCGATGGCTGACGCAAGCGAAGTATCCTCCCCGGCGACCCCCTACGATCGCGACGTGCTGCGGTCTCAGATGGAGACGCTCCGCCGCGAGGCCGCGGTACGGGCAAAACTCGAAAACGAGATCACCGCGGAGCACGAGGCCGAGCGCACGGCCGCCCGCAAGGACGCGGAGGAGAAGCTCGCGGCCACCCGCCAGAAGTACGCCCGCGAGATCGAGGCGACGAAGCGAGAGTATGCGACGGTTCTCCAGCAGGTGGCCGCGCAGGCCGCGGCCGAGCAAAAGAAGCTCGATGAGCAACGCAAGGCCTTCGGCGCGACGATCCTGCGCACGGCCGCCACCCAGCAGGCGCAGCTCAAGGAGGACGAACAATACGAAGACGCCTCCTTCCGGGAGATTTGCAAGGAGAAGCGGAAAGACCCCGTCCGCGTCTTCGCCAAGTCGGAAAAGGAACTGGCGCGGACGCTCTCGCAACTCGACGAAGCCGACCAGAAGACGCTGCAGACGCTCACCCGCTGGCGGGTCGCCCCGCCAGCGCCGTCAGGCGACCCTCCACCGGACGACGTGATTCCCGCGGGCGCCGAGGTCCTCACGCGGCTCGAGCAACTCCGGGCGGCGATCGCGGAGCAGGCCCAGGCGATTCTCGGCCTCAAGGCCGCCCGCACGGCGTTTGCCGGCGGCACCCTCGGTGGAGCGATCGTCGTGCCGGTCATGCTCGGCCTCGCCGCCGGTGGTGCGGCATTTCTGTTCCTGGCAGGCGAGATGCCGTTGAGGCTCGGCGTCGCCGGAGGGACCGCCGCGGGGGTCGCGGCGCTCGGCATCGGCGCGGCGCTGTGGCTCGTGGGTCGACTCCGCCGCCAGGCCCGTACCCAGGCCGTCGAGCTCCGGACGCGGCTTGCGGACGACATTGCCCGGGCCCGCAGGTGGCACGAAGCCGCGACGAATTTCATCAAGGTGCGCCGCGACGACCAGGCCCGGGCCCTCGAGGAGCGGTTCAAGCAGGAACTGGCCGACCGCCAGGCGACACTGACTGCCAAACTCGCCGACATCGCGACCAGGAAAGACACGCAGAACGCCGACCTCGAAGCGAAGTACCGGGCCAAGGTCGAGGAGATCGTCCGCAAGCGCGACACCAACAAGGAAGCAGCGGACAAGAAGTTTCCGCCCCGGCTGTCGGCGCTCGAGACCGCCTGCCGTGAAGACCTGGAACGGCTCGAACGAAACTGCGTCGAACGCATCGCCGCCGCCGACACGAAGCGCGACGATCGCTGGCGGCAGATGACCGACCGCTGGCGCGAGGCACGCACGTCGACGGCCGCCGTCTATGACGCCGTCAATGCGATCGACACGGCCGCATTTCGCCCGTGGGACGAGCTCGCCGACGAGGCGGTGCCGCTCCCCACCGAGACACCGCCGGGCCTGCGGTTCGGCACGCAGCCGCTGACACTCGAGAAGATCCCCGGCGGCGTGTCTGCACGTCCCGAACTCAATGCGTTCGGCCCGATTTCCTGGACCCAGCCGGCCCTCGTGCCCTTTCCGAAGCACGCCTCGCTCCTCGTCAAGAGCCCGGCCGACCAGAAAGAGACCGCCTCGGACATGATGCACGCGCTCATGCTCCGGATCGCCACCGGCATTCCGGCGGGGCAGAGCCGGTTCACGATCATCGACCCGCTGGGGCTGGGCAAGCAGTTCGCGGGCTTCATGCACCTCGCCGACCACGACGAGCTCCTCGTCACGAACCGGATCTGGACGGAGCCCCAGCAGATCGAGCAGCGGCTCGCCGACATCACCGAGCAGATGGAGGTGGTGATCCAGAAATACCTGCGCAACGAGTATGAGTCGATCGGGGCCTACAACGCGATCGCCGAGGTGCCCGAGCCCTACCGGTTCGTCGTGGTTGCCAACTTTCCGGCGAACTTCACCGAAACGAGCGCCCGTCGGCTGGCGAGCATCGCCGCCAGTGGGGCCCGCTGCGGCGTCTACCTCGTCGTATCGGTCGACACGAAGGCGCCGATGCCGGCTGAATTCAGCCTCGCCGAGTTGGAGAAGCACTCGACCACACTCGTCCTCAAGGACGGAACCTTCACGTGGACCGATCCCGAGTTCTCGAAGTGGCCGCTCGTGCCCGAGCGCGCGCCTCCCGACGAGGTGTGCACGCGGATCATCCAGCGTGTGGGGAAGGCGGCCAAGGCGGCCAAGCGTGTCGAAGTGCCGTTCGACCGCGTGGCGCCGCCCGAGAACGAATGGTGGACGAAGAGCACGGCGAGCGAGGTGCTCGCACCGCTCGGCCCGGCCGGCGCCAAGAAGCTGCAATACCTCAAGCTCGGCAAGGGTACGAGCCAGCACGCGCTCATCGCCGGCAAGACCGGCTCCGGCAAGTCGACGCTCATGCACGCGATGATCACGAGCCTCGCGCTGCAATACAGCCCGAATGAAATCCAGTTCTACCTCATCGACTTCAAAAAGGGCGTTGAGTTCAAGCTCTACGACCACTACAAGCTGCCGCACGCCCGCGTGATCGCCATCGAGAGCGAGCGCGAGTTCGGTCTTTCGGTGCTCGAGCAGCTCGATCGCGAACTCAAGCGCCGCGGTGATCTGTTCCGCGACCTCGCCGTGCAGGACGTGGCGGGATTCCGGGCCACCGGACATCCGGATCCGCTGCCCCGCATCCTTCTCCTGATCGACGAGTTCCAGGAAATCTTCGTCGAGGACGACAAACTCGCGCAGGAGGCCGCCCTCATCCTCGACCGGCTCGTGCGTCAGGGTCGAGCCTTCGGAATGCACGTGATCCTCGGCTCCCAGACGCTCGGCGGCTCGTACAGCCTGCCGCGGGCCACGATGGGGCAGATGGCCGTGCGCGTGGCGTTGCAGTGCAACGAGGCCGACTCGAGCCTGATCCTTTCCGAGGACAACACCGCCGCCCGGCTGCTCACCCGGCCCGGCGAGGCGATCTACAACGATGCCAACGGCATGGTGGCCGGCAACAGCCCGTTCCAGGTGGTGTTCCTCAACGACGAGCGACGCGAGCGGTATCTCGGCGCCCTGCGGGAACTCGCCGACCGGCGCACCGACATTCCCGCCGTGCCGCGGATGGTGTTCGACGGCAACGAGGCGGCCGACCCGGCCGGCAATCCGCTGCTCGAGGAACTCCTCACCTCCAACACCGTGCATGGCCGCGAGCTCACGGCCCCCTTGGCCTGGCTGGGCGACGCGATCGCGATCAAAGATCCCACCTCGGCCATCTTCCGCCGCCAGGGCGGGGCCAACATGCTGATCGTCGGGCAGCGCGACGACCTCGGCACCGCGCTCCTGTCGATGTCGATGGTGAGCCTCGCCGCCGGTCACGATCCACATCCGGGCGGTGCGACTGGCCGTCCGGCCCGGTTCGTGCTCTTCGAGCCGGCGATCGCCGAGGAAAAGCCCGAGATCCTGCTCGCCACGCTCGCCAAGAACCTGCCCCACGACGTCGACGTGGTGGGCCGACTCGGTGTGGCAGACGCCATGGAGCGGCTCGCGGCGGAGGTCCGCCGCCGCGTCGACGCGCAGATCCTCGATGGCGAATCGGTGTTCGTCGTGATCCGCGACCTCGCCCGATTTCGGGAACTCCGCAAGGCCGACGACGGCTTCGGCTTCTCCTTCGGCTCGGAAAAGAAGGTCGGCCCCGCGCAAAACTTCCTCGACGTCCTCAAGGATGGCCCGACTGTCGGCATCCACACGCTCCTTTGGTGCGACTCGCTCACGAACCTGATGCGCACGTTCGAACGCGGCACGCTCAAGGAGTTCGAACTCCGCATCCTGTTCCAGATGAGCGGCTCCGACTCGAGCCAGCTCATCGACAA
>JBAXUY010000090.1:0-12085 GCA_037129475.1 Planctomycetia bacterium | reverse complement strand
GGTCGTTGGCCAACAGCGTCGTGCCGGTCACCGACAGGGCGTTCAGGCCCGTCACGGCACCGTTGAATACAGCGTTGCCGTCGACAGCAAGATCCTGGCTGCCACCGGTGACCGCCGCGAACGTCACCGTCGTACCCTTGGTCGTCGTCGCGCCCAAGAGCGTCACCGCGTCGCCATACGTCTGCGTGCCCGCCGTCGTGATCGCGCCCGTCAGCGTTGTCGTGCCGGCCGCGTCCGTCGAAAGATCATTGATCCCCGTGAACGTCGCTCCGTCGATCGCCGTCACCCCGCTGAAGTTCAGCACCAGGTTCTTGCTCGCGCCGGCAACACCCGTCGTGAACGTCGGCGTCGTGCCGGTGAGCGTCACACTCGCCGCCAGCGTCGCCAGACCGCCGTAGGTCTGCGTGCCCGTCGTCGTTACGTCACCGCCGATGAGCGCCGTGCCGCTCACGGACAGGTTCTTTACCGCCGTTACCTGACCCGTAAGCGAGGTATTGCCCACGATCGAGAGATCGTTTGATCCGCCGTTCAGCGCGGCCAGCGTGACCGTGCTGCCGGTGAGCGTGGTGTCAGCCCCGAGCGTGACCGAATCGTTGTAGGTCTGCGTGCCGATCGTCCGCACCGCTCCGCCGTTGATCGCGGTGGTGCCGGGGGCATCGGTCGTCAGGCTTGCGAGGGCCGTGGTCGTGGTGCCACCGCCCACCGCCGCGGTAAAGGTCGTCGTGCCGGCCGTATTGACGGTGAGCGCCCTGTTGCTGACCACGTCGCTCTCGACCGTGCCGGCAAACGTGATCGCACCGCTCGCCGATGACTCGAGCGTCGTGGCGGCGGAGAGCGTAACGGCGTCGTTGAAGATCTGGCTGCCGGTGGTCTTGATGGAGCCGCCCGCGAGAACGGTCGTGCCACCGGCGTTGGTCGTCAGGCTCGTGAGAGCGTCCGTGGCGCCGATAAGGCCAGAGATCGTGGTGGTGGACGTGCTGTTCAGCGACAGCGCGAACGCGCCATCGACGTTGCCCGCGAGGCCGATTGTGGTGCCGGCGGCGAGCGTCGTGGCGGCATTGAGCCGGATGTCGTTCGTCGTGGTGAGGGCGATCGCACCGCCGGCCGTGATCGTGCTGCCGATTTCGAGGATACCGTTTGACACGGTAAGCGTGCCGCCGATCTGGTGGTTGCTCGTGAAGAGATTCGTCAGGCCGCCGGACAACGACAGGTTGGCGACATACGCGGCCGCACCGCCGTTGTCGCCAAACCCGGCGGACTGGCCGAGGAAGATCGAGCCCGTGCCGGCCGTGATCGCGAGGCTGTTGGTTTCGCCTTTGGTCGCGTAGATGCCGGCTGTACCGCCGCTGATCGTGACGTCGGCGTTGCCGCTCGACGTGTCGATCGTGACCAGCCCAGCACCGATCTCGACCGCGTCGAGAATCACGACGTCAGTCGCGGAGACGATATCGGCGTTCAAAACAGTGGTGGCGCCGGAACCTGTGATCTGGAGGCCGATGCCGGCCGGGGTGCCGGTGGCCGTGGAGGTGAACGTCCCATCGAGCACCGCCTTGGCACCGGTGCCGTTGGCGAAGACGTCGAGCCGGCTCGAATCGAGCGTGAGCGCGCCGAACGTGACCGTGCCGGTGTTGCCCGTTTCCCCCACGATGATCGTGGCGGCGTTGATGGCGTCGAACGCGAGCTGCGTGAGGACGAGGCCGCTGCCAGTCGCCGTGCCGAGGAAGATGTTTTCACTCACCGTGACCGGCGCGAGCGTCACGGAGGTGGCGACGATCGAGTCGGCCCCAGAGGCGATCGTGATCGTGTCGCTCTTGAGCGTGAGGGTCTTGCCAGTCGCGTCGATCGTCGAGCCGGCATTCACATTCAGGGCACCGTCGTTGACCTGGATCGTCGTATTCTGCGTTACCGTGATCGTGGCGGTGGTGCCGGTGCCGATATTCAGGTTGCCGGTTTCGACGATCAGTTGACCGGCGTTGATATCGGTGGTGCCGGTGAGGTCGGTACTCGCGGCCGAGCCACCTTCGGTCGTCAGGGTGAAGCTGTTCAAGAGCACGCCGTCGGCAAGCGTGATCGTCGCGCCCGCAGGGTCGGCCCCGCTGTTCGTGCTGTCGATCGTGGCATTGCCAGTGAGGCTCGTCTGGTCGAGCGTGATCGGCTGCCCGGCCGAGCGGATCGTGCCGATGAGGGCGGTCACCTTGCCGGCGGTGAGACCGGTGACCGACACGCCACCGGTGAAGAGCGTGACATCGGTCGTGAGAGCGCCGAGCGTCACACCCGCCGTGTTGGCAAACGTCACCGCCTGCGTGATCTCGTTGCTGCTTCCGGTGAGCGCGACGCCGTACGCGCCGGCGATCGTCGACAGCGAATCGATCGTGATGTTGCCGGCGAACGTGATCGCGCCCGTTTGGGCTTCGGTGCTCAAAGCGTCGCCGCCGAGCGTCAGGCCGAACGTGCCAGCACCGTCGGTAACCGCCCCGGTGGTGATCGCGCCGCTTCCCGACCGGAGCGTGGTAGCAGCGAGCAGCGTCACGCCGCCGAGGCTGATCGCCGAGTTCTTCGCCTCGATCACACCAGCGAGGTTCACAGCCGATTGGACCGTGGCCGTCAGGCCATCTGTGAACGTGCTCGTGCCGCCGGCCTTGCCGATCGTGAGGCTACCGGTGTTGAGAAGATTGCCGGACTTCACCGAGTTGGCCGAACCGCCGAGTGTCACGTCAAAGGAGCCGGCGGCCGTGTTGACAGAGCCGCTGGCGAGCGAAACATCGCCCGTAATGGTCGCCGCCCCCGTCTGACTCGCGTTGCCCAGGTTGAGTGCGACCGCGGCAGCCGCCGACACCGAGGCCACCGTGATCGTCCCCGTGCCGCTCGTGAGGGTGGCGTCGTTACCAAGGATGACAGCCCCGAGTGACAGGGCCGTGTCGGTGGTCGCGATCGTTCCGGCGATCGTGGTGCCGCTCGGGCCGGCCGTCGTGTCGAGGCCGCCGGTGAACGTCGTGACGTCTGTCGAGTCGTTGCCGAGGGTGACCGCGCCGGTGTTCAGAAACTTGGTGGCTGTTGTGATCGTCGATGCCGCGCCTTCGAACACGACCGAGTAGCCCTGGGCAAAGGTCGTCAGCGTGGTTGCCGACAGGTCGCCTTGGAACGTGACCGCGCCGGTGGAGGTGACCGCATCCTCCTGGAGCGTCACGGTACCGAGGCCCGTCGCCGCCCCGCTCACCGTGGTCGTGCCAGAGCCCGAGATAAGCTGCAGATTCTTGCCCGCTCCCGTGATCGAGCCGATTGAAATGTCGCCCGGGCCGGTGCCCGTGTTGATCACCGAGTTGCCGGCGAGCGTGAGGCCATCGAAGGCGGCGTTGACATTCGGGGCCACGACGGTGCCGTCGAGCGTCGTCACGCTCGCGGTGCTCGTGATCCCGCCGTTGAACGTGAGCACGTCGCCGCCGTTCCCAAGCGTGACGCCCCCGGTGTTCGAGAACGTGACGGCGTTCTGCATTTCCGATCCGTTGCCGAGGAGGCTGACGGCGTAGGCCTTGGAGGCCGTCACAAGGCTGTCGGCGGTGAGCACTCCCTGGAAGGCGACCGTGCCGGTGGTGTCGGTGATCGTGACGGTGGTCACGTCCACGCCCGACTGGAACGTCGTGCCACCGGACTGCGTGATCGTGAGCACACCGATGCTCGTGCCGACGGCGCCCGTGACCGTGGCGGTGCCGGTCGTGTTGAGAGTGAGATTCTCCGTAAAGCCGCCCGCGGTGCCCGTCACGGAACCGACTTCGATCGTGTTCGCGATGCCGGTGCCCGCGACGAGCGTGGATTGCACGCCGATCACGACGTTGCCGAGCGTGATAGCGCCCGTGGACGCGCCGCCGACCGTGGCGGCGGTGAGGGCGGCCACGGTGACAGTGGTGTCGTTATCGCCGAGCGTGATCACGCCGGTCGTGGCCGCGATCAAGCCCGCGATCGTGATCGCCGACGGGGCGGTGGCGACCACACCGCCCGCGAAGGTGAACGTGTCGCCGGTGTCGCCCAGTTGGAGCGTGCCGGTGTTGAGGAAGGTCGTAGCGCCGGCAATCGGGTTCGTGCCGCTCGAGCCGCCGATGAACGTGAGGCTATACGGCTTGCTGGCCGTGACGAGGGCCGTCGAGATGACGACGACGTCGCCGAACCGAATCGAGGCCGTGGCGTCCGTCAGCGTCACCGTGCCCACCGCCAGAGCGCCGGCCACGTTCACAGTGTCGGCGTTGGTGATCGTGAAGCCGGTCAGCGCCGTCGCGGCCCCGACCGAGCCGTTGGACCTGTTGATCGACACGATGCCCGTGGTGCCCGCGTCGATCGTGAGCGTGCCGGCCCCGTCGATCGAGTTGTCGAACGCCACCTCAGAGCCCGAGCCCGTGCCGCCGCTCGTCGTGTCGACGGTCATGTTCCGGCCGTTGAGGTCGACGAGGCCCGTGAACGCGATGTAATCCGTGGGGGCGGCGCTCGACAGGGTGAACGTGGTCGTGTCGCCGGCGCTGCCGCCGGACAGCGTGATCGCCCGCGGCGTGACGGCGGTGCCGGAACTGAAGTACTGCGTGCTGGCGGTGCCAGTCGTCCGGTAGGTGGTACCCGTGAGCGTGATCGAGGCGTCGTCACTCGGGCCCGTGGCGTCGGATGCCATGACGCTGACAGCCCCGGCGACACCATCGATGTCCGCGAGCGTGATGTCGTTGCCGGAGATCGAGAGCGATGCGAGGGCAGCGCCCGAGCCCACCGCGCCGATCGTGCCCGTGGCGAGCACGTCGCCGTCGGTGCCACCCTTGATCGTGAGGCCATAGCCGGTCGAGGATCCCGTCACGGTGCCGCGGATCGTGACCGCCGCCCCGGTGGCGACGGCGCCGCCATTGGTCGTGTCGAGTACGGTGGTGCCGCCGAGCACCACGGAGGTCGCGCCGCCCGAGCCATTGTCGATCGTGATTGCGTTGCCAAGCGTGACGATGTTCGCGCCGAGGGTGACGGTGGTCGGCGAGGCCGAGATCGTGATCGAGGCGTTGTCGGCCCCCGTGATCAGGCCCGTCACGGCCACGCTGCCGGACGGGGCGCGGATGATCGTGGGATCGCGGAACGTGACCGCCCCGACGGTGATCGTGCCCGACTGGTCGGCGCGGCCGATCGTGATCGAGTTCGCGCCGTTGGTGATCGTCGTGTTGAACACCGACTGGGCGAACTGGATGCTGCCCGCCCCGCCGGCCACGCCGATCGTGGTGGTCTTCAAGAGCGGCTGGAGCAGGATGTCGCCCGTCGTCGTGACGCTGTCGGCGCCGCCCGTGGCGCTCACGCCGTTGGCCGTGATCGTGATGTCGCCGCCGGTCGCGGCCTTGCCGGTGGCGGCCGTGACCGTGCCGAGCGTGATCTCGGTCGAGTTTGTGAGGCTGATCGCATTGCCGTCGGTGGTGCTGGCGCTGACGGCGCCCGTGAACGAGTTGCCGGCGTCGTCGAGCACGAGCGTGCCGGCCCGGGCGGTGAGGCTCACGGCGCCCGCCGAGGCGTCTTGGGTGATCGGGCCGGTCTGGGCGATGCTCGCGGCGTCGACGATGAACCCGCCGGTGCCGAGCGCGGAGGCGAGGAAGGTGATCCCGTCGGCGTCGCCCAAGTCGACGGCGGCCGAAGTGCCGGTGGTCGTGATCTCGACCGTGTCGAAGTCGTTCGTCGTGAAGCCCAGGTCGATGTTGCCACCGGTCGATGTCAGGCTCGTCTTGCCCGCGACCGACAGGGGACCGGTCTGGGTGACGCCGTTGGCGCTGATCGTGAGGTTGCCGGTGATGTTGATCGCCGAGAGGATCAGTTGCGACGCGCTCGTGTCGATGATCGTGACGTTGTTGGCGTCGCCCGCGACGATGCTCACCCCACCGGCGAACGAGTTCGACGGGTTGTCGAGCAGAATGTTGGCCTGCGTGCCGTTGGCCGTGAAGGTCGCCGTTCCCGTGGCGGAGATACCCGCGGCGGGGCTCCCCTGCTGGGTAATATCACCGGTGTTGGCGGTGGCGGCGTAGGTGCCGGTGGCCACGGTCGGGCCGAGCAGCAGGCTCGTCGAGTCGTAGACGGCGACGTTCTTGCCCGTAAGGCTCACCGCGCCGCCGAAGTCGTTGCCCGTGTTCGTGAGCGTGATGTCAAAGCCGGTGGCCGTGACGCTGGTGTTGCCGGTGACGGAGACCGCTGTGCTAGCGGCCTGGGTGACGGCGCCGCCCGCGACGATCGTGAGGGCATCGGCGGTCGTGATGCCGCCGAGTTGGAGGGCATTCGTGTCGGTGATCTGGATGGCGTTGGTGCCGGTGTTGTTCGCCGCCACGGGGCCCGTGAAGTCGTTGCCTGCCTGCGTGAGCGTGATCACTCCCGCACCACCGTTGAACGTGGCCGTGCCGGCGGAGGCTGCCTGAGTGATCGCCCCGGCCTGCGTGATGCCGACCGCCGTCACGGTGACGGTGCCGGAACCGAGGCTCGACGTGGCGAACTGGATCGCGTTTTTGTCGGTGATGGCGACGTCGTTGGCGCCCGAGTTGGAGAGGGCGACGGTGCCCTGGAAATCGTTGTCGGCATCGGTGAGCGTGATCACGCCGGCGCCGGCGCTGAACGTAGCGCTGCCGACCGCCGTTACCCCGTCGGTGGTCTGTGTGATGCCGATGGCGGTGACGGCGAGGGCGCCGCTGGCCTTGACGGCCCCGAGTTGGATCGCCGTCTTGCCGACAAGCGCGATCGCCGCGCCGCCGGTGTTCTTCGCCGAGACGGCACCGCCGAATTCGTTGTCGCCATCGGTAAGCGTAATCGCGCCTGAGCCCGAGTCGAGCACGACGGCGCCGCCGGTCGTGATGCCGGCCGCCGTCTGCGTGATGGCGCCAGACGCCGTGATCGCCAGTGTTCCCGTGCCCGTGCTCACCGCGCCGAGCTTGATCGCGTTGGCATCGGTCACCGTCGCTACGCCGGAGCCGGTGCTCGTGAGGTTGACCGTGCTCTGGAAGTCGTTCGCGGCGTCGGTGAGCGTGATGCCGCCCGAGCCGCCGTCGAAGGTCGCGACACCCGTGACGGTGAGCGGCTGGTTCTGCGTGATGCCGACGGCCGTGACATTCAGCGCGCCGGTCGTGGAGATCGCGCCGAGCAGGATCGCCGTCTTGTCAACGAGCGTGATGGCGAAGCCGCCCGTGTTCTGGGCCGAGACGGCGCCGGTGAACTCGTTGCCCGAGTCGTTGATCGTGACCACGCCGGCCCCGCCGTCGAAGCTCGATGTGCCACCGACCGTGAGCGGGCCCGACTGCGTGATGCCGAGGGCCTGGATCACGAGGTTGCCCGTCAGGGTGAAGGCATCGAGGACGAGCGGGTAGAGCGGGTTGGCGACCGTGACGTCGACGAGCGACGTGCCGCCCACGCTCACGCCGCCGCCGAAGTTGTTGAGCGTGTTGTCGAGGCGGATCGACTTGCCGGCGGTCAGCGTGGTGAACGTGGCCAGACCGGTGGCCGTGATGCCGGCCGTCGGGGCGTCGACCTGGTCGATGTCGCCGGCGGCGGAGGCCGTGTAGGTGCCCGTGGCGACCGTCGGCCCGAGCACGAGGTCGTTGCCGTTCTTCACCGCCACGTTGGCGCCCGTGAGGCTGACGGCGCCGAGGAAGGCGTTCCCGGCGCGGTCGAGGGTGATGTCGAAGCCGGTCGCCGTGACGCTCGTCGCCCCGACCACGGAGACGTCGCCCGACTGCGTGACCGCTCCACCGGCGATCACCGTCAGGTCGTCCTGCGTCGTGATGACCCCGAGATCCAGTTCATTGGAGTCGGTGATTTGAATCGCGTTCGCGCCGCTGTTGTTGGCCGCCACGGCGCCGGTGAAGTCGTTGCCTGCGTTGCTCAGCGTGATCACGCCCGCGCCGCCGTTGAACGTGGCCGTGCCGGCGCCGCTCGCCTGGACGGTATCCCCGGTCTGGGTGATGCCGACGGCCGTCACGGTGAGCGTGCCGGAGCCGACGCCGGAAGCCCTCAGCTGGATGGCGTTCTTGTCGGTGATCGCGACGTCGTTGGCACCCGAGTTGGAAAGCGCGACGGTGCCCTGGAAGTCGTTGTCGGCGTCGGTGAGCGTGATCACGCCGGCGCCGGCCGTGAGCGTCGCGTTGCCCGTCACGGTCACGCCCGAGCCATCCTGAGTGATGCCTACCGCGGTCACGGTCAGCCCGCCGCTGGCGGAGATCGCCCCGAGTTGAATCGCGTTGGCGTCTCGCAAGTTGATCCGGCCGCCGCCGGTGTTGGTGGCCGAGACGGCGCCCCCGAAGTCGTTGGTTATTCTGTTGAGGGTGATCGAGCCAGTCCCCGGGTTGAGGACGACGGCGCCGCCGGTGGTGATCCCGGTGGACGACTGGGTGATGTTGCCGGTGGAATTCACCGTGAACGTGCCGGTGCCGACACTGACGGCGTCGAAACGGATGGCATTGGAATCGGTGATTGCGGTCGTCGCGGCACCGGTGTTCGTGATCGACACATCGCCCGTGAAGTTGTTGCCGGACTGCGTGAGGGCGATGTTGCCGCCATTGCCGGAGATGATGGCGTTGGGGGTCGTGATCGAGCCGCCGGTCTGGTTGATTCCGGTGGCGGACAGGATCAGGTCACTCCCGGCATTCACGATGTCACCGGTGATCGTCATCAGGCCGCCGTTCGCCGTGATCGACACCTCGTCGGCCGCATACACCGGGCCGGCGACGGTGAGCGTGCCGTTGTCGACGAGTGCAATGTTGCCGCCGTCGATCGTGACAGCCCCGAGCGTGCCGATCGCGTTGCCGGAGTTGGAAAGGTCGAGCGACGAGTTGAGGTCGGCCGTCAGCGTGCTCGCGGTGATCGACGTGCCGACGGTCTGGCCCACGCCACCGGTGGTGTCGTTGGCACCGATCACGACGGTGCCGTTCGCAGCCACGATCGTGCCGAGCGAGTTCTTTGAGCTGCCGCCGTCGAGGATCTGGACCGCGGTCGACGAGCTGCTCGTGGTCACGAGCGACCCGGCCATGTTGATCGTGTCGCCATTTCCATCGATCAGGATCGTCGCAGCCGTGGCGTTCACCGTGGACCCTGCAGCCTGCGTGACCCCGACTCCCGTGAGAGACACGTCTCCAGTGGCGGTGATGTTCTGCGAAGCCAGGGCGAGCACGCCCGTCGTCGTGATCGTGTACGTGCCGGTCGCGTTGCTCGCGCCGGTGAGCGTGAGGCCGCCGGCGTCGGTGAGGGCGAAGTTGCCGCTGGTGGTCACGGCGCCGAGGTTCGTGATCACGTTCGTGTTGGTGAGCGTGACCGCGGCGTTCGTGTCCACCGTCAGCGTGTCGGCCGTGATCACGAGGCCCGTGTTCTGCGTGACGGCCCCGCTGACGTCGTTGACGCCGATCGCCACCGTGCCGTTGGCCGCCGTGATCGTGCCGAGGGCGACCGTCGAGGCGTCGCGGATGGTCACGACCGTACTGCTGCCAGACGACGTGATGCTGCCGAGGAGGTCGATGGCCGAACCCTGGGCATCGATCGTTGCCGTACCGCTGCCGGCGTTGATCGTGGTGGCCGTCGCCTGCGTCACGCCCACGCCGGTGAGGGCCACGGCGCCCGACGTCGTTCCGACATTGCCATTCACCGCCAGGGCGGCAATGGCCGTGATCGTGATGTCACCGCTACCGTGGGCCGTGACCGCGTTGGAAAGCGTGATGTCGCCGGCCGCGTTGCTGATCGAGATGTCGCCATTGCCGCCGCCGGTGGTGATCGCGCCGCCGGTCGTGATGGCGCCGGTGGCGGTGATCAGGATCTCGCCGGAGGTGATCGTGTTCACGCCGCCGGTCGCGTTGCCCAGCTGCACGGCGCCGATGTTGTTGACGTAGATGCCGCCGGTCGTGCTCGTGAGATCGAGTTCGGCAGCTGTGGTCACGAGGTCGTCCGACACCAGGCCGATGCCGGTCGAGGCCGTGATCGTGACCACGTTACCGGTGATGTTCGCCGCCTCGCCGCTCAGGTTGTCGGTGACCTTACCCGTGGTGGCCGTCACCGTGACGTTGCCGCCGGTCGTGATCGTCGCGATGCCCGCATTGACGTTGCCAGAGACCGTAATGGCCCCCGTGCCCGCCACGAGGCTCGTGCCGCTCGACATGGCGACACTGCCCGCGGCCGAGGTGAGCGAGATTGTGCCGGTCGCGGCGGTGGTCACGGCGATGTCGTTGGAAAGCGTGGCGCCAGCGTCGCCTGCAAGCACGACGTTGCCGGACGTCGACGTCACGTTGTTAATCACCGTGAGCTGACCGGAGGCGAGCAGTGAAATGTCGCCACTGGTCGTGTCGAGCGTGCCGAGCGTGGTGATTCCGCCGCCGAGGGCCTGCAGGTAGATGTAACCCGTGCCGGTCGAGAGGTTCTCGGGAAAGAGTGACAGCGTGGTGCCGGCGATGGCCTTGATGCCGGTGTTGGGACCGAGGTTGCCCGTCAACTGCGCGAGCGACAGCACCGACACGTCGCGGATGGCCACGAAGCTACCGGTCGAGGTGGGCGTCACCGTGCTCGTGAACTCGTTCGTCGGGCTTAGGAGATCGATGTTGCCGGTGCCAGCATTGAGGAACGACGCAGCGGCGCTGATCGTGCTCGAACTCGTCGAGTCTTGGCGGATACCCAGGCCGTTGATGGTGACCGTGTTGCCGGCCGCATTGAGGTTGTAGGTCGCGAGGTCGACGAGTCCCACGGAGGTGATCTTGGTCGTGCCGGCCGTCGTCACGTTCCCCGAAAGCGTCAGGCCCTGCGACGACGTACCGTTCGTGTCGTTCAGCTCGAAGCCGCCGCTGGTGACGGTGTAGGGGCCGAGATTGGCGAGCGTGTTGCTCGCGTTGTCCAGTGTGACGGCCTTGCTCCTACCGGTCAGCGCGCCGGTGACGAGGGCGCCGGTCTGGCTGACGGCGCCGGTGAGCGGCAGGCCCGTGGTGCCGAAGCTCGTGGTGCCCGTCGCCCCGGTGGTGATGCCGGCGAAGGCAAGGGTGGTCGCGTCGACGATCTGCACGGCGGTCGCCGTGTTGCTCGTGGTCGTGATGGTGCCCGCAAGGGCGATCGCCCCGGCCGTCGACGCCGGCGTGCCGGCGATCAGGATGTCGCCGCTGCCGGCGTTAACGACCGACCCGGCCGTCGACGATACGCCCTGGCCGGTCAACGAGACCGCGCCGTTGGCCGTGATCGAATAGGTGTCGAGGTTCAGGATTCCGCCGGTCGTGGAGATCGAGACCCCGCCCGCCGAGCCGCCGGACGTCGTGACGATGTTGCCGGTGGAGATCAGGCCGCCCGTCGAATCGACGAGGCTGAAGTCGCCCCGGGTGGACACCGTGGCGAGCGTCGCCACCTGGTTCGCCGAATTCGTGAGGTCGACCGAACTGGTCGTGTTGACCGTGAGGATGCTGGCCTTGATCGTCGTACTGCTGGCCTGGGTGACGGCGCCAGTGATGTCGCCGGCACCGATCTTGACGGTGCCGCTGGCTGCCGTGATCGAAGGCAGTGCGGCCGTGGTGGCGTCAACGATCGTCACGGCCGCGGCGGTCGTGCTCAGCGTCCGCAGCTCGCCCGCCATGGAGATCGCGCCACCATTGGCGTCGAACGAGATGTCGCCGCTGATGGCGTTGACGAGCGATCCGGCGCTCTGCGTGAAGCCGACGCCGACGAAGGTGAATGCGTTGCCGCCGGACACCGCGGTCACGTTGTTAGCGCCGAAGGCGAGAGCCCCGCCGACCGTCGTGATGCTCACCGCCCCGCTGTTGACGGAGATGTTGCCGACGAGATTCAGACCGCCCGTGGAATCGACGAGCGTGAAGTTCTGGCCGGCGGCCGACACACTGAACGGCCCGAGGCTTCCGATCTGGTTGTTGAGGCCCAGGCTCACAGCGCCGGCCGCGCTGCCGGTCAGGGTGCCGGACGTCGTGATCGTGCCCGATCCGCTCTGCGTGATGCCGTTGGTCGCCCCCGCCGCGGTGAGCGTGACAGTGCCCGAGTTGCCGTTGATCGGGCCCGTGAGCGAGATGTCGCCGTTGTTGTCGACGAGCGTGACGCCCGACCCGTTGATGCTGCCGCTCACCGAGAGGGTTCC
>JBAXUY010000009.1:0-48817 GCA_037129475.1 Planctomycetia bacterium | reverse complement strand
TCCGGGCCAAGCCGCCCCTCACGCCGCCTCGACGACGCTCGGGCTCTCCCCGAAGCTTGCTTCACGCGGAGCGGGCCATCCATGGCCCCGTCCGCTTGGGCCGCCGGAGCCAAAGCCAAAGGTTTGGCTCGGCAGCCGAGGCTGGCCCTCCGGGCCAAGCCGCCCCTCACGCCGCCTCGACGACGCTCGGGCTCTCCCCGAAGTAATACTTCTTGGCGTCGGGATTGTTGAGCACCTCGTGGGCGGTTCCGTGGCAGAGCACCTGCCCGGCACGGATCACGTAGCTGCGGTCGGTGATCGCGAGTGTCTCGCGCTCGCGATGATCGGTGATCAGAATGGAGATGCCGTCGTCGCGCAGGCCGCGGATGATCTTCTGGATCGAGTGGATCGTGACTGGGTCGATGCCGGTGAACGGCTCGTCGAGGAGGATGATCCGGGGCTCGGTCACGAGGCAGCGGGCGATCTCGAGGCGGCGTTTCTCGCCCCCGGAGATGTAGTGGGCCTTCGAGCGGCGGATCTTCACGATGTCGAACTGCTCGAGCAATTCCTCGCAGCGCCGGCGCCGTTCCTTCCGGTCCATCCCCACGAGCTCCATGATCGCGAGCAGGTTCTGCTCGACGGTGAGCTTGCGGAACACGCTCTGCTCCTGGGCGAGGTAGCCCATGCCGCCGTCGCGCGACCGCTTGAACATCGGCCAGTGCGTGATCTCGGCATCGTCGAGCAGCACCTTGCCGGCATCGGGCATCACGAGGCCGCAGGTCATCCGGAAGCTCGTGGTCTTGCCCGCACCGTTGGGGCCCAGGAGACCCACGATCTCGCCCATGTCGACGTGGAACGACACGCCGTCCACCACGCGACGGCGGCCGTAATTCTTCACGAGACCTTCGACGGACAGAAGCGCCACGGACTCCTCCCTGAGCCGGTGCGGGCCACGACCCCGGCGTCACCTCGCGCGGGGACTAGCGCACATATCCCATCCTCGCGAAGTTGGGCCACGAGGGCAATCGCAACTCCATCCCCCCGATCTTCACCGGAACGCTCCAGTTTGCCGGGACGGCATGCGGCCAGAAGATGACGATCGCCTTTCCGATGAGGAGCTCGCGGTCGACGTGGTGGCCGGTCAACCACATCCGGCTGTCCTTGCTCGCGGCGGAGTTGTCGCCGAGCACGAAAAACTGCCCGGCCTCGAGCGGGAACTCGAGCCGCTCCCGCTCGATGAGTTCGCCGGGGCGGGCGCCGACGTCGAGGGCTCCGATGTAGTAGACGTCACGAAGCACCCGCAGGTCGGTGAGGCGGATGTCGGCCCCGACGGCGGTGATTCCGACCGGCGCGAGATCGCGCGGTTCCGTTTCGCCCGGCTCCGCGGGCCGGTCATCGGGCAGGCTCGCCTCGGCGGCGTCGATCGAACGGCTCCAGAGGGAAGGCCGGTCGAATGGCACCGGGCGGCCGTCGACGAAGAGCGAGAGTTCGTCGTCGACGTTCGCGAACAACAGCTGCCACCGGCCGCGCCCGCGCACCGGCGTCTTGGCACGGGGCGCCTCGTCATTCGTCGCGTCCGGCAGGCCGAGCCGCACCGTGCCGTCGGCGAGGTCGATGGAGCATCGATGGGCACGCCCCGCCTCGACGAGATCGAGCACGACCGTGCCGCCGGCCGCACGGCTTTCGAGCCGGCACTCGACGGCGAGGTCTCCCACCCAGTGCGGCCGCGTGGCGATCGCGTTGTACGGCTGGAAGTCGTCGATGAGCCGCGGCCGGACCCGCGCGGCGGCCGCCTCGTTCCGCTCGAGTGCCGCCCAGTCCTCGGCCGACGGGAGCGTGTGACGATAGCGCACGGTGGCCGAGGTGCCATCCGGACAGGTGACCGCATACGACCGACCGTCGTCGTCGGACCGCCACGCCGGCCCCGCGGACTGCGGCGGCGACCAGTCCGTCCACGCGAGGGGCCAGCCCGCCTGGCGGAGATCGGCGGCCACGAATCGGCTGTCATGCACGCACTGGAGCATCGCCCGGAGCTTGGCCGGCGGCTTCCGCGCGATCGTCGGGGCCGAGCCGGGCCTGTTCGTCCAGATGTCGCCCGCGGAGATCGAGACGGTTTCGCCCGGGAGGCCGACGAGCCTCTTGATGTAGTTCGTCTTCGCATCCTCCGGATACTTGAAGACGACGACATCCCAGCGGGCCGGCTCGGAGAAATCGTAGGCGAACTTGTTGACGAGAATCCGGTCGCCGTTGAACGACGGATACCGCGGGTCGTAGCGCACCTCCGGCCCATCGGCCTCGACGAGCCGCATCACATGGCCGCAGTTGGGGCACTTCGCCGCCGGCACCATCTTGCCGGCCAGCCGCATGCGCAGCTGCGCGAGGGGGCCACGGTCGCTTTCAAGCATCTCGGCGCGGCGCCTGGCCACCTCGCGGACGTCAGGAGGGGTGGCGGCGTCGGCGAGTCGGACCTTGAGGCCGTCGAGTTCACGCTCGAGCCGTGACTGCTCCGTCCGCAGACTCTGCGACTGGTCGTCCTCCTCCGCGCTGCACCCGACCCGGAAGTCGCGGCTGCACTCGGTGCAGGCGAGATCCTTGTGGCGGCCCATGAGCGTGGGGGCCATCGATCCGGTGGGGATCACGAACGCCTCCGCCTCGAACGCCCGAAACAGCAGCGCGAGCGTGAATGCGACCACGATCGATTCGACCGTCTCCCGCCCATGCCCGAGCGGGCTCTTCACCGTGTCGGTGGAGCGGGGCTTGTCGTGGGTGTCGCCGGGGGCCATCACGGGACGGCCGGCCGGGCCGGAGCGGGGTGTTTCAGCGGGCATGGTTGGCGTCCTGATGTCGCCGCAGTTTACTCCTGCGAACCGCCGCCCCCCAAGCCGGCGCGCACCGCGGCCTCGACGTCGTCGTAGGTGAACGGCCGGCCGAGCCGCCGCTTCGCCCCGTCGTCGTCGAACGTCTCGAGCAGCCGCCCGTCACGAGCGTAGACGAACACCGCGGGTACACCCACGAGGTCGATTTTTTTGGCGAGTGCGTCCGACTCCTCGCTGCCGAGCAGGTTCACGACGCGGCCCGCCCCCACCGCCTCGAGGAACGTGCGCACCTTCGGTACGACCTCCGCCGGCGCGCCGATCCCCTCGTAGTCGAACGACAGCGAGATGCAGACGACGTCGGCAGGAAACCTGCCAGCCAGCGCGACGAGACGGGGAAACTCGCGGACGCACGGCGGGCACGACGTGCTCCAGCAGTCGAGCACCACGACCTTGCCGCGGTGGGAGGCGATCTCCGCGACGAGCCCCGCATGATCGACGAGGCGGACCGTCACCGCCGGAGCAGGCCCCGCGGTGACGCACCCCGTTCCGGCGCATGCCATAATCATCCCCCAGCCCATGAGCCGTTTCACCCACATTCGCCACAAGCCTCCGGAGGTTCTCGCCACGCCGCGCGAGCTCGTCGTGGCCTGCGCACCCATGCGCAGCCACGTGAATCTCTCCCACATTGTGCGCACGTGCGGGTGTTTCGGCATCGCCCGGGTGATCGCCACCGGCACCGCCCGGCTCGACGAGAAAATCGCCCGTGACGGGGCGGATCACGTCATCCTCGAGGTCCACCGCAGCCTGGCCCCGGTGCTCGACCGGCTGCGGGCCGACGGATACGAGCTCGTCGGGCTCGAACAGGCGACGGGCTCCGAGCCGCTGTTCACGTTCAGCTTCACGTCGCGGACGGTGCTCGTCGTCGGCAACGAGCGGGCGGGCCTCGAACATGACGTGCTCGACCGGCTCGACCGGGTCGCCGAAATCCCGATGGCCGGCCTGCCCCACAGCCTCAACGCCGCCACGAGCACGTCGATCGCGATCTACGAATACTGTCGGCAGTTCCCCGGGCGGGCCAATCCATGACGCTCGTGATCGGCACCGACGAAGCGGGCTACGGGCCGAACCTGGGCCCGCTCGTCGTCGCCGCCACCGCCTGGCGGATCGGGACCCCGGCCGACGCAGCCGAAGCCGTGTTCACGGCCCTTGCCGGCGGCACGTGGAACGCGGCGCCCGGGCCGCTGTGGGCCGACTCGAAGACGATCCATCGCGGTGCCCACGGCTTCGCGGCACTCGAGCGTGGCGTGCAGACGGCGATCGCCCTCTCCGGCAACGACGCCGTCGACGGGTGGCCGGCGCTGGCGGCAACGCTCGGTGACATCGGGCCGGTGCCTCGCGCCACCGCCGACTGGTCGCGGCTCGAATCGCTCCGGCTGCCACGCGCGGCCGAACTGGAGTCGTGCCGCGCGGCCACCGCATCGGCCCGGCGGGCGCTCGAGGCCGCCGGCATCGCCCTCGTGGGCGTTGCCGCGCGTGCGATCTACCCGGCGGAATTCAATCGGCTCCTCGACTCGGGGCTCAACAAGTCCGACGTCCTCTCGCAGACGACGCTTGACCTCGCCGCCACGATCCGCGAGCGCTTCACGGCCGGCGAGACGATCATCTGGTGCGACCGCCACGGCGGCCGCAAGAGCTATGCCGCACTCGTCGGGAGACATTTCGCGGCGCCGCTCGTGCAGACGCTCGAGGAGACGCCGGGCCGCTCCGCCTATGCCGTGCCCGCCGCCCGGCTGCTGATCGATTTTTCGGTGGGGGGCGAGGCACGGCTCCCCGTGGCCGTGGCGAGCATGACGGCGAAATACGTGCGCGAACTGGCGATGGAGGCCTTCAACGCCGTCTGGACGCAGCGCGTTCCAGGCCTGGCTCCCACGGCAGGCTATCCGGTGGACGCGAGGCGCTGGCGGACCGAGGCGACCGACGGCATCCGTGCGGCGGGGATCACGCTCGACGAGCTCTGGCGACGGGCCTGAACTTGCCCGGGCCCGACGGCGAAACCACAATCATTCTCATCACCCGGGGCGCTTCTCTCCCATGGCCACACTCACCACCCGCCTGTTCGTCATTCGCCATGCCTGGGCCGAAGACCCCGGCCCGGGCATCGACGACCACGCGCGCCGGCTCACGAAGAAGGGCCGCCGACGTTTCGAGGTGTTCGCCCGCCATCTGAGGTCGACCGGCATGGACCTCGACCTCGTGGCCACGAGCCCTCTCACGCGGGCCCGCGAGACGGCCGAGATCCTCGCCGACGTGTTCGCAAGCCGCCCGCCGATCGTCGTCGATGCGCTCGCGCCGGCCTCCGATTGGGAGCGGCTCGTGGAGTGGACGATCGAGCAGGACGCCGAGAGCGTCGCCTGGGTGGGTCACATGCCCTGCGTGGGCCGGCTCGTCGCCCTGTCGATCGGCGACGGATCGGCCGCCATCCGCATGCAGAAGGGGGCCGTCGCCTCGATCCGACTCGACGACGGTCCCGGCCATCCGGGGGAGCTCGAATGGCTCGCCACGGCGGGCCTCGTCACCGGCGATTGACCGGCGTCCGGAGCGGCTCGCCGGCCGATGGACGCGACCGCCGGGCACGATTAGGCTACGGTGCATTCACACTTCGGGGCCAGGAGACACCATGGACGCCTACCGCAGAATCCAGACCGGCAAGACCGGCGACGTGCACCTGGTGGTCTTCAAGGACAAGAAGATTCTCGACGACACCACGCTCGACGAGATCCGGAAGGAGATCACGGCACTCCTCGGGAAGGCGGGCGGGCCCGACGTCCTGCTCGACTTCTGCAACGTCGAGTTCATGTCGAGCGCGATGCTCGGCCTGCTCGGCCAGTTGCACCGCAAGATCTCGGCGGGGCACGGCCGGCTCAAGATGTGCAATATCCGTCCGGAAATCTTCCAGGTCTTCAAGCTGACGAGCCTCGACAAGCTCTTCAGCATCCACAAGGACGCGCCCACGGCTCTGGCCACGTTCACCTGATGGCCGGCGTCGACGTCCTCATCGCCGAAGACAGCCGCATCCAGGCGAAGATCCTGCAAAAGCGGCTCATGGACGCCGGCCACGCGGTGCGCTGGGCCGAGAACGGCGCCGACGCCCTGAAGCTCGCCCGCGAACGGCGGCCCGAGATCATCATCTCCGACATCGAGATGCCGGTGATGACGGGCTACGAGTTCTGCAAGGCCGTGAAGACCGACCCGGCCCTGCGCACGGTGCCCCTGATCCTGATGTCGACGCTCTCCGACCCGATCGACATCATCCGCGGGCTCGACGCCGGCGCCGACAACTACGTCACGAAGCCCTACGACCCCGACTACCTGCTCGGCCGCATGCAGTCGCTTCTGGCCACGCCGCTCGGCGACCCGGCCGAGGAGGCGACGCTCGAGGTGGCCGTCGCCGGGCAGAAGTTTCGTGTGCAGGCGGGCCGCCAGCAGGTGCTGAACCTGCTCGTGTCGACGTTCGAGAACGCCGTGGCGAAAAACCAGGAGCTGATCTCCGCCAACGAAGACCTCTCGCTCGCCCGCGACAAGCTCCAGCAGACCAATTCGGAGCTCTCCGCCCTCAACGACAAGATCTCGACCATTAACGCCCGCATGATCCGCGACCTCGAGGCGGCGGCGAAGGTGCAGCGGTCACTCCTGCCGCCGGATGACGCCACCCTCCCGGCGGCGACCGTGTCGTGGCGGTACGTTCCCTGCCAGGATCTGGCGGGTGACTTCCTCAACTTTTTCCCACTCGACGCGGAGCACGCAGGCCTGTTCGTCGTCGATGTGAGCGGCCACGGCGTGCCCTCGTCGTTGATGGCGGTGACGGTGGGCCGCTTCCTGTCGCCGAAGGTGACCGACCAGTCGCTGCTCGTCCGGCAGCGGCCCGACGGCAGCGTCGCCGTGGCCACGCCGGCCGAGGTCGCGACGCAGCTCAATCGCCTCTTCCAGGCAGACGAGTTCTCGGGCCTCTACTTCACGATCCTCTACGGCGTGCTCCACGTTCCGACCGGCCGGCTCGACTACATCTCCGGCGGGCACCCCGCCCTGCTCCACGTGCCGGCCGACGGTCTGCCCGCCTACCACGGCGCCGAGGGGTTTCCGATCGGCTTCGTGCCCGACGTCGAATACGCACAGGTCTCGCTCCAACTCGCTCCCGGCGACCGGATCTATCTCTATTCCGACGGCGTCACCGAGGCGATGGACAAGGACCAGAACCCGCTCGGCGAACAGGCCCTCGCCGACTGCATCGCCGCGAGCCGCGGCCAGCCCCTCGAGCACACGGTGGCGGGCCTCCTCGAAACGGTCGAGCAGTGGTGCCAGCCCAACGGCCCGCTCGACGACGTCTCGATCCTCGGCCTCGAATGGCGTCCGTAGGCCAGCGAAACTTTTTCGCTCCGGACGCGCCGGCTTCAGGCTCCCTCGTGGCGACAGAGCTCCAGCTCTGTCGATCGACAGGCCTGGAGGCCTGTCGCTACAGCGCCAAGAGCGTCCGGCGAGACGGTACGGGGCAATCCCGAGCCGCGTTGGGCGTTGAGCATGTCTCACACGCGCGCCTTCGGGCGGTAGTAGCTGCAGCCGGCGCCGGCGAGGCGGTCGTAGCCGGTGTCGATGCCGATCATCGTTTCGGCGCCGCCGAGAAAGAGCGCGCCGTCGGGCTTGAGCACGCGGCGCATCTTCGTGACGAGCGCCGCGCGGGTCGGCACGTCGAAGTAGAGCATCACGTTTCGCAGGAAAATCACGTCGCAGGGAGGCAGCGCGGGCCACGGGCCGTTGAGGTTCAGGCAGCGAAACTCCACGAGCCGGCGGCAGTCCTGGGTGATGCTCCATTTTCCCTGGAGAGGGCGGAAGTATTTCGTGAGCAGGTCGGCGGGGAGGCCGCGGTTCGTCTCCAATTCGCTGAAGATTCCCTCGCGGGCCCGGGCGAGGACGGGCTCCGAGATGTCGGTGGCGATGATCCGGATCCGCCAGGTGGCGACGAGATCCGGGAACTGCTCGTTCAGGAGCATGGCGATGCTGTAGGGCTCCTGGCCGGTCGAGCAGGCGGCCGACCAGATCACGAGTTGCCGGTGGGCCGACCGCTTGGGGATCATCGTCGTGACGAGCTGCCGCAGGGTTTCATAAGGGCTCTTGTCGCGAAAAAACGACGTCTCGTGCGTCATCATCGCGTTGAGCACGTCCTTCTCGAGCGTCTTGTCGCCCATCTTGCGGATGCGGTCGACGAGCGTGTCGAGGCTCGGGATGGCCCGCTGCCGTACGATCGGCATCAGCCGGGCGACCACGAGATACTGCTTCGAGTCGTCGATCACGACGCCCGTACGGCGGCGCAGGAGGTCGCGGAGAAACGCGAACTGGGGGGGGCTGACCTTCATCGGCCGCGCCGCGCGAGCCGCAGCGTCACCTCGACGCCGATCTGCGCGAGCGGGAGCACCGCGTCGGCGAGGCCGGCCTTCGCCACCTCGCCCGGCATGCCCCAGACGACGCTCGAGAACTCGTCCTGCGCGATCACCGTGCCGCCGGCTTCCACGATCGCCCGGGCTCCGGCGAGGCCGTCGCGGCCCATGCCCGTGAGCACCACGCCGAGCACGCCGTCACCCCAGACCTTCGCGGCGGTGCGGAAGAGCACATCGGCCGCCGGCCGACACGACTGCTCGGGCGGATCGTCGGTGAGGCGGATGCGGGGCGTGATTGCATCACCCGCCACGGCGAGATGCCGGCCGCCGGGCGCCAGCAGGATCTCACCGCCCGTGAGCGGACTGCGGTCGATCGCCTCGCGCACCTCGCGACCGCAGGTTTTCGAAAGCCGTTCGGCGAGTTGCGCCGTGAAGAACGCCGGCATGTGCTGCACGATGAGCACCGGCACCTTCGCGTCCGCTGCGATCACAGGCAACACCTCGGCGAGCGCCGTCGGCCCGCCCGTGCTCACGCCGATCACGACCGCCCTGATCGGGCCGGTGGAGCCGGCGGCAGGCCGGCGGATCACGGGCTTCGCCACAGACGCGGGCCGGTCGAGCCGCTTGCCGCGGGGAACGAGGGCCTTGATCTTCGCCACGAGGTCGTCACGGATCACGGCGGTCACCGCCGCAGCATCGAGGCCCGCCGGCTTGGCTGCGTAGTCGTTGGCCCCGGCGAGCAGGGCGTCGAGCGTGGCTTTCGCCCCACGCTCGGTGAGACTCGAAAACATGATCACCGGCAGTTTCGGCTCGAGCCGGCGGATCTCGCGCAGGGCCGAGATGCCGTCGAGCACAGGCATCTCGACGTCGAGCAGTACGATATCGGGAGGCGACGCAGCCACCATCTCCACCGCGGCCCGGCCGTTCACCGCCGCGCCCACGACCGTGAGCTCCGGATCGGTGGAGAGCGTCGCCGTCAGCACGCTGCGAATCGTCGCCGAATCGTCCACGACCAGGACGCGGATCGGGCCGCGGGCTGCCGTCGCCGAAATCTCCGTGGCGCTGCACACCCCGAGCCCCACGAGCTTGCGAGCGAGCGCCTCCGGTGTGAACGGCTTGCTGACGAAGTCGTCGGCACCGGCCGCCAGGGCCGAGTCGATCCGCACCCGGTCGCTTTCGGTCGAAATCATCAGGAGCCGCAGGTCACGGTGCCGCGGATGCTCCCGCAGGCGGCGGACGAGTTCGATCCCATCCATCACCGGCATGTGCCAGTTGACCGTGACGATGTCGGGCCGCGGGCCGGAGGCCAGCCGCTCGATCGCCTCGGCGCCGTTGGCCGCCTCGTCGCAGTCGAACCGCAGGTCGCGGAGCGTGCGCGCCACGATCGACCGGCTCGCCTTCGAATCGTCGACGACCAGCGCTCTCACGTGAAAGACCTCCTGTGAGCGCCCCGGCTCGGGGGCGGCAAAAGTCGCTCGCGTCGCGAGTGCTTGCGGATTGTCGCGTGGGCCGCGGCGGCCCAATGCTCCTCGAGCGTTCGCCGACCCCCTCGTCTACCCGCCATGGATGTTGTTCAGCCTACCGTTTGTACTCGTCGACGAGCCGCTGCAGGGCCTGGGCCATCCGGGACAGTTCCTGCGACGACAGCTGCGTGTTCGAGGCGCCTTCCGCCGTGCTCTGCGCGGCCTGGGCCACCTGCACGATGTTTTCGGCGATCTCGGTCGAGCCGGTGGTCGCCTCGGCGATGTTACGGCTGATCTCGCTCGTCGTCACCGACTGCTCCTCGACGGCGGTGGCGATCTTCGTCTGCAGGTCGTCGATCCGCTCGATCACGCTGCCGATTTCCGCGATGGCGGCGACGGCCCGGCGCGTGTCCCCCTGCATCGCCTCGATCTTGCCGCCGATCTCCTCGGTGGCCCGCGCCGTGTCGCGGGCGAGCTCCTTCACTTCGTTGGCCACGACCGCGAAGCCCTTGCCCGCCTCCCCCGCTCTCGCCGCCTCGATCGTGGCGTTCAAGGCCAGCAGGTTGGTCTGCTCCGCAATCGACGTGATCACCTTCACGACCTTGCCGATCTCCGTGCTCGAGTGGCCCAGCGCGTTCATCGTCGACGACGTCGAGCCCGCCATCTCGACCGCCTGCCGGGCCGTCGAGGCGGCGGCCTGGGCGTTCTTGGCGATCTCGTGAATGCTCGTGACGAGGTTCTCGATCGAGCCCGAAACGATCCGCGCGTTGCCGCTCACCTGCTCGGCCGCGGCCGAGACGAGGTTCGCCTGCGCGGTGGTTTGTTCGGCCGCCGCGCTCATCTGCTGGCTCACGCTCGTGAGTTCCTCCGACGAGCTCGCCAGGGCGTGCGTGTTGTCCACGATGCCGGTGACGAGTGCCGCCTGCCGGCGGGCCTCGCGGGTGAGCCGACGGGCAATCGCCATCGAGACACCGAGCACACTCAGCGCCGTCACCCCGAAGATGCCCTGGGCGAACGTGCGCAGCCGCTTGATCGGGCCGAACACCTCCGTCTGGTCGATCTCCGAGACGAGGGCCCAGCGGACGGCTCCGCTGCCGGCGGCGTCGCCGCGATGAATCGTCACGGGCGTCCACGACGACAGCACCCTCGCGCCACGATAGTCGGTGGTCACGGCCGTGCCGGCCTTGCCCTCGTCGAGTGCCGACCGCACGGGGAGCGTGTCGACCTTGATCTTCGGGTCGATGATCGTCGACTCGACGCCAAGCGCCTTGGCGAACCGCGAATTCGAACGGAACATGCGGTCGGGTCCCACGGCGTAGGTCTCGCCCGTCTCCCCCATGCCCGTCGTCTCGCCGATGATCGCATCGGCTTGATCGATGGAGAGCTGGAAGGCGACCACGCCGACGAGGTCACGGCCGTCGTACACCGGCGCCGCGATGAAACTGGCCGCGGCCATGAACGAGGGAACGTATCGCGCGAAATGGCCGTAGGCCACGGCGTCGCGGCGTCCGGAAGCGATCGCCTCCTGACAGGCCTTCGCGAGGTTCGAGGCCGCAAGCGGCCCGTTGCGGAGCGGCGCCGCGAAATCGATCTCCTTGGACACGGAGTAGACGACCTCGCCGGAGGCGGCGTCGACGAGGAACACGTCGGCGAGTCCGTATCGCTCGAGCATCGTGCGGAAGATCGGATGGAACGTGGCGTGTGCCTTGGTATAGGCCGAATCATCGTCGGCCGCATCGAGCAGGTGCTTCGAGCCGATCGGATTGGGGTTACGGCGGATGTAGAGATCCTGCAGCACGGCTGCGTCTTCGTCGAGCGCTTCGGCAAACGGCCGGACGTCGACGTCCTCCTTGCGGCGGGACCGGAACTCGGCCGCAAAGTCGCCGGTATAAAAGCCCTCGAGATCACGCCGCACGGCCGCGATCGCCTTGTCGTCTCGGCCGGCGGCCGCTGCCGCGAACGCGTCGCGGAACTGCTTGATCGCGTCGGCGGTCATCCGGTCGGCCGCCGCCACGCGCAGCTGGTTGTGCTGCGCCTCGAAATACCGCTCGACGGCCTTCGCGGTGATCGTGCGGACGGTCTCGAGCTGGTTGAAGGCGTGCGCCTCGAGCGTGGCGGACGACGAGGTGTACATCGCGATGCCGGTGAGCGCCAGCGGAATGAGCGACACGGCCAGAAGCGCCAGGAGGAGGCGGTTCCCGAGAAGCGAAATCCAGCCGGAAAGGGGGGATGGTTGTGCAGTGACGCTATCCGCCATGGGTGACTCCGTGCCTGACGAGGGATGAGATGCGTTGTCTGTGGAGGGACTGGACGAGCCGTTCGGGATCGAGGATGTGGACGAGCCGCGCCTCGTCGGCGAAAACGCCCGTCACGGCGTCGGTGGCCGCGCCATCGACCGACTTCACGGGCCGCTCGATCCGGTCGAGGTGAATCGACTGCACGTCGAGCACCTCGTCGACGAGGAGGCTGTACCAATCGTCCCCGAGGCGGATCACGAGGTTGATGCGAGACGCGTCTGGGTCGGCGGCGGGCAGGCCGAGCCTTCGCCGCATGTCGATCACGGGCACGATCCGACCGCGCAGGTGTAACAGGCCCACGATCGACTCGGGTGCCAGTGGCACCGGCGTGAGCCTGGCGGAGTGCAGCACTTCCGCGACGCAGCTGGTATCGACGGCGAAGCAGTGCTCACCGGCGCGGAAGGCACAAGCGTCGAAGACTCCCGCGTGGCTCACCATGGCTGGCCCCGCGAGACGTCGAGCACCTCGGTGGCCAGCCCGCCGAGCGCCAGCAACCCTGCAATGCCCCTGGTCGCCGCAGTGGATTGGAGCGGCGACTCGGCTGCGAGCACGTCGAGAATCTGACCGACGGAAACGGCGACGGGACCTTCAGGGCCGCCGAGGACGACGAGTTTCACCGCGTCGCCGGGCTCCGTGCCGCCACCACCCAGCAGGCGGTCGGCATCCACGACGGGCGTAAAGCCATCGCCGCGTCGGACCACCTTCCGATCGCCGAGCACTTGCACGTCGCCAGCCGGCACGCTCTCCAGGCGCGTGATCTGGTCGAGCGGCAGCGCGATGCGTCGCCCGTGCCGGGTGCGGCAGACGAGGTAGCGGTCCGCGTCGGTCGCCGCGGCGGCGGCAGCGACCGCGTCGACCTCGCGGGCCGCCGGCAGGTCGGCCGCTTGCAGGAGTCCGCGCAGGTCGAGGATGAGGACGACCCCTCCATCGCCGAGCACCGTGGCACCCGCGTAGAGTCCAACCTGGGCGAGCAGGCTCCCGATCGGCTTCACGACGACGGTCGACAGGCTCGCCGCTTCGCCGACACCGGCTTCGGTGGGTATTCCATGCCGAACCCCGTCGATCACGACACCGAACTCGTGGTCGTCCACGCGCACGAGCACCACCGTCCCTTCGTCACGGCAGGCGGTCCGTTCGCGCAGCCCGAGAAACTCGTCGAGGAACACGACGGGCAGGAGCCGGCCACGCAGCCGGATCACGGGAGCGTCGGCGAGTCCTTCGATGCGCGGTCCACCCCGATCCCCCTCCCTGTCCCCCAGGGGCTTGAGCGGCACGAGCTCTCGGACGGCCGCCTGGGGGATCGCGAGTCGCTCGCTGCCGGAACGGACGATGAGCGCCGGCATGATCGCGAGCGTGAGCGGCACCCGCACCCGCACCGTCGTGCCGAGCCCCGGCCGACTGTGGATGTCCACCGTGCCGCCGATCGCCTCGATGTTGGTCTTCACGACGTCCATGCCGACGCCGCGGCCCGACACGCTCGTGACGGTGACCGCGGTGGAAAACCCGGGCTCGAAGATGAACTGCAAAATCCGCTCGTCGGGAAGCGCGGCTGCCTTCTCGGCAGTCACAAGCCCTTTGGCGATCGCTTTCTGCCGAACGACCTCCACGGCGATGCCGCCGCCGTCATCCTCCACCTCGATCGTCACCTGGCCGCTCTCGTTGAACGCCCGCAGCGCCAGTCGTCCGATCCGCGGTTTGCCGCGGGCAGCCCGCGCGTCTGGCGACTCGATCCCGTGATCGACGGCGTTGCGGACGAGGTGCGTGAGCGGATCGCGGATGCTCTCGATGAGCGTGCGGTCGAGTTCCGTGTCGCCGCCATCGATCGAGAGGTGCACCTCCTTGCCGCACGAAACTGCCAGGTCGCGGACGGTGCGCGGAAACTTGTTGAAGACGTGTTCGATCGGCTGCAGCCGGGTCTTGACGGCGGTCTCCTGCAGCGCGTTGGTGACGGCATTGATCCGGTGGGCCGCGGCCAGCACCGCCGGGTCGTCGGTCTCGATGCTGCGGAGCTGGTTGCGGGCGAGCACGAGTTCGCCGACCAGGTCGAGGATCGAGCCGACGAGGCCCACGTCGACCCGGATCGAACTCTCGCTCGCCGTGCGGTCCGGCGCGATCCCCTTTTCGACCGCTGGCGCCACGCCGGACGCAGTCCCGACGCCGGCCGCCGACACGACCGGCGCCCGCGGGGCGACGGCTTCGGCAGAGACCGCCGAGGCCGGCGATTCCTTCGCAGCCGGCACCGGTTCGATCTGGGCGGGCACGGCGGGCGTTGCCGCGGGAGCGAGCGGGGCGGGCTCGACCGCTTCGCCGGCAGCCACGGCGGTGAGCCGCTGGGCGAGGTCACGGAAGTCGTGGTCCCCCTCGCTTCCGGTGGTTTCAATGGTGCGCAGGATCGACCGCACGGCGTCGACCATCGAGTACAGCGAGCCGGTCACGCGGTCGTCGAGCACGAGCTTCCCGTCGCGGAGCCGGCCGAGCAGATGCTCGCCGCTGTGCGTCAGCGCCCCGAGTTTCGAGAACCCGAAAAACCCGCTGTTGCCCTTGATCGTGTGGACGGTGCGAAAAATGCTGGCCAGCCGTTCCTCGTCCCCCGGCGCCCGTTCCAGGGCGATCAGGTCGCGGTCGAGTTGGTCAAGATTTTCCGTGGATTCGACCAGAAATTCCTGGACGAATTCCTCGTTGTCATTCGTTCCGACCACCGCTGCGCCTCCTGTCCGAAAGCATACTCCACGGAATCGGCACGAGCCGTACGGTCGGGAAGAGGCGATTCTGCGGTGAATCAGCCCCGATTTCGGCCGCTCCACGCCCCGCCGAAACCGTCTAAACTACTTCGCAGTGGCTCCGCACGCTGCCGTCCACCGTCGCATCGATTCGGAAGGGAACCTGTCATGTCATCGATCGTCGCCCTTGTCAGTCGCCGCTCCGGTCCGGCGCCCGCCGCCGGCACCCTCCTTCTCGGACTCGTGCTGCCGTTCGCCGGCTGCGCCCCCTCTGCCCCGCCTGCCCGTGAGACCGTCGTGGAGGTCGAGTCGATCGAGAGCGTGCCGCCGCAAACCGGCGTGAAGTCGTCGGCCGACGCGGTCGTCACCGACGCAGCTGCCGCGACCCGCAGAGCCGACGATGCCAAGTCGGAGGCCGACCGGGCCATCGCCGAGGCGGGCAGGTCGATCGAGCCGGGCGGCACGGCCACGCCCACCGCGCGCGAACAGGTCGTACTCGGCGAACCGAGCCTCACCGCCGGCGTACCCGGCAACGGCCCGATCACGCTCGCCGAGATCGACGCCTGGCTCGCCGATCCCAAGAACTTCATCGAACTCGATCCGGTCTTGCCGCTCGGTCTCTCCCAGGGAGCGTCCCAGATCACCGGGCTCGACAAGAACCCGCTCACGCGGGCCAAGATCGAGCTCGGCCGCCAGCTCTATTTCGACAAGCGTCTGTCCGCCGACTCGACGGTGAGCTGCGCGAGCTGCCACGATCCGTCGATGGGTTACTCGGCCCACACGAAGACGGGCGTGGGGATTCGCGGCCAGCTCGGAGGCCGCAACTCGCCGGTCTCGTTCAACCGCATCCTGACGGGCGCGCAGTTCTGGGACGGCCGGGCCGATTCACTCGAGGCACAGGCGGTCGGACCGATTCAAAATCCGATCGAGATGGGCTTCACGCACGAGGGCGTCGTCAAACGGCTCGAGGGGCTGCCCGTCTACAAGAAGCAGTTCGAGAAGATCTTCGGTGAACTCACGATCGACCGCGTGGGCCAGGCCATCGCGGCCTTCGAACGGGCGATCGTGACGGCACCGTCGCCCTACGACTACTACGAGCAGATGAAGCCTTTCGCCGGCCTCGACGAGGAGGATCTCGCCGACGACGCCGACCTCGCCACACGGTATGCCCAGGCGAAGGCTGCGGCGGAGGCCCATCCGATGTCGGAGGAAGCGAAGCGCGGCCGCGACATCTTCTTCACCGAGAAGGGCAACTGCACCGCCTGCCACGTGGGGGCGAACCTGGCCGACGAAAAGTTTCATAACATCGGCATCGGTATGCAGGCGGAGAAGCCCGACCTCGGGCGGGTCGCGATCTCGAAAGACCCGAAGGATGCGGGCGCCTTCAAGACGCCGACGGTGCGCAACGTCGCCCTCACGGCACCCTACATGCATGACGGATCGATCGCCACGCTCGAGGAAGTGGTCGAGTGGTATGCCAAAGGCGGCCATCCGAACCCCACGTTGAGCGACAAGATTCGGCCGCTCCAACTGTCGGCCCAGGACAAGGCCGATCTCGTCGCCTTCATGCTGGCTTGCACGAGCCCGACTCCGGCCGTGCAGATCGACCGGCTGCCGGCCGATCAATGAGTCGTTCGTCGACCGATCGTTCAGGCTGGCTGCCGCTCTCGTCTGCGGTGCACCCGTTCTACGCCGGGGTCGATCTCGGCGGCACGAACATCAAGGCGGGCCTGGTCGATGACCAGGGCCGCACGCTCGCGTTTCACACCGAGCCGACGCATGCCGATCGTGGGCCGGAGGATGCGGCGGCGCGCATGGGCCGGGCGGTGCATACGCTCGCGGAGCTCGCCGGCATCGCGATCGACGACGTGACCCGCGTGGGTCTCGGCACACCCGGGCCCCAGGATCTCGCCGCCGGCACGATCCTCCGCGCCGGGAACCTGCCGGGCTGGGACGGCTTCCCGATCCGCGATCGCGTGGCGCTGCATGCGGGCCGGGAGGTGACGTTCGCGAACGATGCCAACGCCGCCGCCTATGGAGAGTTCTGGGTCGGCTCCGCCCGCGACGCCTCGAGCCTCGTGCTGCTCACGCTCGGCACCGGCGTCGGCGGCGGCATCATCATCGGTGACACGAACGTCGAAGGGGCCCACAGCCATGGCTCCGAGTGCGGCCACATCATCGTCGACACCTCGCCGTCCGCCCGCTCCTGCCCCTTCGGCCACCAGGGCGACCTCGAGGCCTACTGCAGCGCGACGGCCCTCGTGGCCCGGGCCCGCGAGGCCCTGGCAGGGCACGCGACCGGAGATCTCGCCGCCGCCGTGACCCGCGGCGAACAGCTCACGCCGATCCTCGTCTCCGACGCGGCGGCGGGCGGCGATCCGCTCGCCCGCGAACTCATCCTCGACACGGCCCGCTGGCTCGGGATCGGAATCGTGACGCTCATGCATACGATCGATCCGGAGATGGTGGTCATCGGGGGCGCGATGACGTTCGGCGGCGAGTCGGCACCGGTCGGGAAGCTCTTCCTCGACGCCGTCCGTGCCGAGGTCCGCGCCCGGGCCTTCCCGGTCCTCGCCGAGAAAACCGTGATCGGCTACGCAAGCCTGGGCGGCGACGCAGGCTACATCGGCGCCGCCGGCCTCGCCCGGCTCACCCACCGCGCAAAAACAGATTCGGAGCGAATCGCGTAAGAGGGAGGCTTCGGGCTACCCGTACCCCGGGAGCCGGCGTATCTGACCAGCGCAGGCATGGATGCCGGAGCGCAGGCAGATCCGAGTGAACGGAGCCCAGGACGGGCGCAGTGAACGTCCGGCGACGGGGTATGGGTAGCCCGAAGCCGATGACGCCGTGAGCGGCTAGAATCTTCCCTATGTCCATCGACTGCAAGCACATCCGCAACTTCTCGATCATCGCTCACATCGACCACGGCAAGAGCACGCTCGCCGACCGGCTCCTCGAATTCACCGGCACCGTCGAGAAGCGGCAGCTCAAGGAGCAGATGCTCGACGACATGGAGCTCGAGCGGCAGCGGGGCATCACGATCAAGGCCCGGGCCGTGCGGATGGAATACCGTCACAAGGGCGAGGTCTACGAGCTCAACCTGATCGACACGCCCGGCCACGTCGACTTTCACTACGAGGTGTCGCGGAGCCTGGCGTGCTGCGAAGGCGCGGTGCTCCTGGTCGACGCCTTCCAGGGGGTCGAGGCCCAGACGGTGGCCAATGCCTATGCGGCGCTCAACCTGAATCTGACGATCGTGCCGGTGATCAACAAGGTCGACCTCGTGCACGCGCGGGTCGATGACGTGCTCGTCGAGATGGAGCAGAGCCTCGCGATCGAGCCCACGGAGGTGATCAAGGCGAGTGCCAAGACGGGGATCGGGATCGACGACCTGCTCGCGGCCATCGTCGACCGGATCCCGCCCCCGACGGGCGATCCCCAGGCCGTGCTCCGCGCGTTGATTTTCGACAGCCACTACGACAGCTACCGCGGTGCCATCACCTACGTGCGGGTCGTCGACGGCACGATCACCAAGGGGCAGAAGATCCGCTTCCTCGAGACGGGCACGACCCACGAGGTGTTGGAGCTCGGCCAGTTCATCCCGCAGCGGCGCGCCTGCGAGCAGCTCGCGGCGGGGCAGGTTGGCTACCTGGTGTGCAACATCAAGGACGTGAAGCAGGTGCACATCGGCGACACCGTCACGATTCCGGGCGATCACGCCGCCGAGCCGATGCCGGGCTACAAGCCGCCGCAGCGGATGGTCTACTGCGGCCTCTACCCGAGCGAAGGGGAGAACTTCGAGGAGCTTCGCGACTCGCTGGAGAAGCTCGCGATCAACGACCCGTCGTTCGAGTACGCCCCCGAGTCGAGCGAGGCCCTCGGCTTCGGTTTCCGGTGCGGGTTTCTCGGCCTGCTGCACATGGAGATCATCCAGCAGCGGCTCGAGAAGGAGGCCGATCTCGACCTCGTGCAGACGGCGCCGAACGTCACCTACCAGATCCTGAAGACCGACGGCGAGACGATCAACATCCGGAACCCGCAGGATGTTCCCGACACCGGCGAGATCGAGGAGTTTCGGCAGCCGATCGTGCGGACGAATTTCCTCGTGCCAGTGGAGCAGATCGGCCCGGTGATGCAGCTCTGCACCGACCGCCGCGGCACCTACCTCAAGACCGAATATCTCTCCCCCACCCGGGCGATGCTCACCTTCGACCTGCCGCTCGCCGAGGTGATCTACGACCTTCACGACAAGCTCAAGAGCGTGACGCGCGGCTATGGCACGATGGACTACGAGCTGGTGGGATACTTTCCCGCCGATCTCGTCCGCCTCGATATCCTCGTGGGGGGCAAGAAGGTCGACGCCCTCTCGATCATCTGCGACCGTCGTGACGCCGATCGCCGTGGCCGGTCGATCGTCAAGAAGCTTCGCAGCGAGATCGATCGCCACATGTTCGAGGTGGCGCTGCAGGCGGCGATCGGCACGAAGGTGATCGCCCGCGAGACGATCTCCGCCATACGGAAGAACGTCACGGCCAAGTGCTACGGCGGCGACATCTCCCGCAAGAAGAAGCTGTGGGCGAAGCAGAAGGAAGGCAAGAAGCGGATGAAGAGCATCGGCTCGGTCGACATCCCGCAGAAGGCCTTCATGGCCGTGCTCGACACCGGCACCGAGCGGCAGTAGGTCTGCCGGAACGCTCGGTCCGAGTTCATCGCCGACCCTCATGGATCGCACGGAACGTGCGTCAGCGGTACGTGAGCGTGGCGGTCATGCGACAGGCCGATTCTGCGGTAAACCGAATCCACTGCGCCAGAAAGCCGCGGGGAAACGCGTGCACCAACGGGCTTCCTGCCGGAACGTCGAGCACGGCGTACCGGAACCAGTCACCGTCACCGGTGGGGTCGATTTCCACCGTGACGCGAAGAGGCGCAATGTGATCATGGGAGAGTGCGAGTGTTTTGTCGTCATAGCCACCCATGAGATACGGGTCACTGGCCACGCCTGGTTCAACCGGCGTCATCTGCCAGGGCCCGCCACGGCCGGTCGGCCGGGGAAACTTCCAGAGTTCGTCGATGTCCCCCACCCACACGACAGGGCCACGGGCCGTCGCTCCCGTGGCATCGAGGCTTCCAATGACACGAGACGCACCGTCCGAGCCCGCCAGCGGCACGGCGGCGGCCGACTGCTTCACACCGCCCAGGACGAGCAGCCCGCGCCACGAGCAGAAGTCCGTGATCCGCTTCCCGTGGCTGCAGACCGGCAGGATCTTCGCCGCCCCCCCGCTCGTGACCCGCGGCAACACATAGAACGCACCCGCTGCGTTGAGCAGCATCCGCTCGGTGACCACCTCCCGCATGCCGCGCGGCCAGCCGGTGGCGAACGGCTTTTCGTATTCGGCTGCGACGAGAGGATCGAGTGGCTTCGGCAGCCGAAACACTTTCTTGCCCTCTTGGAGAATCACGCTGGCCGCATCGAACGACACGTCGGGAGAGGCGGGCACGGCCTTGTCGCGCAGGAAGGCGGCGATGGGGTCGCCTGCCGCGCGCACGATCGGCGGCTGCCCCACGTGCACGCCCCATGCCTTCGCCTCGGAAGCGATTCCCGCGGCATCGACTGGCCGTGCCAGCACGTCGAGTGGCAGCGTTTCGCCTTCGCCACTGCGGATGACGGCGCCGATCCACGGCTCGTCGGATCGGACGTCGGCAAGCGCGTCAAACAGTGGCCGGTCCTGCACGCCGCCCCCGCGGTTCCCGGAGCACAACACGGCGGTCACTCCAGGAAGATCGCGATCCGCCGTAATCCGCACCCAGTCGCCCCTGCCCTCGGCCGGCAGCACGAAAGAGACATATCCATGCGCGGGCACGGGCACGGTCCCCGCCGTTTGCCAGTCGTCTTCACGCCCCGTCGAAATGGTGAACGTGGCGGCGGAATCCCCATTATGGGCGACGTGCACGACGCAGTGGTCATAGCCGGCGAGTAGCATCGAGTCGGACGGCACACCGGCCCGGATCGACTCTCGTTTCCAGACATACCCGAAGCCGGCCGGCCGGCCCAGACGCGACAGGTCGTCCCAGGTCGTGAACCAGAGATTCGAGTTCGACCGTCCGGTGAGGTCGTTGCGCGGGTTCTGCAGCTCGTTCTTGAACCCGCTTTTTGCCGTGTCGTCGCATCCGAAGACGATCGCCGGTTTTCCATCGAGCGACCATGGAGCCACGTCGGCCGTGATCTTCAGATGGCAGCACAGGGGCCGGATGCCGCCGCTGGACGTGCCGGAAAACGTGCCCGGGAAGTCATACCACCCGCCGTGCATCGTGAGGATGAACCGGGCAGGACGTCCATCCGCCGCAGGCACCACCTCGCGAATCCGGGGCCACTCGGTGTGCCAGCCATGGTCGCCATCGAAACTGCTGCAGGCCTTCGGCAGCCGGAATGTTTGCCAGGGATCTTTGCCGGCGGCCGCGTCACTCGCGGATCGCACCATCAGCAGCACACTCTTCTCATCCCAGCCGATGGCCCACAGCGGCGCATCGGGGCCGGGCGAGCCGTGGATTCCGCCAGGCCCCGTCACGTCGGTGAACTGCCGCCGCTTGACGAGGCGCCACGCCTTCGGGCCTTCGGCAGGCGACCACTCGGCGAGCACGCCCGCCTCCGCCTTCGACGCCCGTGTGTCGGGGATCGCATAGAGGAACGGCTCGAAGTTCTTGAGGCCCGCGGCGTGCTCGCCGTTATTGGCGACGACCACCACGCCCTGACCGCTGTACATGCCCTTGCCATGCCAGCCAGGGGCGGCCCGGGCGGCGAGAAGCATCGGTTCGAGGGTCTGCACGTCGAGTTCGTAGAGCAACCCCTCCATGTCGTAGACGAGCACCTTGCCTTCCGGATCGGCCGGATGCCGCGCCGCCGCCGAGAGCCGACCTTCCATCACGGTAGGCGGAATGGCTCGTACCCCGCCCTGTTCATCGATCAGGTACGGCCCGATGAGAAGTTGTCTGGTGGGATCATGAATGAACCGTGCTGCCGGCGTGCCTCCGACGCTCTCGGGCCGGGCGATCAGCCGGAGACGGTCGTCGATCTCGTAGAGCTTGTCGTCGCTGCCGCGGCGCGCGTGCGGCGCGTACGTGACCATCCAGAGCCTGCCCGCCCAGGGCACGACAGCCCCGATCCCGCACTCGCCCGATGAGTTGCTCACCGCGAGATGCGGATATCGGCCACCGAATGAAATAGGCACCTGATCGCCGCGTGCCGTGACCGCTGCCGCAACCAGGATGGTGATGGTACTTGCGAGACGTGGCATGGGTCTGCTGCGTCGGAAGGAACATGGCTCCCACGTCCATGCTCGCACAATCGCAATGTACCGGGCTCGTGTCACGCGTATCACGCCCCTGCTCCTCATGCCCTGCCTGGGGAACTCGCGGCCTTCCTGCACTGCCTCCGATCACTCGCTGCCGACCGCGGTCGGTCCACTCGGAGCCATCAACAGGCCGCACGCCAGCACGGACAACACCGCCGTGGCACCGAACGCCCACGAAGGACCATGGGGGCCCTGCTGCCAGAGCCAGCCTGCGAGGAGTCCGGCCGGCAGGGCCATGGCTCCCTGCACGAGCGCATACCAGCCGAAGGCGCCTCCCTGCCGGCCGGCCGGGGCGATGGCGGCAACGAGCGCCCGTTCCGCGGGCTCTGCCAGCCCGTACGCAATCGCAATCACCACCATCATCGGCAGGGCCAGCGCCAGGCCGGGCGCGAGCGCGAGCCCAGCGTAGCCGGCTGCGAACAGGAGCCAGCCCGCAGCCAGCGAGCGCCGCGGATGAAACCTGTCGGCGAGACGGCCGGCCCGCGTGGCCGCGGCCCCCTTGGCGAAGCTCACGCCCAGCCAGACCAGGGGCACGAGCGGCTGCGAGACGCCGAGGTCGGCCGCCCGCAGCAGAAGAAATTGCTCGCTCGACGCCCCGAGGGCCCACACGGCGACGCTCACGAGCAGCGGCCACTGCCCCCGGTCGAGTCGCCCGACGAGCGCCGTCTCCGTCGCACGTGGTGTCGTCTGCGGTGGATCGTGGACGAGCCGCCAGATGACCAGGAGCGTGACGATCCCCGGCACGACCGAGAGCAGAAAGAGCAGCCGCTCGCGCCCCGGACATGCGAGCAGAAAGAGCATGGCGACGAGCGGCCCCAAGGCCGCTCCGGCATGGTCGAGCGCACGGATGTGGCCGAACGCGCGGCCGCGGCTCTCCGTGGGCACGAGATCGGCGACGAGCGCGTCGCGCGGCGCCGTGCGCACGCCCTTGCCAAATCGGTCGGCGGCCCGCACGACGAGCGCTCCCCATGGAGTGGCTACGAGACCCATGAGCGGCCGTACGAGCGCCGAGACTCCGTAGCCGATGAGAATCAGCGGTCGGCGGCCGATGCGGTCGGACAGGGCACCCGAGGGGAGCCGGACGAGCGCCGCCACGAGGTTGGCGACGCCGTCGAGCAGGCCCACGCTCAAGGCCGAGCCGCCGAGTTCACGCATCACGAACGCCGGGAGGAGCGGGTAGATCGCCTCGCTGGAGAGATCCGTGAGAAAACTCGTCCAGCCGAGCCCGCGGACCGTGGGTGGGAGTGGTCGTTCGGGGAGTGGCGTGGGCGAATGCATGGGGCTCTGTCGGCACGTTATATTCCCGACACCTGCGATCTGCCTCCTTGTTCTTTCCGAAAGGTTCTGCGATGCCAGCCAGCATACTTTCCCGTCGTGAACTTCTTGCCATCGCTACCGGCATAGTCGCATCCTGTTCCCTGCGCCGCGCCGCCCTTGCCGCCGCCGACAACTTCAACCTCGGCATCCAGCTCTACTCGCTGCGCGGCTATCCCGTCGACGAGGGGCTGCGGCACGCGAAGGAACTCGGGTTCCGGTTCGTCGAGTTCTATCCCGGCATGTACCCGCTCACCTCGACCCCCGAGCAGATCGCCGCCATGAACAAGAAGCTCGCCGATCGTGGCCTCACGATCAGTGCCCATGGCGTGAACGGCTTCGGCGCCGACGCCGCGGCCAATCGGAAGGTGTTCGAGTTCGCCAAGGCGGCGGGCATCCGGATCCTTGGCGCCGACCCGGCCCCCGAGGCGTTTGCGAGCCTCGACGAGCTCGTCAAGGAGTTCGACATCCGGATCGCGATCCACAACCACGGCCCCAAGCACCGCTACAACAAGGTGATCGACGTGCTCAAGGCGATCGAGAAGCACGACGAGCGGATCGGCGCCTGTGCCGACCTCGGCCACTTCATCCGCTCGGGGGAAAACCCGGTCGAGGTGATCCGGCTCTTGAAGGGCCGGCTGTATGGCATTCACCTCAAGGACTTCCAGGACATGCAGGACAAGACGAAGGGCGTGATCCTCGGCAAGGGGCACCTCGACGTGCCCGCCGTGTTCGCCGCGCTCGAGCAGGTGAGGTTCCCGGCCGACGGCGCCTTGTCGCTCGAGTACGAGGAAAACCCGCAGGATCCGCTCGCCGACATCCGCGAGTGCCTCGAAGTCGCCACGAGCGCCCTGGCGGCGGCATAGGCTCGGGTCGACGAATCCGGCTCGGGCTTACCCCGTACCGTCTCGCTGGACGTTCGGGGCGTTGGGCGCGCCGGCTCCCGGGACACGGGGAGCCCGAAGCCTCCTCAACTCGTAGGCGCAAAGAACGTTCGGCGGAGTCGGTCGGTGGGCACGCGCAGACGCAGGGAGTCGTTGAGGACTATGGGCGTCTGAGCAAAACCCACGAGTCCTGTACTCTCAACACGACCGGAGTCGAGCATGCCTACCGCCGGCTCCGAATACGGGTGGCTATCGAGGGACGCCCTACACGCCGCACACGTGCCAGCCGGCGCGGCGGCCCGCCGCGAGATCGAGCTCCGGATCGTCGCCCACGAGCAGCAGCTCCGTCGGCCTGCAGCCCAGCCGCTCCTCGACACTGCGAAAAAACTCGGGCGCGGGCTTCCGCCAGCCGAGCTCCGACGAGGCGAACACGTGCGGCACACGCACGAGCGGCTCGACGTGGCCGGCGATCGCGAGCAGCCGCTCGTCGAAGTTGCTCGCAAGCGCCACGGTGAGCCCAGCGTCGATCGCCTGCCGCACGAGCGCGGGGCCGTGAAGCGTCGGCCGCCACGCAGTCGGCCTGCCGAAGTGCTCCCAAAGGTCATCGAAGATGGCCGGGGCGGCGGGCACGTTCGGAAACACGTCGAGCACGATCTCCCGCCAGCGGTCGCGCTCCCGAGCGCGATCGGTGGCAAAGGGCGTTGTTGCCGCCGCATCGATCGCTTCTTGCGTGCGCCAGGCGGCGCGAAACAGCCCGTCGATCTCCGCGACACCGCGTTCCACGCCGTGCCGTGCAGCCGCCCGCTGGTACGCGACCGCCACGGTCGGATGGGGTTCGACCAGCGTACCGACCACGTCGAACACGACGGCTCGCACGCCGGCGGGGTGCGCGATGGCGGGCCGGATCTCCGCGATGCGTTCGGCCGTGCCCTCGGTGGTGGTCATGGAAATCGCTACCGACGCGGAATCAGTCCCAGATCGAGCCCGAAGACGAACATCATCAGCGTGAGGATGAGCGCGAGTCCCAGGTAGGACAGCCCGGCCACCACGCCTTCGCTCGGCGGCTTCCCGCGGAGCCATTCGTATGCCAGAAACACCATATGCCCGCCGTCGAGAACTGGGATGGGGAGAAAATTCACGACCGCCAGATTCGCGCTCAGCATCGTCAAAAACAGTAGAAATCGGCTGAAACCCTCCTCCGCCGACTTGCCGGCCTGCTTGGCGATCTCGATCGGGCCGCCGAGCAGCCGGGGGCTGATCTGGTTGCTCGTGAGCTTGTGGAGAAACTTGTAGACGAGCGACAGGTCGTCGATCGCCTTGCCGAAGCCGAGCCGCAAGGCCGCGGGGATCGAACCCGCCCGCACCATCCGGTAGACCGGTTCGAAGAGCAGGCCACGGTCGACGACGAAGCGGGCCGGATCCATGGCCGGGGTCAGCGTCACGTCGCGGCGGACGCCGTCCTTTCCCTCCACGTCGAGCGCGAGCGTGGTTCCATCCTCGGCCTGCTGGAGGGCGGCCATCACGTAGGGCCAACTCGGCGATGTATCCGAGAGTTCGAGCCCCTCGTCGGCATTCGATCGATCACGGTCCGGCATCACGAACCGCACCCGGACGACGCGGTCCCCGGCCACGATGCCCGATCTGGCCGCCGGACTGTCCGCGGCAACCGCGGCCACGAGGGCATCGACACCGATGGCGACACCGATCGCCGACACGGCGACCGGGCTCGTCGGCCAGCGCGACTCCTCGATCCAGGTCACCGGCCGTGGCACGATGGCGACCTCTTCGGTCTCGCCCCCGGCGCGGGCGAGCGTGAGTTTCACGGTGTCGCCGGCTCGTGTCCGCAGTTGCTCGTCGAGTGCGAGCGGATCGCCGATGGGTGTGCCGTCGATCGCCACGAATCGATCTCCGGCCTTGATGCCGGCCACGGCCGCTGGTGAGTCATCCTGCACGGCCTTCACCGGGAGCGCCGTCATCACCATGCCGGTGGTCTGCATCGGCTGCGGCGGGACTTCGACGTCGAGGGTGGTGGCAGCGGCCCCGGGTCGCGCGGTCCGCGCCACCGAGAGCCGCACCGGTTTGTCGGATCGCTTCGACAGTTCCGCAATCAACTCGGCGTACGTCCGCACCTCCACGCCATCGATCGCGCGGATCTCATCCCGTGCCTCGATCGCCGGTGCAGCCTGTCCAGCCGCCCCCGGCAGCCCCTCCTTGAGGTCGGCCGGAAGCGTGAGCGAGAAGGGGCTCGTGACGCCGACCGTCGGCACACCGAGATCGGTGTCGGGATGTAACAGCAGCGTGCGGGTCGAGCCGTCGACGGGACGCCGGATCGTGAACTCGACCCCTTTGGCCACATCGCCGAGCGTCACGCCCTTCTGCAGGTCGGAAAAAATCGGGGCCTCGAGCGGACCGATCGCCGTGATCTCGTCACCCGTGCGGAGGCCCGCCCGCCAGGCCGCACCCCCGGGCCGGACCCCCGATACCTCGCAGGTGAGCTCCTTCACGCCCAGACCGAAGGCCCAGCTCGCCATCAGGATCGCGAAGATCACGTTCATGATCACGCCGGCCGAGATGATCGCCATGCGCTCGGGCACGCTCTGGGCCGGATAGCTGCGCGGATCCCAGACAGGGTGCGGCCCCGACACCGGCTCCGGGGGCAGATCGCCCGACTCGAGCACCGCCCGGGCCCGCTCCGCCTCCTTGGCCCCAGCGGCAGGGTTGTCGTCCTGCCCGAGCATCTTCACATAGCCGCCGAGCGGCAGGGCGCCGATCCCGTACTCCGTCTCGCCCCATTTCACACTCGCGAGCTTGAGCCCTCCCACGTCGAATCCGAGAAAGAACTTCTCGCACTTCACGCCACAGGCCTTGGCGACCAGGAAGTGGCCGAGTTCGTGGACGAAGATCACGAAGCCCAGGCCGAGCGCCACCTGGAGAATCACCCACCAGCTCGCGGGCTGGACGATCCATTGCAGCCACGTCGTCGCCACGAGCATCACGTTCGCCATCAGACACATGCCCACTTGACCACCTCCTGCCTGGCCCAGGCATCGAGGCGACGGATGTCGTCGAGCACGGGATCTGCGTGAAAAGAATGTTCACCGAGAATTCGCTCACACACGGCTGCGATGTCGGTGAACGCCAGCGCGCCTTCCAGAAATCCACGCACCGCCTCTTCGTTCGCCGCATTGAGCACGGCGCCGGCCGTACCGCCGCGGGCGGCCGCCTCGTGCCCCAGCCGCACCGCCGGAAACCGCACGGGATCGGGCGGCTCGAACTCGAGCGAAACGGGCCGGCTGTAGTCGAATCGGCGGGCAACTCCGGGGACGCGATCGGGATACCAGAGCGCGTATTGGATCGGCAGCTTCATGTCGGGCGGGCTCAACTGGGCGATCACCGATCCGTCGACGAACTCGACGAGCGAGTGCACGATCGACTGCGGATGAACGAGCACGGCGAGCCGATCGGCCGGCAGCCCGAAGAGCCAGCGGGCCTCGACGAGCTCCAAGGCCTTGTTCATCATCGTGGCCGAATCGATCGTGATCTTTTTGCCCATCGACCAGGTCGGATGACGCAGGGCCTGCTCCGGCGTCGCCGCCGCCAGCGCCTCTGCGGACCAGGTGCGAAACGGACCGCCGCTGGCCGTGAGCACGATCCGCTCGACCTCGGCGGAAGTGCCCGCCCGCAGGGCCTGGTGGATCGCGGAATGCTCGCTGTCGACCGGCAGGATGCGGGCGCCGGTCGCGGCAGCCAGCCGCATCACGAGCGGCCCAGCCATCACGAGCGTCTCCTTGTTGGCCAGCGCCACCGTCTTGCCGGCCTCGACGGCTGCCCACGTGCTCCGCAGCCCCGCAGCCCCGGCGATCGCCGATACGACGCGGTCGACCTCGGGCGATCGCACGAGATCGTCGAGGGCCTCGGGCCCCACGGCCAGATGCGTGCCTGCGGGCAGATCAGCGGGATGCAGACCGTCGGCCGCGGCCCGATCCACCACCACCGCGTGTCGGGGCCGGCACGCGCGGGCCTGTTCGACAAGCAGCCTGGTGTTGCTGTGGGCCGCGAGCAGGAAGGGCGCGAACCTGCCGCCTGACGCAGCCACGACCTCGAGGGTGCTCGTTCCCACGCTCCCGGTCGATCCGAGGATCGCAACGTTCAGACTTTCGCCGGAAGGCAGCGTGGAGGCAGGTGGGGATGAATCCATGCGGGGGGCCGGCGGTCGGCGGGCAGGCACTGACATCGAAATTGTAGGTTTTCTCGGGGAAAACTTCCACGTCGTTCGGACCGGCGGCTTGCCGGCCTCTTGATTGTCCCGGTGTTTCGGGCGGCATAGGATGAGGGTGCCATGCCTGCGAAGCACACCCTTCCGAAGCGTTCCGCCGACCGCCGGCCACCGCTCGGAGGATCGAACGTCATCTGGTCGCTGATCGCCGTCGGTGTCGCAGGGCTCTTCGCGCTCAGCCTGCTCAACGCAAATCCGGAGATCGAGGTCTCCTACAGCGATCTCGAGCGGCTGATCCGAGCCTCCGGCCGAACCGTTGGCAAGGAGGCCGAGACGGGCCCCGTCGACGTCGCCGGCGGGTCGACGAGGTCGCCCATCCTCTACACCGACCTTGGCGACGTCGTGATCGGTGCCTTCCAGGTGTCGGGCACGCTGCGCGAGGTCGCGTCCGATGGCGCCAAGCAGGCTCCGACGTCGGGGGGCACGGCCGGGGTCCGCCGCTGGTTTCACACGGCGAAGCTGCCGAGCGAGAATTCCGAAGGGCAACTGTCGAAGCTGCTGGCCGAACACGGCGTACCGTTTCGCTACGAAGAGGCTCCGAGCCCGTGGCGCAACTGGCTGCCGATGCTGTTCGTGACCGGCCTCTTCGGCGTGCTGTTCTTCATGATGATGCGACGGCTCGGCGGGGCGGGCAGCCCCATGGCCTTCGGCCGCAGCCGCGGCAAGATGTACGCCCAGGAGGATCTCGGGATCACATTCGACGATGTGGCCGGAATCGACGAGGCGGTGGAGGAACTCCGCGAGGTCGTCGAGTTCCTCCGGAGCCCGGAAAAATACCAGGTGCTCGGCGGCCATATCCCCAAGGGGGTGCTCCTCGTCGGCCCGCCCGGCACGGGCAAGACGCTGCTCGCCAAGGCGATTGCCGGCGAGGCCGGCGTGCCGTTCTTCGGCCTCTCGGGCAGCGATTTCGTGGAGATGTTCGTGGGCGTCGGCGCCGCGCGGGTGCGCGACATGTTCCAGCAGGCCGAGGCGAAGGCCCCCTGCATCATCTTCATCGACGAACTCGACGCCCTCGGCAAGACCCGCGGCACGAGCGTGGTGGGCGGCCACGACGAGCGCGAGCAAACCCTCAACGCGCTCCTCGTGGAAATGGACGGATTCGGCAGCAACTCCGGCGTGATCGTGATGGCCGCCACGAACCGCCCCGAGACGCTCGATCCGGCGCTCTTGCGGCCCGGCCGCTTCGACCGGCACGTGCTCGTCGACCGCCCGGATGTGCGCGGCCGCGAGGCGATCCTGCGGGTGCATGTCGCCGACGTGAAGATCAATCCGTCGGTGAACCTCGAGCAGGTGGCCCGCATCACCTCCGGCTTCTGCGGAGCGGACCTGGCCAACCTCGTCAACGAGGCGGCGCTCCTCGCCGCCCGCAACAACAAGACGTCGGTGGGCATGGAGGAGTTCAACGAGGGGGTCGAGCGGGTCACCGCCGGCCTCGAGAAGAAGAAACGCGTGATCCACGAGGATGAAAAACGCCGCGTGGCCTACCACGAGGCGGCTCATGCCCTGGTCGCGTTCTCGCTGCCCAACACCGACCCGGTGCACAAGGTGTCGATCATCCCGCGGGGCCTCGCGGCCCTCGGCTACACGATGCAGCGGCCCGAGGACGACCGCTACCTGATGACGCAAAGCGAACTCGAAAGCCGCACCCAGGTGCTCCTCGCCGGGACGATCGCCGAGGAGATGGTCTATTCCGACGTCTCCACGGGTGCCCAGAACGACCTCGAGCGGGCTAGCGAAATCGCCCGGGCGATGGTGATGGACTACGGCATGAGCCGGCTCGGCCGCGTCACGTATCGTGAAAGCCCGCGATCGCCCTTCCTGGCCGCCGCCGGGGCCGACCTGCCTTCGGCCCGCAGCCATAGCGAGGAGACCGCCCGCGAGATCGACGAGGAGGTTCGCCGCATCATCGATCGGTCGATCGAGGAGGTGCGCCGGATCCTCGAGACCCGGCGCGAAGCGCTCGAGGCTGTGGCGAAGCGGCTGATCGAGAGCGAGGTGATCGATGGCAGCGAACTTCGCGAGATCGTCGAGGCGGCCACGGGCAGCCCACAGCTCGTGCCCGGCACCGACACAGACCGCCGCCCGGCCCGACCCCCGACCGATGCCGGTGAGGCCCGGGCCGTCGGCGACGGTGCCGAATAGCCAGCCGGGAGCGGACCGTCTCCAGCTGGGGCACTACCATCCGCACAGTCCGCACGGCCTGCCCCATTGTCCGCGCCGCTTGAGCCGCCGGGCATGCAGTGCCGAAATCACAGGGGGTCGCTCGGGGCCCTGTGCCGCTTCGCGAGTTGCCGGACCGAGCCACTGTCTGCACACGTCATCATGTGGAAAAGCTTCTTCATCGCCGCGGGAATCTTCGCCTGCGTGGTCGGCTTGGAATTGCTCGTCATCGATTCGGCGGTCGTGATGCCGATCGACGGCCAGGGCGCGACACGGGTATTCATGGCCCCCGACTGGGCGCCGTGGACGCTGATTTCCGGCGGAGCGATCACGCTCCTCAACTTTGGTTCGCTGCCGCTGAAGTCGGCGAGCCAACACCTGCCACGGCCAAACTGATCGTCGGTGCGCGGCGCGCCTACAATGCCGGAGGTCCCGGGCAGCAGGCCTCGCAATGATCACCACCCGCACCACGCCAGACCGCGACACCGTGCTCTACGACGGTCAGTGCGTGTTTTGTCGGCGACGCGTGGCGAATCTGCGCCGTGTGGATCTCTGGCATCGGCTCGCATTCACGTCGCTCCACGACGAGAACGTGGCCCGCGACTTTCCGGAAGTGCCACGCGAGCGGCTCCTCGAAGAGATGATCGTCGTCGACACGCATGGCCACGTCCGCGGCGGGGCGACGGCCCTTCGCTATCTGTCGAGAACGCTGCCCCTGCTCTGGCCGCTGGCGCCGTTCCTGCACATTCCCGGAAGCCTGCCGGCCTGGAACTGGCTCTACCGACTTGTCGCGCGCAACAGGATGCTGCTCGGGGGTCGCTGCGACGACGGCACGTGCAGGCTGTAGCAACAGGACCCGGCAGGCGGCCGAGCCGTCGCGCTCAGTCAGTCTCGCGAAGGAGCCGCGTCATCGTGTTGGCGTGCACGCCTAACAGCTTGGCGGCCCGGGCCTTGTGGCCACGCGTGATCTCGAGCGCCTGCTTGATCGCCGTCTGCCGCAACTTTCCAAGGTCGAGGCACGGCAACCGTCCGGTGCCCTGCGGCTCCCTGACACCGCTGCGAATGGGCAACTGCGGTTCGATCTGGAGCACGTAGGCCTGCTCGATCACGTGCGACAGCTGCCGCACGTTGCCGGGCCAGTCGAATCCGCAAAACTCGGCAAGCTGTTCCGGCGACGGTGTCCACACCGGCAGGCGATACCGCTCCGCGAACTGCCGCGAGAAGAACTCGACGAACTCGGGGATGTCCTCGCTTCGCTCGCGAAGGGCCGGCACCTTCAGCTCGATCATGTTGAGGCGGTAGTACAGATCCTCGCGGAACGTACCCTTTTCGACTTCTGCCTCGAGATCGCGATTCGTGGCGGCGACAACCTGCACGTCGATCGGCACCGGCTCGGTGGCGCCGACCGGAAGCACCTCGCGCTGCTGCAGCACCCGCAGGAGCTTCGGTTGCAGCTCTGCCGGCATCTCCCCGATTTCGTCGAGGAACACGACCCCGCCTTGGGCTGCACGGAAGATGCCGAGCGACCGCCCGGCGGCGCCCGTAAACGCGCCCTTCTCATGGCCGAAGAGTTGGCTCTCGGCGAGAGACGGCGTGAGCGCGGCACAGTTGACCGGCACGAAGATTTTGTCGCGTCGCGGGCCGCTGCGATGCAACAGCCGCGCCCAGAGTTCCTTGCCCGTGCCCGTCTCGCCCGACACGAGCACGGTGCACTCGACTTCCGCGGCGCGTTCGATCGAGCGGGCGATCCGCCGCATCGCCGCGTTGCCGCCGAGCACCCAGTTGGCGTCGCTCCGCGGACCGGTCGCACACGCGACACCACCCGACCGAACCTCCGTGACGACCGGGTCCAACGACCCACCGCGCGGATCACGCGAAGCCGTTGCGGCACTGCGGAAGTTGCTGGGCACGATGGCCATCGGAAAGTATCCTGACGTCCGCGACAGAGGAGCGGGCTCGATGCCTCTCCCCGGTCCAGACGGTAGACGTGATTATCTTTCACCGCAGGACGGAAAGCAACTTTTCGTTGTGAGAATTCCATGATCCCAGAGCCCAGGCTCCCCACCCCCGCCTGAATCACCAAAAACCCTTGCTGCTGAAGCACTTGCGGCGACCCTGACTCACGCCTTGGCCTTCAGGGGCTCCGACCCGTGCCAGCCCCGGCTTCCTGACCTTCCCGGGTTGCCGCCTTGAAAAACAGCAGATGCTGCCAGGGGAGACGGTCGAACTGCCGGTCGAGCGTATAGCCGGCCGGTTCGAGTTCGGCCCGCACCTGCGCCTTGGTCATCTTGTGGAGCGGCTTGATCGGCACGGCCGGATCCTCGCCGCGAAACTCCGCGAGCACGAGCTGGCCATCGGCCGCGAGGCTCTCCTGGATGCTCGCGAGCATCGCCTCCGGGTGGGAGAACTCGTGATAGACGTCGACGCAGAGCACGAGGTCGACGGTCGCCTGCGGCAGCCGCGGATCGATCGGCGTGCCGAGTACGAGCCTCACGTTCCGCACGCCCTCGCGGGCCAGACGTTCGGCGAGCATGTGGAGCATCTCGGGCTGCACGTCGACCGCGTAGACGATGCCCCGAGGCCCGACACGACGGGCCAGTTCGAGCGTGTAAAACCCGTTGCCGCAGCCCATGTCACAGACCACCTGCCCAGGACGGATGTCGAGCGCCTCGATGAGCATTCGACAATCTTCTTCCCGCTGCCGGCTCTCGCGCACCAGCCACGGTGCGCCCGTGTAGTGCATCGTCTGGGCGATCTCACGGCCCAGGTGATGCGTCGCGGGGGACGGGATCGGCACGCTGTGGTCGACGGCGAGATCGACCGCCGGCACGGTCGGTGGCGCCGCCGCCGCGACGGGGCAGCCGAGCAGGAACACGACCAACAATGGAAAACCACGATATCCCATGATGCCGCGAGTATACGGTCCCGCGTCGTCAGGCCGCCTGTTCCCGCTCGACGCCGACCGGCATGCCCGCCGCGTCGAAGAAACTCACGATGGTGATGCCGGCGCGTTCGGCGGCCGTCGTCAGCGCGGCCCCGTCGATCAGAATCGTCTGACCGGCCTCGATCACGAGCACGCGGGCCCGCGCTGCGGCGAGCGACTCGAGCGTCCCCACGCCGACCGTCGGCATGTCGAACCGCAGATCCTGCTGCGGCTTCGCCACCTTCACGACGACCATCCCGCCCGTGGGACAGAGGCGGCCCGCCCGGCGGATGCACTCGTCGGTGCCCTCGATCGCCTCCAGGGCCAGCGGGGCCCGATCCTTGACGACCACCGTCTGCCCGATGTCGAGCCGGCCCAGTTCCTTGGCAAGCCGCCACCCGAAGACGACGTCCTGTCGCTCACGCGATGACAGGACCCGGCCGGCGAACACACCTCCGGCGGCGAGCAGTTCGGGCGCGAAGTCGGTGGCCGGACAGATCCGCACCCCACGGGCATCGAAGGCGGCTGCGATCGCGCCGAGCAACGAGTCGTCGCGGTTGTCGCGGCGTCGGGTCACGAAGTGCGGCCAAAAGGTGGCCAGGCCCGTCCAGTCGGGCAGATGCCGGATCCACGCGTCGCGGGTGAAGAGCTTCGTTTTGTGGATCTTGCCGGCCATCGTGGCCCGAATAGCGCCCTGCCGCCTGAAGAATTCGATCGCCCCGCCGATCTCCGCGACGCCCACCGTGCCGAACACGTCGGCCAGCGGTTCGAGTTCGGCGTCGGCATGCCCCTCGATCGCCAGGATCGCCGTGCGGCCGCCGCGGCGGCGAATCGCCCGGGCGACCGCCACGGGATACCGTCCCCAGCCGGCCAGGATGCCGATCGTCTCGCCAGCGAGGGTACCGTCGCGCAGGAGTCCCGACATCGTCCGCGCCCCTCTACGCCGCCTCGGCGGCTGCGTTGCCGCGGCCCCGCTCGAGTGCCTCGAGCCGCGCGTGAAGCTGCTTGAGCTCCTTCCGCATCTCGGGCAGCTTGCTCATCGTGGCCAACTGGAGTTTGCGGTCTCGGAGGTCGATCGCCGGCTCACCGAGCACGGTCTTGCCCGCCTCCACGTCGTTCGACACCCCCGACCGCGCGCCGAGAATCGCCCGATCGCCGATATGCACATGGTCGCGCACGCCCACCTGGCCGGCCATCACCACCCAGTCGCCGGTCGTCGTGCTCCCGGCGACACCCACCTGCGAGCAGATCATGACATGGCGTCCGAGCCGGACGTTGTGGGCGATCATCACGAGATTGTCGAGCTTCGAGCCCGCGCCGATCACCGTCGGGCCGTACGTGCCGCGGTCAATCGTCGTGTTGGCGCCGATCTCGCAGTCGTCCCCCACCTCGACATGGCCGAGCTGCGCCGAGAGCCGATAGGCACCGTCGGCCACCTTGTAGCCGAAGCCGTACGCGCCGATCACGGCGCCCGCGTGGACGATGCAGCGGTCACCGACCCGCGTGTTCTCATACAGCACGGCATTGGGAAAGATTTCCGTGCCGGCACCGATGCGGCAGCCGGCGAGCAGCCGCACGCCGGCATGGATCGTGGAGCCTGCGCCGATCTCGACGTCGGCGCCGATCGTCGCGAATGGATGCACGTCGACGTCGGTGCCGAGCCGCGCCGTGGGATCGACGACGGCCTGCGGGCTCGTGCCGATCCTCCGGCTCTGCCGCGGCGGCCGGAGCAGCGTGATCACCGCAGCGAAGGCGGCGTGCACGTCGTCCACCTCGATCGAGGGCCGGTCGAGTGCCCCGGCCCCACGCGGCACGATCGCTGCGCCGGCCCGGCTCTTGGCGAGCAGGTGGCGCTTCTCGAGATGGTCGACGAGCGTGACATGGTCCGGCGTCGCCACTTCGAGGGTCGTGGCGTCGGAGTACGATCGCGCGCCGGCCTGAGGATCACCGACAAGCGTGCCGCCCACGTGGGTCGCCAGAGCGTCGAGCGTCACGGCCATGATCACACCTCCTGCGGCGGACTCGAACAGGGGCGGGAGGATAGGCCGCGCAGGGCCGCCCCCGCAAGGCTGATTCAGCCCGGCTGGACGATCGACCGGCTCGCCACGGCAGCCCCGACCAGGAGGCCGAGTCGCAGCGACCAGAGGAGCGTCCGCAGCCAGTTGGTGGCCACCAGTCGGGCGTGCACGGCGGCGTCCCACCCCTCGCTGAGGCGCTCGTGGCAGGGCACCTGGAGGAGGAACGTGCTCGCCCACACACCGAGCAGGAGCAGGCCGGCGACCCACGGGAGCCACGCCGGCACGCCCACCGGCCGCCGGAGCACGAGCCAAGCGGCCGCCGCACCCTCGGCGAGCATCGCCGGCACCACCACCGGACCGGTGCGTTCGCGATGTCGCGCCTCCCACGCCCCGAACTCGTCGTGCGGCCAGCCGGCCATGAGGGGGTAGTGCACGATCTGCACGAACCAGATCAGGCCCACCATGAACGCTGTCGTGACGAGATTGGCGACGAGCGGCTCACGACTGGTTCGAAGGCCTGCCATCAGATGCTCCGCCGGAAGCGCACCGCTACGGCGCGACGTGCGGCTCGGTCTCGGGATCATCCTCGACCTCGGCGCCGCTCGCCAGCCACCGGGGGGGCCAGAAGGCCACGAGCAGGATCGCGGCCGCCGCCAGGGCCATGCATGCGGGCACGAGGAACAGTTGCCGGTAGTCCACCGTGCCGTCGGCGGCGGTGAGCCGCGTCTGGAGCGGGATGAAGAGCCACTTGGCGGCCAGGTCGCCCAGACCCAGGACGAGCAGGTTGAAGAGACTCTGGGCGCTCGATCGCACGTCCTTGGGGAAGGCCGCGTCGATGAAGATGTAGAGCGTGGCGAAGAAGAAGGCGTAGCAGATGCCGTGGAGCACCTGCACGGCGATGATCAGGGCCTGGTTCTGAGGCATGAACGCGAACACCGCGAACCGCACGGCGTGGCCGAGAATGCCGAGGATCATCGTCGTCTTCCAGCCGAGCCGGGCGAGCACGCCGCCAAGCACCGCCATCGTGATGATCTCGGCCACCTGGCCGATGCTCATCACCGGCATGATCCATTCCGGCTTGATGCCCACCGTCTTGCTGCCGAGAAACCCGCCGGCCATCACGAAGTAGCCGTTGTGGATCACCGCGTCGATGAACGTGACGGCGAACAGCACGAGCAGATAGGGATACGACAGATAGCCAACCGCCCTGAGCCAGGCGATGCCGGCCAGGCCGCCGGCCGTCGTCCGCTTGGGCGGCGTATGCGGCAGACAGAGGCTGAACGCGGCGAGCACCAGCGACGTGATCCCCGCGACGAGGAAGATGTTGCGGCTGGCCGCGACGGCCTCGGCCCCCTCCTTGCCCTGGAGCACGAAATAGAGCGGCCAGGCGGCCAGAATCCAGCCGATCGTGCCCCCCATGCGCACCAGGCCGAACTCCTTGCGGGCGTTCTGCATGTGCGTGAAGGCGATCGAATTCGAGACGGAGATCGTGGGCACATAGAGGAGCGCGTGCACGAGCATCAGCCCGAAAAACACCACGAACACGCCGAGCCCCGTCGCGGCCGCGATTTCACGGGCCCAAAACAGGGCGAGGATCGCGAGCCCGCCGATCAGATGGCTGGCCGCCATGAACTTTTCAGCGGCGAATGTCCGGTCGGCGAACTGGCTCGAGAAGAAGATGCCGACGATCGACGCGATCGCGAACGCGCTGCCGATCCAGGCGATCTCGGTGTCGCTGAAGGCCAGGCCGTCCTTGCCCATGTAGCCCCAGATGAGCGGCAGCCAGGCGCCCCAGATCGCGAACTCGAGCACCATCATGAGCCAGAGACGAAACGTCGGCGCGGGCACGGCTGGTGACGTTGATCTGCTCATGCCGCAGAGGATAGCAGCGGCGGCCCATGTGGCCTATGCAGGCGGTTCAGCCCGGCCGGGCCTTCACGTCGGCGAGCCCGCCGTCGACGCCAAGCACCTGTCCGGTGATCCAGCCCTGGGCCGGGTCGAGCAGCCAGGCGATCGCCCGGGCCACGTCGCCGGGCTCTCCGAGCCGACCGAGCGGATGCATCGCGAGCGACGCCTTTTCTGCCAGTTCGTTCGCCACCAGAGCGTGCGTCAGTGGCGTGCGCACAAGCCCCGGTGCGACGACGTTGAAGCGGATCCTCTGCCTCGCGTAGGTGGCGGCTGCCGAACGGGCGAGCCCCTCGAGGCCGGCCTTGGCCGCGGCGATGGCCTCGTGGTTGGCGAGACCGATCCGGGCCGCCGCGCTCGACACGAGCACCACCGCACCCCCGTCGGTCTTCAGGAGCCGACCGGCCGCCCGCACGCAGCCGAACCCGCTCGTGAGATTCGTCGCGAGCGTCGCCTGCCACTCCGCCGTGCTGGTCAGATGGGCAGGCTTGAGCAGGAGCGAACCGACACAGTTGGCGATCCCCGTGAGCCCGCCGAGCGCCGCTGCGGCTTCATCGGCGCACGCGTCGATCGCATCGGGATCGGTCGCCTCGACCGTGGCGGAATGCATACCGAGATCGCGACCGAGCGATTCGAGCTTCGCCGCGTCACGGCCGGCGAGAAACACCCGACCTCCCCCGGCGACGATGAGCCTGGCGAGGGCGGACCCGATGCCGCCGTTTCCGCCCAGGATCAACACGCGCTGCTCCGCGGCGCCGAGGGTCGTCACAGCCAGTTGTCCACGGTCTGCTCGAGCTTCACCTCGGCGGCCATGTCGCGGAGTTTGTCGATCGCCCGCGTCTGGATTTGCCGAATCCGCTCCTTGCACACGCCCATCGACGAGCCGAGTTCCCGGAACGTCCGGGGTGGTTTGCCGTCGAAGCCGAAACGGGCCACGACGATCTGCCGCTCCCGGGGCTCGAGATCACCGAGAAATCCGCTGAAGAGTTCCTTCAGCACACCGATCTGCTCGGTCGAGCAATACTCTGCCGACGGCACCTCCGCCGCCCGATCCTTGAGCGATTCATCGTTCGACACGAAGCGGTTCCGCTGCTGCCGCCCCTTGTGGGACATTCGGAAGAAGTGCCGCTGCACGGCATAGGTGGCGTAGGTGCTGAAACGATTCCCGAGGGCGAAGTTGAACTTTTCCACCGCCCGCATGAGTGCCACGTTGCCGTCGCTCACGAGTTCCTCGAACGAGTTGCTCGCGTCGACGAATTTTTTGGCGATGGACACCACGAGCCGCAGGTTCGACGTGATGATGATCGACTTGACCGTTTCCGCCTCGGCGAGCCAGCCCTCGATCTCCTCGATCTGCCGGCGCGTGGCCCGCTTCCTGTCGAGCCGTCCCCGCGCTTTTGAAGCGCGGAACCTCAGCCAATTCATCCGGCGAAAGTAATACTGCTCCTCGTTCTTGGTGAGCAGCCGGGTCTGATAGAGGCTCGCCAGATACGGCGAGAGCCCCTTGGCGGCGGTGCGATCCGAGACGTCGCGATCGAGGGGCACCGCGGCGTCGGCCGGGGGCGTCGTGGCGAGGGCCTCGGCATCCTTCTTGAGGAATTCCCGGCACGGGATGTACTCGATCGGCCGGGCGAAAAACCGTTCGCGACGCTCGCGCAGGTCCGAACCGCTCCGCACACCACAAAGCTCGGCTCGAACGGCCTTCCGGCCACGGAGTTGCATACCGCGAGACGCCGTCGCGCCCGATGATGCACGTTTGACCTTGCGGACCCGCTTGGCGATCGCGATCACGGCAGCCCTCCTGTTTGCACGCAGCCGGGAGGCTGTGTGTCTGGAGGAGGAACCGCAGCGCACGCCGCGTCGTAACACATCGGCGAATCATGCCGGCAAAAGCGGCCCGGCGCTCGGAAAAATCGCCCAAACCAGGCTCAGGGCTCGGACGGTATCGGCTCGCCGCCGGCCCGGGTGCAGAGGGCGTGAAACACCTCCTCGTCCATCGATTCCGTCAGGAACCGCGTCGAGGCGTCGGCCCGCACGAAGACGGCACCGCCGACATGGCGGCTGGAAAAGTCGTCGAAATGATGGGCCTCGGAATTCGGGGCATGATCGCCGACCCCGACGACCCGGGCCCGCGCGGATTCGGCACCGTGGATCACGCCTGCCCAGACGCTCCCGCCCATCCGGGCGGCCCGCTCTCCGAGGAGGATCGTCTTCGACGTGCCATCGGTGATGTGCTTGAGGGACACCCGGCTGTTGCGGAAAAAGATGCCGTCGCCCGCCGCGGGCTCGTCGTCCAAGGACGCGGCCCAGCCGAACATGCCCACGTAGTTGCTCTTTGCCGCCCGACACACGGTGGCCAGATCTCCACCGTCGACGGGGTGCGCGGCATGGTCGTCGTCGCCCGCGTGGTCGTGGCCATCCTCGGCGCCCACGTCAAACACCGCGGCGGATTCGGTCGGACCCGGCAGATCGGAAGGGCACAGGAACGCGGCAATGACGGTCTCTCGAACGTCGCGGTGCACGTCGGTGTCAACTGAATCGAAGACGGGACGCCGGAAATCGATGCGCTCATGCAGCGGCCCGGCCTCGATCTGCGGCAGCAGTCGCGCGGCCCAGCCCCAGCCCGGCTCGTCGTACTCGTCAGCGGCGGACGCCGATGCCACGCCAGACCATCCAGCCGGAAAAGCACCGGCGTGATCATGGTAGTGGTGCAGCGCGATTCCCACCTGCCGCAGGTTGTTGGTGCAGGCGGTTCGCCGGGCCGACTCGCGGGCAGCTTGGATCGCCGGCAGGAGCAGTCCGACGAGCGTGCCGATGATCGCGATTACCACCAGGAGCTCGACAAGGCTGAAAGCGGGACGCGAGCGGCGAGCCATGGGGAACTCCTCCATTATGCAACTCGATTGCATCATAACGAGCCGCGAGCCCCTGTCAACGCGTCGGTCGCGGGGTTTCGCAGCACCCCGAGCTGGGGCCATCGAGTAGGGTATTGCTCATGGCCGGCAACCTCATTCTCGTGCTCGGCGACCAGCTTGCCCGGCACAGCAGCGCCTTCGACGGCTTCGACCGCTCCCGCGACCGGGTGTGGATGGCCGAGGTGGCCGAGGAGTCGACCCACGTCTGGACCCACAAGGCCCGGATCGCAGTGTTTCTGGCCGGCATGCGGCATTTTCGCGACCGGCTCGTGACCGATGGCATCGCCGTCGACTACCGCGAACTTCCTGCCGCGGCTGCTGCCGGCGAGCCCGCCTCGCTCGCCGCCGCGCTCGCCGCGAGCCTCACGACGGCTCGAACAGCAGGTCGAACTCCCGACAGGCTCGTTCTCACCGAGCCCGGCGAGTGGCGAGTGCAGCACGCGCTCGAAACTGCGGCCCACGCGGCCGGCCTGCCGCTCGAAATCCGGCCTGATCGGCACTTTTTTTCATCGCGCGACGAGTTCGCCGCCCACGCGAGGGGCCGCAAGCAACTGCGGCTCGAATACTTCTACCGACCGCTGCGGGAAAAATTCGGCGTGCTCATGGACGATGGCGAGCCGGCGGGCGGCCAGTGGAACTTCGACGCCGACAACCGGGGGGCGTTTCCGAAGTCGGGCCCGGGCCGGCTGCCGCAGCCGGTGCGGTTCGCTCCCGACGCGGTGACACGGGGCGTCATCGATCTCGTGAACGCCCGGTTCGCATCCCATCCCGGCAGCCTCGCGCACTTCGACTGGCCCGTGACGCCCGACGACGCCCGCAAAGCCCTCGACGATTTTCTCGTCCATCGCCTCACGAACTTCGGCCGCTATCAAGACGCGATCTGGACCGGCGAGCCGTGGCTTTACCACTCCCGGCTCGCGCAGGCGATGAACATGAAACTGCTCGATCCACGCGATGTCATTGCGGGCGCGGAACGGGCCTACCGCGCCGGCCAGGCCCCGCTCGAGGCCGTGGAGGGTTTCATTCGCCAGGTGATCGGCTGGCGGGAATACGTCCGTGGCGTCTATTGGCACTTCATGCCGGAGTACGAACGGCGCAACGCCCTCGGCGCCGATCGGCCGCTGCCGAACTTCTACTGGACGGGCGCGACCGACATGAACTGCCTCAAGGACGCCCTCGCCCAGACGCTCGAGCATGGCTACGCACACCACATCCAGCGGCTGATGGTGACCGGGCTCTTCGCGCTCCTCGCGGGCATCACTCCAGAGGACGTGCACCGCTGGTACCTCGCCGTCTACGTCGACGCGGTCGAGTGGGTGGAACTCCCGAATACGCTTGGCATGAGCCAGTTCGCCGACGGCGGCGTGATGGCCTCGAAGCCCTACTGCGCCACCGGTGCCTACCTCGACCGCATGAGCAACGCCTGCAAAGGCTGCCGCTACAAGCCGAAGGTCACGAGCGGCCCCGACGCCTGCCCGTTCACGACGCTCTACTGGGACTTCCTCGCGCGACACGAGAAGCTCTTGCGCAAGAATCAGCGCATGACGATGCAGCTCAAGAACCTCGACCGCAAACCCGCCGCCGACCTGCGCACGATCCGCCGCCAGGCGGATGAATTCCGCGACGGCCTCGTGTGAGCGTGTTGCTGGGAGTCGACACGCTCAATCCGGCTCGGGGCTGCCCACGCTCCATCGCCGGACGTTCGCGGAGGGCCTCCGGCCCTCCGCTCACTCGACTCCGACTTCGCTGCGCCATCCATGGCTGCGCTCGTCTGCATACGCCGGCTCACGGAGCATGGGCAGCCCCTCGCCTCCCCGACTGGGTGACGCAGCGGGAGGCGAGGGGTTACCCCTAGCGTTGAGACGGCGTATGTGACCAGCGCAGGCATGGATGCCGGAGCGCAGGCACATCCGAGTGAACGGAGCCCAGGATGGGCGCAGTGAACGTCCGGCGAGACGGTACGGGGTAACCCCGAGCCGGATTGGGCGAGTTGCCTCGGGTATGAGAAAACCAGCGATTGTCGGCGGAAACGTGGTGCCCTAGAGTACGGGCATCCTTGATCCATTTGCGAGCACGATGACGACGTACAACCTCACCCACCTTCGCCAGCTCGAAGCCGAGAGCATTCATATCATCCGCGAAGTCGCGGCCGAGTTTGAAAACCCGGTGATGCTCTATTCGATCGGGAAAGACTCGGCGGTGATGGTGCGGCTCGCCGAAAAGGCGTTTTTTCCCGCGAAGCCGCCGTTTCCGTTGATGCACGTCGACACGACGTGGAAGTTCCAGGAGATGTACCGGCTGCGCGACGAGTACGTCGCCAAGGAACTCGGCTTCAAGCTCCTCGTGTACACCAACGAGGAGGGGCGGAAGCAGGGGATCAACCCGATCACGCACGGCAGCAAGGTGCATACCGACATCATGAAGACGCAGGCCCTCCGGCAGGCGCTCGACAAGCATCGGTTCGATGCCGCCTTCGGCGGGGCCCGCCGCGACGAGGAGAAATCGCGGGCCAAGGAGCGGGTGTTTTCCTTTCGCGACGAGTTCCACCGCTGGGATCCGAAAAACCAGCGGCCCGAGCTCTGGAGCCTCTACAACACGAAGGTGCGGAAAGGGGAGAGCATTCGCGTCTTTCCCCTCTCCAACTGGACCGAGCTCGATGTCTGGCAATACATCCACCTCGAGAAGATCCCGATCGTGCCGCTCTATTTCGCGAAGGAGCGGCCGATCGTGTGGCGCGACGGCGTGATGATCATGGTGGACGACGAGCGGCTCCCCCTGGATCCGGGTGAGAAGCCCGAGATGCGCCGGGTGCGGTTTCGCACGCTCGGCTGCTATCCGCTCTCGGGCGCCGTCGACTCCGCCGCCACGACGCTCCCCGAGATCATCCAGGAGATGCTGCTGACCACGTTCTCGGAGCGGCAGGGCCGGCTGATCGACTCCGACGAGGCGGGCAGCATGGAGCGCAAAAAAAAGGAAGGCTATTTCTGACAGGCTCGAGCCTGTCCCACTTTCATGTCACATCAATCCAGCCTGATCGCCACGAACATCGACGAATACCTCGCGCAGCACGAGCGCAAGGAGCTCCTGCGGTTCATCACCTGCGGGAGCGTCGACGACGGCAAGAGCACGCTCATCGGCCGGCTCTTCTACGAGTCGAAGATGATCTACGAGGATCAGCTCGCCGCCATCAAGAAAGACACGTCGCGGTACGGCACGACGGGCGAGGAGGTCGATCTGGCGCTCTTCACCGACGGCCTCGAGGACGAGCGGCAGCAGGGAATCACCATCGACGTCGCCTACCGCTACTTCTCCACCGACAAGCGCAAATTCATCATCGCCGACACGCCCGGCCACGAGCAGTACACGCGCAACATGGCGACGGGCGCCTCGACGGCCGACCTCGCGATCATCCTCGTCGACGCCCGGCACGGCGTGCTCACACAGACGAAGCGGCATTCGTTCATCGTGTCGCTGCTCGGCATCAAGCACATCGTGGTCGCGATCAACAAGATGGACATCGTCGGCTACGACCGGCAGGTGTTCGAAAGGATCAAGGCCGACTACGTTGACTTCGCGTCGCGACTCGAACTGCCCGACGTCCACTTCATGCCGATCTCGGCGCTCAAGGGAGACAACGTCGTGTCTCCGAGTCCGAACATGCCGTGGTACACCGGCTCGCCGCTGATGCCGCTCCTGGAGACGGTCTACATCGGCTCCGATCGCAACCTCGAGGATTTCCGGTTTCCGGTGCAGCTCGTCCTCCGGCCGAACCTCGATTTCCGCGGGTTCGCCGGCACGATCGCCTCCGGCATCATCCGCCGGGGCGACGAGGTGATGTCGCTCCCGTCACGAAAGAAAAGCCGCGTGCAGTCGATCGTGACGTTCGACGGAGAACTCGACGAGGCGTTCGCACCGCAGTCGGTGACGCTCACGCTCGAAGACGAGATCGACTCGAGTCGCGGCGACATGCTCGTGCGGCCCGGCAACGTGCCGAAGGTCGACCACAAGTTCGAAGCCTCGGTCGTCTGGATGAGCGACGAGCCGCTCGTGCCGGGCAAGCAGTACCTCTTCAAGCAGACGAGCAAGGTGACGACCGGTGCCGTGAGCACCTTGCGCTACCGGATCGACGTCAACACCCTCCACCGCCAACCCACTCCGTCGCTCGCCCTGAACGAGATCGGGCGCTGCGCCATCACGCTCACGAGCCCGATCGCGTTCGACGCCTATCGTCGCAACCGGGCCACGGGCGCGTTCATCATGATCGACCGGGTGACCAACGCCACCGTGGGCGCCGGCATGATCCTCGACCGCGAGCCCGACGAGGCCATGAGCGACCACTGGGCCGACACGGCCGAGCCGCACCTCCACGGGCACTCGAGCGGCGTGACGGCCGAGGAGCGCGAGGCGCGGTTCGGGCAGAAACCGGTCACGCTGCTGCTCACGGGGCTCACCGGCTCCGGAAAATCGACGCTCGCCCGGGCGCTCGAGCGGCGGCTCTTCGACCTCGGGCGGGCCGTCACCGTGCTCGACGGGCAAAACATGCGGCTGGGCATCAGCAAGGACCTCGGCTTCTCCGCCGGCGAGCGGAGCGAGAACCTACGCCGCAGCGTCGAGGTCGCCAAACTGTTCAACGACGCCGGCATCATCTGCATCGGCGCGTTCGTCGCGCCCGACGAGGCGGTGCGCAGGAAGGCCGCCGAGCGGGTCGGCACCGAACGCTTTCTCGTCGTGCATCTCTCCGCGCCGATCGAAGTCTGCCGCGAGCGCGACACCGACGGTCACTACGCGCTGGCCGACGAGGGAGAGTTCGCGAACTTCCCAGGCGTCACGGCCCCCTACGAGCCGCCCGTGCAGCCCGACCTCGTGCTGCCCACACACGAGTGGACGGTGAGCCGGTGTGTCGACGCGCTCGTGAAGCTGCTTGAATCCCGCGGCATCCTATGATCGCCCTCGTTCGGATCGGCATCCTCACCGTCTCCGACCGCGCCAGCCGGGGCGAGTATCCCGACGAAGGGGGTCCGGCGATCCGCGCCTACCTGGCCGAGGTACTCGCCGGTGCCTGGGAACCGTTCGAGCAGATCGTGCCCGACGACCTCGAGACGATCGCCAGGGCCATCCGGGAACTGGCCGACGCCGGCTGCTGCCTCGTCGTCACCACCGGTGGCACGGGTCCCGCCCCGCGCGACGTCACACCCGAGGCCACCGAGCGGGTCTGCGCGAAGCTGCTTCCCGGGTTCGGCGAACTGATGCGGAAGGTGTCGCTCGACAAGGTTCCCACGGCGATCCTGTCGCGGCAGACGGCCGGCGTCTGCGGCCGGGCCCTCGTGGTGAACCTGCCCGGGCGGCCGAAGAGCATCCGTGAATGCCTCGATGCCGTCTTCCCCGCGATTCCCTACTGCATTGATCTGATTTTCACGGGCGTCTCCGACGCCCCGCGGCTCGAAACGAAGCCGGAGCGGCTCGTGGCCTTCCGCCCGAAGTAGGACAGGCTGAAGCCTGTCCTACGATCCTCGCAGAACGCGGGCGATCTCGGGGGCGAAGTAGGTGAGCACGCAATCGGCGCCGGCCCGCTTCATCACGAGCACGCTCTCGACGGCCGCCTTGTGTCCGTCGAGCCAGCCGTTCGCCGCCGCGGCCTGGATCATCGCGTATTCCCCGCTCACCTGGTACGCGAAGGTCGGAACGCCGAAGGCCTGCTTCACCCGCCAGATCACGTCGAGCGCGGTGCCGGCCGGCTTCACCATCACCATGTCGGCACCCTCGGCGAGATCGAGAGCGATCTCCCGCAGGGCCTCGTCGCCGTTCGCCGGATCCATCTGGTAGGTCTTCTTGTCAGCCACGCCGAGTGAGGCCGCGGTGGCGAGGGCCGCATGGCTGCCGAGGGCGTCGCGAAACGGACCGTAGAACGCCGAGGCGTACTTCGCCGCATACGACAGGATGCACACGTTGTGCCGTCCCGCCGCGTCGAGCGCCGCGCGAATCGCCCCGACCCGGCCGTCCATCATGTCGGAGGGCGCCACGACGTGGCAGCCGGCCTCGGCAAGGACGAGAGCCTGCCCGCACAGCACCTTCACCGTCTCGTCGTTGAGAATCCGGCCGTCGTGGAGGAGGCCGTCGTGGCCATGGGACGTATAGGGATCGAGCGCCACGTCGCAGACGATGCCGACCGTGTCGCCCGTCTCCTTGCGCACCGCCCGCACCGCGCGGCAGACCAGGTTCTCCGCATGGAGGGCATGGCGGGCATCGTCCGACTTGTGCCGGGCATCGACCACCGGAAAGAGGGCGATCGCCGGGATGCCGAGCGCGGCCGCATCAGCTGCCGCCTTCACGACGCCGTCGATCGACAGCCGCTCCACGCCGGGCATGCTCGCCACCGGGTGGCTCGCCTCGTGCTCGTGCACGAAGAGCGGCCAGACGAGGTCGGCTGGTGCGAGAGTTGTTTCCGCGACGATGCGACGCAGCCAGTCGTGCTGCCGGGTGCGGCGGAGGCGGGTGGTGGGGTAGCGACCGGGATGGGGGATCATGCGGCAGACGCGACAGGCCGAAGCCTGGCCTACGGGGTGGCGGTGGCGCAGGAGGTGTCGGTTTCCCAGACGACGATCCTGCGGACGACGATCGGCAGGTCGCCGAGCACCTCGGGCGCCACCACGTCGAGCAGGTAGCGGGCCATGTTCTCGGCGGTCGGGTTGTACGGAAGCACGAAGGTCTTGCCGGGCTCGACGAGTTCGAGCGCCGTGATGGCGTTGTCGTCCTCAGCGGACACGATGAAACCATGGTCCCAGTGCTCGTCGATCCAGCCGAGCAGTCGCCGCTTGATCACGGAAAAGTCGACGATCCGGCCGACGTCGTCCAGCACGGCGCCGCCGTCCCGCGGTGCCACCTCCACGTCCACCTTGTAGTTGTGGCCGTGGAAGAACGCGCACTTCCCCTCGTGCCCGAGGAGCCGGTGGCCCGCACAGAACGACAGTTGCCGCATGATCGAAAGCTGCGTGGCTGTCGGGGCGGGCATGGCAAACGCGTCCTGCTCGGGGTCCGTCAGGCGGAGACGGCCGCTCCGGTCACGGTCTCGATCCGGATCGGTTGGATGTCGAACTTCGGGTTTTGTCCGAGGAACCGGCAGGGATTGTTGTGGAACACCTCGATCGCCTCCTGGAGCGAATGGCCGCGCCTGCGGAATTCGAGGATGCACTCCTGGAGCGTGAAGGGATCGCTCGGCCCCCAGTCGGCCGAGGAGTTCACGAGGATGCGCTCGGTGCCATATTTTTCGAGCATGTCGACGGCCCGCTTGGGCGAGCACTTCGTGATCGGATAGAGCGTGAAGCCCACCCAATAGCCCGCGTCGAGGCAGGGACGGATCGTCTGCTCCTCGACATGGTCGATCCAGACCCGATCACGATCGACGTTCATTCCCGCGAGCACCTCGAGCACCCGCTTCGTGCCGTGGGCCTTGTCGGCGAGGTGCGGCGTGTGGATGAGCACGAGTTGCCCGTGCTGCATCGCGATCTCGACATGGGCCTCGAGCGCCTCGCACTCATTTCTGGTCGACTTGTGCAGGCCCGTCTCGCCGACGCCCAGCACCGTCGGCTTGGCGAAGAACTCCGGAAAGTGCTTGAGCACCTCGCGGGTGAGCACGGGGTTCTCGGCCTCCTTCGGGTTCACGGCCACCCACGAGAAGTGCCGGATGCCGTACTGCGCCGCCCGCGTTGGCTCGAACTCGCTGATCTGCCGGAAGTAGTCGATGAATGTCTCGGGATACAGCCGGTCGAACCCCGCCCAGAAGGCCGGCTCGGCCACGGCCACGACGCCGCTCATCGCCATCCGCTCGTAATCCTGCGCGGTGCGGGCGATCGCGTGGTAGTGCGGCTGGATGATCTGCATGGGTGTCGTCCCGGCGGGCGGGCGGCTAGACGGTCGCGAACAGCTCGAGAAGCGCGACGGTGCGTTCCTTCGCCGACTTCGGCTCGGCCACGATCTCGAGCGCCCGGCGGATCACGGCCAGCTTCTTGTCGTCGGCAGCCGCCCGACCGTTGCGATCGCCGGCCCGGGCGACGGCCGCGTCGTACCGATCGAGATACGCGGCGATCTCGAGCAGCTGGTGCCGCGACTCGAGGAAGTACGTATCGACGACTTGGGAAGCGGTGAGCATCGGTATGACTCAGGAACTACAGGACCCTTCAATAATACATCGCTCCAGGCGTCACGGGAGGCCGTCGTTGTGCGAACGGCTTTCGTGTGTCTCGTCTCACCTCGCCCAACCCGGCTTCGGGCTCCCCATATCCCGTCGCCGGACGTTCGCCTCCGCCCTCCAGGCTTCGGCTCACTCGGATCTGCCTGCGCTGCGCCATCCATGGCTCCGCTGGTCAGATACG
>JBAXUY010000089.1:0-12111 GCA_037129475.1 Planctomycetia bacterium | reverse complement strand
TTCCGCTTCGACCTCGCGAGCGTGCTCTCACGCGATCGCAACGGCGACATTCTCCCCAACCCGCCGATCGTCGAGCTCATCACGGAAGACCCGATGCTGGCCGACACGAAGATCATCGCCGAGGCCTGGGATGCCGCCGGCGCCTACCAGGTGGGCACGTTCGCGAGCATGCGCTGGGCCGAGTGGAACGGCCGCTACCGCGACGACGTACGCCGATACTGGCGGGGCGACTTCGCCCAGACCGGCCATCTCGCCACGCGCTTGGCCGGTTCGAGCGATCTCTACGGCGACGACGGCCGTCAGCCCTACCACAGCATCAACTTCGTGACCTCGCACGACGGCTTCACGCTCAGCGACCTCGTCAGCTACCGCGAAAAGCACAACGAGGCCAACGGCGAAGGCAACCGCGACGGCGACAACAACAGCTTTTCGGAGAACTACGGCGTGGAGGGGCCCACCACCCGGGCCGACATCGAGGCGATCCGTGCCAGGCAGATTCGCAACATGCTGGCGACATTGCTCGTGAGCCAGGGCGTGCCGATGGTACTCATGGGCGACGAGTGCCGGCGCACGCAGCAGGGCAACAACAACGCCTACTGCCAGGACAACGACCTGTCGTGGTTCGACTGGACGCTCGTCGACGCGCACGCCGATCTCGTCCGGTTCGTCCGCGAGTTGATCCGATTTCGGCTTGGCAACCCCACCGTGCGGCGTCGATCGTTCCTCGAAGGAGGCTCGAGCGGTGCCGGTGCGCTGCCCGACGTGGAATGGTTTTCGCCCGAGGGGACTCACGTCGATTGGTATGCGGCCGACGCCAGTTTGGCGTGCTTCTTCGGGGCCCCCACGGCCGCCAAGCTTCTCGAGGAAGACGACATCGCGGCCGGTGGGATGGCGGGTACGCCGCGGCACGTGCTCCTGTTCGCCCACGCCGGGTCGCTACCCCGCAGGTTCCACGTGCCCACGACGCCGGCCATCGCCTCGTTGCCCTGGCGGCTGTTCGTCAACACGAATGCCGCGGTGCCGCACGATATCCACGCCGACGGCCGCGGCCCGCTCGTCGACGTGACACAGCCGATCGAGCTCGGGGAGCGGTCGCTCGTGTGCCTCGTGGCCGACGTATCACCCACGGCCCTGCCGATTGGCCTGCCGGCGCCGGTGTCGCTATCCTGACGAGGGTGGCGATCGAGCGGTCGCCCGTCTGTTCTTCGGAGAAACCGCCATGTCGTGCCTGTCTCGTCGCATCTCAATGGTCGTCACGGGGAGCCTCCTCGTCGGCTGCGCTCCGGCCGCACCGCCGGCCCCAGCCCCTGCTCCGGCAGCGCACGCTCGTGATGACCACGATCACGATCACGCCACGGCCAAGGATGACCATGACCACGATCACGACGACGAAGAACACGAAGAGCCGGAGACCGTTGCCGAAGGCCTTACCCAACTGGAAAAGCTCTGCGCCGACGTGAAGGCCCACCTCGCAGCGGGCGACCACGAGAAGGCCGACGGGCCGGTGCACATGGTGGGCCATCTGCTCGAAGACCTCGGCGAACTCGTCGCCAAGGAGAAGCCGGCCGCCGAGGCGGAGGCCAAGGCGGCGCTCGAGGCGCTCTTCGAGTCTTTCGACAAGCTCGACACGGTCATTCACGGCGCCGATGAAGAGGCCCGCAAGAAGCTCGACTACGCCGAGCACGCCCCAGCCATCGAAGCCGCCGTTGCAAAGCTCAAGGAATTGACACAGTAGGACAGGCCTGCGCCTGTCATGAATACGACCGACTGAAGTCCGTCCGACACTGTTCCGTCACGGAGGATCCATGTCCCGCTGCATGCCGTTTCTACTCCTCGTGGTCGCGATTCCCTCTCCTGCCATCGCCCTCGATCTCGACCCGGCGGCTGTCCGCCAGCAGCTTGTCTTGCCTGCGGAGCCCGCCGGGGCGACCACGCCCACGGTCGCGAAGCAAAAGCTCACCGCCACCCCCCAAGCCATCGTGGTGGCCGGCCGGATCGGGGCCCGCGGCATGGAGCCGTTTCTCGACGGCAAGGCGTCGTTCGTGCTCGTCGAAATCCCGGCCGACGACCACGCGAAGAAGCCGGGGCACGACGCCGACAACTGCCCGTTCTGCAAGAAGAAGAATGCCAACGCGCCGATGGTGGCGGTGCAGTTCCTGGGGGCCGACGGCAAGCCGATCCCGATCGACGCCCGCACACTGTTCAACCTTGCCAAGGGCAACGACGTGGTCGTCCGTGGCACGGGCGTATTCGACGCGAAGCTGGCGATCCCGATCATCCAGCTCACCGCCGACGGTATCCACGTGCGTCCGCGCTGAGCCGGTTCCGGTGACGCGGTCCTCGTTGTAGTGGCAGAGTGGCACTCTGCCGAATGCGGCCATGTGCAGACTGCCAGTCTGCACCTACAAGCGGGACAAGAGCCCTCCAGGCCGCCGCGCTTCAACGCACGACCCGGGCCCCGCCGCCCTTGATCTGCTTTTCGACCTCGGCCCGGGTGGCCATCGATGTGTCGCCAGGAGTGGTGCTCGCGAGGGCGCCGTGGGCGGCTCCGTAGTCCACTGCCTTCTGGGGGCAGTTGAACTCCAAAAAGCCGAACGCCAGGCCGCTCGCGAAGCTGTCGCCGCCGCCCACGCGGTCGAGAATCTCGAGCTCGGGATACTTACGGCTCTCGTGGAACTTGCCGTCGTGCCAGAGGATCGCGCTCCAATCGTTCTTCGTGGCCGTGATCACGCGGCGGAGCGTCGTGGCGGCCACCTTGAAGTTCGGATACTCCTTCACGGCCGTCTCGATCATCTTCTTGAAGGCGTCGGTCTCGATCGACGAGATGGTATGATCCACCCCCTCCACCTCGAAGCCGAGCGACGCGGTGAAGTCTTCCTCGTTGCCGATCATCACGTCGACGTACTTCGCGATCTCGCGGTTCACCTCGCGGGCCTTCGCCTGGCCGCCGATGCTCTTCCAGAGGCTCGGGCGGTAGTTCAGGTCGTAGGCCACGACGGTGCCGTGCTTCTTGGCCGCCTTCACGGCCTCGATCGTCAGGGCCGCCGTGGTCTCGGAAAGCGCCGCGAAGATGCCGCCGGTGTGAAACCAGCGCACGCCGAGTTTTCCAAACAGGTGGTCCCAATCGACGTCGCCCGGCTTGAGCTGGCTGGCCGCCGTGTTGCCCCGGTCGGGCACGCCGACGGCGCCCCGGATGCCGAAGCCGCGTTCGGTGAAATTGAGCCCGTTGCGCACGCTGCGGCCGATGCCGTCGTCGGCCCGCCACTGGATGAAGGCAGTGCACACGCCGCCCTGCATGATGAAGTCTTCGATGAGATGGCCCACCTCGTTGTCCACGAACGCGGTCACGACGGCCGTCTTCAATCCAAAACACTTCCGCAGGCCCCGGGCGACGTTGTATTCGCCGCCCCCTTCCCAGGCCTTGAACTCGCGGGCCGTGCGAATCCGCCCCTCGCCCGGATCGAGGCGGAGCATGATCTCGCCGAGCGAGACTTCGTCGAACGTGCAGGATTCACGGGGCTTGAGAGGCAGGGACATCGAGGGCATCCTCTTGCCCCCTCTCCGTCAGGGAGAGGGTGGCCGAAGGCCGGGTGAGGGTGCCCGACCGTTATCAATTCCACAGGGGCACCCTCACCCCTGCCCTCTCCCGGCGGGAGAGGGAGTGAGTGTCAATCGAGCCTCGTGAGCACATCCACGTTCAGGGGTGGGAGTCCACCTTCGTGGGCGATTTCGTTGAGGGCTTCGACTTCGGCCTTCGAGAAGAGCAGTCCGCCCGCCTTCTCGCTGCGGGCGGCAGCTTCGGCCTCGAGCTGCCCCGGGAGCATGCACTGTTCGTTTCCATGGCCGAGGATGTCGGCGAGCACCGCCTTCACGTTCTCGGCCTGCGAGCGGCCCTTCGCGAACACGCCGCTCGAGATCGCATCGGGGTGGATCACCTGGAAGAAGAACGCGCAGTTCTGCTTCTCGCCCGGCACGGCCGCGCGGCTGCGGAGCGTTGGGAGCGAGCCGCCGATGAAGGCGGCCACGATTTCGTTGATCAGCGAAAGCCCGTAGCCCTTGTGGTCACCAAACGGGAGCAGCGACGCCGCCTTGTCGGGATCGGTCGTCGGATGGCCATCCTTGTCGACGGCGGCGTTCGGCGGCAGTTGTTTGCCTTCGCGCTTCAGCTGCTGCACGCGGCCCATCGCGATCACGCTCGTCGCCCAGTCGATCACGATCGGAAATCCGACGGCGGCCATCGTGGGAAAACCCCAGGAGTGCGGGTTGGTGCCGAGCGTCGGAAACTTGCCCCTGAACGGCACAACCTCCGCCAGCGAGGCCGTGCAATTCGTGTAGGCGATGTAGCCCTTCTTCGCGGCCTCCATCACGTAGCCGCCGCCCCAGAGATAGTGGAACGCGTTGTCGATCGAGACGGTGCCGGTGCCGTACGTGTCGGCAAGCTTCATGCACGTGTCGATCGCTTCCCAGGCCACGGCCTGGCCCAGCTTCTTGTTGCCGTCCCAGATCTCAGCCGCCTTGAACTTCGTCGGCAGCTTCTTGATCGCCGCCTTGGGCGTGCAGCCGCCGGCCTTCGAGCCGAAGAGCTCGTCGAGGTGCAGGGCCTTGATCGCGTTGTGAGTGCGGATGCCGTGCCGTGTGGCGGCGGTGGCGAGCTTCGCGGCATGCTCGGCCTCGGCGGCGTCGAAGCCCCGCTTCAGATACGCCCCGCGAACGATCGCCTCGTGGGTGGCAACGGGCACGACATGGAAGGTTTCGGCCATGGGTGTCAGACGACTTTCGTGATCGGGACCTCGGGGTTCACCTGCGCGAGCGGCTTGTCGCCCCGCATGGCGTTGATCAGGTTGGTGACGGCCGCCAACGCCTGCCGCTGCACGCTCTCGTGCGTCCGCGAGCCGATGTGCGGCGTGACCACGCAATTCGGGAGCTTCGTGAGCGGATGGTCGGCCCGCGGCGGCTCCTCGTCGAGCACGTCGGTGCCGTAGCCGCGGACCCGGCCGCTCTGCAGCGCCGCCGCGATGTCGGCCGTGTTCACGATCTCGCCACGAGCGCAATTCAAGATGATCACGCCCGGCTTCATCTTCGCGATCGAGTCGGCTCGCACGAGATCACGCGTCTCCGGCGTGAGGTTCGTGTGGAGCGAGAGGTAGTCGGCCTGACGGAAGACGTCGTCGATCGAGGCGGCCCTGGGGATCCCGTGCTCCTTGGCGAACGCCTCGTCCCAGAAGACGTCGTAGCCGATCGGCTTCATCCCGAACGCCTTCGCCCGAATCGCCACCTCCTTGCCGATCCGCCCCATGCCGACGATCCCGATCGTCTTGTCGAGCAGTTCGTGGCCCGTCTGCCGCTTCCAGCCGCCCGACCGGGTCGAGTCGGTATGGAACAGGAGATTTTTTTCGAGGGCGAGCAGCAGCAGGAACGTGTGCTCGGCGACCGTCGTATGGTTCACACCCGGCGTGAACAGGAGCGGGATGCCGAACTCCGTGCATGCCTTGACGTCGATCTTGTCGACGCCGATGCCGTATTTCGAGAGCACCCTGAGCCGCGGCCGGGCTTTTTCGAGCACCGCCCGCGTGATGGCGTCGTCGCCACAGATGTAGCCGTCGAACTCACCGACGAGGGCGAGCGTGTCGGCTTCGGAGAGCGGGCCTCTGGCCGTGACGATTTCCCAGCCGGTGTCGGCGAGCTTTTTGTGGTGTTCGCCAGGGGTGTCTTGAAACGACGTGGTCGTAAGCAGGATACGCGGCATTTCGAAGCCCCGGAGGTGCGAATCGCAAGCAGCATAGATACTGACTTGCGCGCATTTCGGCAATCACGTGCGCGAAATCGGCACCTTGGCCTACAGTCGCCGCACCTGCTCCGTGACGAACGGCTGAAGCAGCGTCGCGGTGGTGCCGTTCCACCGCCAGAGGTGGCAGAACCGTCGCTCGGCTCCGCAGCCCGTGGTGCCCGTCCGATGCAGCCAGGAGGCCTCGCTCGCGGCGAGCGAATACGCCGCGAATTCATCCGCTCGCGTCGCGGGAACGCTCGTCTTTACCCAACTCCAGTGGTTCACATGGAGCCGATGGTCTGCATCGGGGTGAGCCTTGGTCCACTCGCGATATTCACGCTCGGTGACCGCCACGACCTGCTCCCGCAGGCTCGCCCGGAGCGGTTCACTGCGTGCGAACGCCTCGTCGACGACGTCGATGCCGACCGGCGACGTGGTGATCACGATCGCGGGGTCCGGATCCGTGCCGGGTCCACGTGCCGCACGACGCTCTGCGAGCAATGGCAACAATTCGTGATCGATCCAGAGCGCGAGATGCGCTCCGAGGATCATCTTCTCCGCGGCAGCCACTGCCGCAGGCGGTTGACCACGCCCTGCGGGGCCCGCCGGGCCCGGGCCGCGTCGCGTGACCGCGACACGTTGCCTCAGGCCGGCGAGCCACTCGCGGGTTTGTTGGTTCATCGACCGAATTGCTGACGCAGCCACTCGTTCTTGCGGCGCTCGAGCTCGACCAGCTTCGCCACCGGTCCCTTGCGGGCGCCCTGGACTTCCTGCCGAGCAGCGCGATTCTGCGCGGCGTCGACGGTGCCGACGAGGAACATGCTGAAAACGAACGCGATGATGAAAGCCGTACGGATCATGGAAAAACTCCTGTCGTTGCCGACGCTGGGGATGGGGACTGAAGGGAAGGAAGAACCATTTCGCGGGGACAGAACGTCCGCCGCTGGAAGGACTGAAGGGAGATCGACCGCGGAGCCTGGGCTACTTGAGGGCTCTGGGCGAAATCAGGTTGTGCGGCTTTTGCCGGCTGGGCGGGGTGGCGGTGCCAGTGGGTCGTCGGGCCACGCGTGCTTCGGGTAACGCCGCCGGAGTTCTTTTTTCACCTGCGGGTAGGTGTTGGCCCAGAAGCTCGCCAGATCATCCGTCACCTGCTGGGGCCGATGGTTCGGTCCCAGCAGATGCAACACGACAGGGAGTCTGCCGCCGGCCACACGAGGCGTTTCGCGGATGCCGAACAGTTCCTGGATGCGAACCGCGAGGATCGGTGGTTTTCCATGTTCATAGGCGAGCCGATGTCGTTTGCCCGTCGGCAGGTCGATCTCGGCGGGAGCCAGCCGGTCGATCTCCGCCAACCGCTCGTAGCCGACGAGGGCCTGCACGGGGCCGAGCCAGTCGGCAGCCTGGACGTCGTCGAGCGAACGGAGCCCGACACAAAGGTCCGGCAGGATCGCAGCCAGACGTGCATCGTCGCAGTTCGGCAGGCCGAGGTCCGGCATGGAGGCCGCGAGCCAGCGGACCCGCGAGAGGAACCTGCCAGCGGCCGAGTCGTCGCGCGGCCGCACGCGGTCGAAGTCGGCAGCCGCCTCCTGTGCGAGCAGGCGGGCGGCGGCGGCCGCGTCGGTGATCGGCACGGGCGTCTCGTCGAGCACGACGTCGATCCACCTCGTGTGGCGTCGGGCCTCGACCTGGCGTCGCGCTGGCTGGTAGAGCAACTCGTCGCCGGTGTGCAGGTTGGCCGTGGCGAGTGGCTCTTCTGCAAGCCAGTCACTCTCGACTGCCGAGGCCTGGCGCACACGCGCCTCGCCACCGGCATCATCGATGTCGATCGCCAGGAAAAGCGGCTCGTGCCGCACCCGTGATCCACCGTCGAGCCGCACGCCCCGCCCACCCACCATCGTGGCCCGGTCGGCCGCCCCCGGCCGGAGCCGAGCGAGCCGGTCGGGAAACGCCTCGAGCAGGGCCCGCATCAGCGCCACGCCGGGCTCGGCGGCCCGGGCAGCGAGCGGGACGTCGACGAGCCGATAGAGTTGCTCGGCCGTGCGAAGCACCGCTCGCGCGCCCCCGGAGTGGAGTTCGAAATCGGCATCATCGAAGCGGATACCCTCGTGGAACGCCTGCAGCGCGATCACCCGGTCGACCACGTCGGATCGCGTCCGCACCGCATGCCGGTCGCGCGGGCCACGGTGCGCGTGGCTGCCCGCGCGAAAGGGATCGCGCTCTGAGAGCAGCGCAGCGGCGATCGAGGCCTCGCAGAGCACGCCGTGGGCCGCCCCGGCGAGGAGCAGCCGGGCGAGCCGCGGATGCGCGGGCAGCCGCACGAGCGCCCGCCCGAGCAGCGTCAGCACGACAGCCGGGCGATCGTCCGGCGGCTCGAGCGCCCCGAGCCGCACGAGCAACGTCCGCGCCTGCTCGACCGCTTCGGCCGCGGGCGGATCGAGCCAGGGAAATTCACCCCGCTCGCCGAGGGCCAGCAATTGCAACAGCGGCCCCGTGAAATCGCCGCGGAGGATTTCCGGCGTCTCGGCCTCCGGCCGGTGATGATGCGCCGCCTCGTCCCAGAGCCGCCAGCAGACGCCCGGCGCCGTGCGGCCCGCGCGGCCGGCCCGTTGATCGGCCGATGCCTTCGAAATCGGAATCCGCTCGAGCCGGGGCAGCCCCGTCGCGGCGGTCACGCGCATCTGCCGTGCGAGCCCCGAATCGACGACGGCCGTGACGCCGGGGATCGTAAGCGAGGTCTCGGCGACGTTCGTCGCCAGGATGATCTTGCGCCGGCCGACATCGGCAAGCACACTGTCCTGCTGCTCCGGCGGGAGGTCGCCGAAGAGCGGCAGGAGCGCATGCCCTTCGCGGTCGGCCAGGGGGGCGAGGGCCTGCTCACACCGCATGATTTCGCCGACGCCCGGTAGAAACACGAGCACATGACCGTCGGTCGCCCGGAGCGCGTCGCCCACGGCCGCCGCCACGAGATCGACAAGGTCGCGTTGCTCGCCGCGCCGGCCGTACCGGATGTCGACCGGATGCATCCGCCCCGTTGCCGACACGATCGGGCAGACGCCGCCGCTTGCCGGTCCGAGCAGCCGGGCAACCGGCTCCGCCGCGAGCGTGGCGCTCATGACGACGATCCGCAGATCGGGCCGCACCGTCTCGCGGGCTCGAAGCAACAAGCCGAGCACGAGGTCCATCTCGACGGTGCGCTCGTGAAACTCGTCGAGCACGACCGCCGCGATGCCCTCGAGGGCTGCGTCGTCGAGCAGCCGGCGGAGCATGATCCCGGTGGTCTCGACGACGAGCCGCGTGTCGCGGCCCACTCGCGAGTCGAACCGCACTTGGTAGCCCACCTCGCCGCCGAGTGGCACGCCCCGCAGGCGCGCAATCTGGTGGGCGACGGCCCGCGCGGCGAGTCGCCGCGGCTGGAGCAGGATGACCTGGGCCGGCGCCGGCACGTCGTCGAGGATCGCGGCCGGCACGAGCATCGTCTTGCCCGACCCGGGTGGGGCCGTGACCACGACAGCCCCGCCACGCGACGCGGCCACGACCTCGCCGACAACGGCGGAGACGGGGAGATCACGGAGTGACGATCGAGAAAGGTCGGGCATGGCTGTATCGTACCGCGTAGCGACAGGCCTCCAGGCCTGTCGAACCGACAGAGCTGGAGCTCCGTCGCTGCGGTATGCTCGCACACCATGCGAACTTTCGACGCCGTCGTCGTGGGGCTCGGCGGCATCGGCAGCGCTGCCGCCTTTCATCTGGCTGCCCGAGGCTGCCGCGTGCTCGGCCTCGACCGGTTCCCCATCGCCCACGACAGGGGCAGCTCGCACGGCCAGACGCGGCTGATCCGCCTCGCCTACTTCGAGCATCCCGACTACGTGCCGCTCCTGCGTCGGGCCTACGACCTCTGGCGCGATCTCGAGGTCCTCACCGGCCACCGGCTGCTCGTGGAATCGGGCCTGCTGACGGCAGGGCCGTGTGACGGGGCTGTGATCGCCGGCACCATCACATCGGCGACCCTTCACGGCCTCGAGGTGGAGCGGCTGACGGTGGCGGAGGCGGGCCGCTGCTGGCCGGCATTCACGCTGCCCGAATCATGGACGGCAATCCACGAGCGTCAGGCCGGCTACCTGTTTGTGGAGCAGTGCGTCGCCGCTCACGCCGCCGCGGCGGAGGCGGCCGGCGTCACGCTCGAGACGGGCGTGCAGGTGGCCGACTGGCGGGCCGATGGCCGCGGCGTGATCGTCACGACCGACCGCGGTGAGATCGCAGCCGACCGGCTCGTGCTCGCCCCGGGGCCGTGGGCCGCCGGGCTCCTGCACCTGCCCGCCGTCGGCCTGACCGTGCTCCGCAAGTCGCTGTTCTGGTATCGCCCTGCCCCGGCCGAGCGCCCCGGATTCGAGCCCGGAGCCTTCCCCTGCTTCGCGTTCGATGCGCCTGCGGGGTTCTTCTATGGGTTCCCCGCACTCGACGACCGCGGCGTGAAGATCGCCGAGCACTCGGGAGGCCGAGTGGTCGCCGACCCGCTCGCCGTGGACCGCGGCGTGGACGACACCGACCGACGCCGGATCGAGGCGATCACAACGGCCCATCTGCCAAAGCTCGGCACGTCCTGGGCCGACCACGCCGTCTGCCTCTACACGATGTCACCCGACCATCGTTTCGTCGTAGGGCTCCACCCGGAATGCGACCGCGTCGCCCTCGCCGCCGGTTTCTCGGGCCACGGCTTCAAGTTCGCGAGCGTGATGGGCGAAGCCCTTGCCGATCTTACCACCGCCGGCAAGACGTCGCTCCCGATCGGGTTCCTGTCACCCGAGCGTTTCTGCTAGGCTCCAGACGCTCGGCAAGGAGGCCTCGCATGCATTCGCTCGCATGGATCGGGATCACGCTCGCGGTGGTGTCCGCCTCGGCCGCCCGCGCCGAGTGGCCGCAGTTTCGGGGCGGCACCGCGCTCAGCCACGCGTCGCAGAGCGGCGCGCCTGTCCAGTGGAACAACGACACCCGAATCGCCTGGCGCACGCCGCTGCCGGGCTCCGGCTGGTCGCAGCCGATCGTGTCGGGCGACCACATCTTCGTGACGACCGCCGTGGCGCCGAGCGGCGGCCGACCCAGCGGCATGATGGGGGGCGTGATGTCGCTCTCCACGTGGGGCATGGGATCGCCGCCGTCGGAGCCGATCGAGTGGCGCGTGCTGTGCCTCGACCGGGCGACCGGCGCGGTCCGATGGTCGAAGACGATCGCGAACGCCAAGCCGAAGTATGGCAAGCACGCGTCGAACTCGTTTGCCACGGAGACCCCCTGCGCGACGGCCGACACCGTGTTCGCGTTCTTCGGCGCCACCGGCACGCTCGTGGCGCTCGACCACGCCGGCACGGAGCGCTGGCGGCGCGAGTTCGGGCCCCAGCCCACCACCAACCAGTTCGGCACCGGCTCGTCTCCCCTGCTCCACGTCGACGCCACCGGCACCGTGCGGCTTTTCATCCAGCTCTACAACGAGGAGAGCGACACGCTGCACTGCCTCGATGGCACGACGGGCCAGGATCTCTGGAAGGCCGCTGGCCCGAAGGGCACGTCGTGGGCCACGCCGATCGTGTGGGACAACGCAGGCACCCCCGAGGTCGTCACGGCGGGCCAGGGCCGGGTGACCGCATATACGATCGACACGGGAGCCGAACGCTGGCGTTTCGGCGGCATCGACACGTCGTTCGCCTGCTCGGTCGTCGCCGATGCCGATGGCATCTACTTCGGCACCTCGAGCCCCGGGAGCAAGGCCCCCGCCTACGCGATCGCCCGCGGCTGCACGGGCGATCTCTCGCTTGCGAAAGGGCAGACGAGCGGCGGCTCCGTGCTCTGGTCGAAGACGAAGTGTGGCGCAGGCATGCCGTCGCCGGTCGTCGTGGGCGAGAACCTCTATTTTCTCGACAAGATCGCCGTCTGCTGTGACAAGCGCACGGGCGTCGAGAAATACCGCAAGCGGCTCCCCGGCGGCAGCACGGCGGTGGGTTCGCCGCTCGTGGTGGGCGACCGGATCTACCTCGTGAACGAACGCGGCTACACGACCGTCCTGCAGGCCGGCCCCGAGTTCAAGGTGCTCGCTGAAAACCCCCTCGGCGGCCCCGACGAAATCTTCTGGGCCACGCCGGCCGTCGCCGACGACGCGCTCCTGATCCGCTCCACCGCGGCGTTGTACTGCATCCAGTAGGGACAAAGTTCCAGCGATGTTCTTGGTGGAGTGTCCACATCGCGCCGGCTTCGGGCTCCCCGCATCCCATCGCCGGACGTTCGCTGCGGGCCTCGCGGCCCTCCCTCGTGGCGACAGAGCTCCAGCTCTGTCGATCGACAGGCCTGGAGGCCTG
>JBAXUY010000088.1:0-12317 GCA_037129475.1 Planctomycetia bacterium | reverse complement strand
GCCGCACGACGCGGGGATTCCGCCGGCCGGCCGACCGCCTGTCCGCAGCCCTGGAGTCATGCCTGTGACGGATCGCAGTCTCGCGTCGGTCGGTGAGCGGGTGTTCAATTTTTCGCCGGGCCCGGCGGTCTTGCCGCTGGAGGTGCTCGAACGAGCCCGCGACGAGATGCTCGCGCTGCCAGGCGTGGGGATTTCGGTGCTGGAGATCAGCCACCGCAGCCCGGCGTTCGACAGGATTCTCGACGAGACGCTGGCCGACCTCAAGGAACTGCTGGGCATCGGCGACGCGCACGAGGTGGTGTTCCTGCAGGGAGGCGCGAGCCTGCAGTTCTCGATGGTGCCGATGAACCTGCTCCGTGGGCAGCCCGGCGCGGCCGACTACGTCGTGACCGGCACCTGGGGCGCGACCGCGATCAAGGAGGCCCGCCGCGAGGGCAAGGTGCACGTGGCCTGGGACGGCGCCGCGACCAACTATGATCGTTTGCCGGCGGCCGGCGAGATCCGCCTCTCCGAGGCGCCGGCGTACGTGCATGTCACGAGCAACGAAACGATCCAAGGCGTGCAATGGAAGCACGACCCCGACGTCGGTGACTCGCCGCTCGTGTGCGATTGTTCCAGCGACTTTCTGTCGCGGCCGATCGACGTGGCGAAGCACGGGCTGATCTACGCCTGTGCGCAGAAGAATGCCGGCATCGCCGGGGTCACGGCCGTGATCATTCGCAAGGATCTGCTCGATCGTTCGCGCGACGACCTGCCCACGATGCTCGATTTCCGCACGCACGTGAAGAACGGCTCTCGGCCGAACACGCCCCCGGTCTTCGCCGTCTACATCCTCGGCCTCGTCTGTCGCTGGATCCGCGACTCCGTCGGGGGGCTCGAGAGCATGGCCCGGCACAACCGAGCCAAGGCCAAGCTGATCTACGACGTGCTCGACGCCTCGGGCGGTTTTTTCGCAGGGCACGCCCGCCCCGACTGCCGCTCCGACATGAACGTGACCTTCCGGCTACCCGACGAGGCGACCGAGAAGGAGTTCGTAAAAGGCGCCTCCGCGCGGGGCCTCGTCGACCTCAAGGGCCACCGGTCGGTGGGTGGGATCCGGGCCAGCATCTACAACGCCATGCCCATCGAGGGCGTCGAAGCGCTCCGCGACTACATGCTCGAATTCCAGCACTCCCGACGGGCCTGACGCCGCGCCGGTGCCACCCGGAGACACCCGGAAAGGATCCTCATGCCTTCGATCATCGTGCTCGACACGCTCAGCCCCGACGGCCTGGCCATGCTCGACGCCGCAGCCGCATCCGGCATCACGTATGACGTGGCGACCGGCCTGGCGGGCGATTCGCTCCGTGAGGCCTTGGCCCGGTACGACGGCGCGATCTGCCGCAGCGGCGTGAAGATCACGGCCGACGCCCTCGCGGGCAACCATCGCCTCAAGGCGATCGTGCGAGCCGGCGTGGGCACCGACAACATCGACAAGGACGCCGCCACGCGACAAGGCATCGTCGTGATGAACACGCCCGCGGGCAACACCGTCAGCACCGCGGAACACGCCTTCGCGTTGATTCTCGCCCTGTCGCGGAACGTGGCCGCCGCCGATGCCAGCCTCCGCGACCATCGCTGGGATCGCAACAAGTTCATGGGCGTGCAACTCGCGGGGAAGACGCTCGGAATCGTCGGGCTGGGCCGGATCGGCCAGGCCGTCGCGAAGCGGGCCCGTGCCTTCGACATGCGGGTCATCGGGTACGACCCGTTCCTGTCGCCGGAGCGGGCCACCGAGCTCGGCATCGAACTCGTCGAGACGGTCCGCGGAATGCTGCCGGAGGTCGACTACCTGACCGTGCACACGCCGCTGACCGACGAGACGCGACACCTCATCGGCCGGCCGGAGCTGGCGCTGCTCAAGCGGGGCGTGCGGCTGGTCAACTGTGCCCGCGGCGGCATCTACGACGAGCAGGCGCTCGTGGAGGGGCTCCAGAGCGGCGTCATCGGCGGCGTGGCGCTCGACGTCTTCGAGAAGGAACCCTGCACCGAGAGCCCGCTGTTCGGGCTGCCGAACGTGCTCGTCACGCCCCATCTCGGCGCGAGCACCGAGGAGGCGCAGTCGCAGGTGGCCGTGGAAGGCGTGGGACTGCTCGTCGACTTTTTCTCCACCGGCACGATCAGGCACTCGGTGAACTCGAGCGCCGTCGATCCCGCCGTGCTCGAGGGCGTGCGCGGCTTCCTCGACCTCGCGTGGCGGCTGGGGCTTCTGCTCTCGCAACTCGACGAGGCCCCGCCGCGCTCCTGCTCGATCGCCTACCGGGGGGAGATCGCCGGCCGCAACACGAAGCTGGTGACGGCGGCCTTCGCGGCCGGCCTCCTGGAGACGGCCTTCGACGACGTGAACATCGTGAATGCCGAGATGCTGTTGCGCGAGCGCGGCATCGACCTCGTCGAGCAGAGCCGCACCGATCCCGGCGCGTTCAGTTCGGTGGTGGCCGTCGACCTGGTCGCTGGCGGCCAGGTTCACCGGGCGGCCGGCACGCTGTTCGGGCACGCCATGCCACGGCTCGTACAACTCGAGGGCCACAGGCTCGAGGCCTATCTCGACGGAATCCTGCTCGTGTTCACGCATCAGGACGTGCCCGGCATCATCGGTCGGGTGGGCACGGCCTTCGGCACGATGGGCGTCAACATCGGCCAGATGACCGTGGGCCGCACGACCCCCGGCGGTGATGCCATCGGCGTGCTGAACCTCGACCAGGAGCCGTCGCCCGAGGCGATCAAGGCCGTGCTCGCCTGTCCGGGAATCCGCTCCGCCAAGGTGGTCAAGTTGCCGTCCGCCGGACAGGTTCCCAACTGGCTGGCGGTGTCGGCGGCCGGATCGCGGGCCGCCCGGACGCCCCAGGTGCCTGCCACGTAGCTCGAGCCCGCACGACCGCGGCCGCGCCAGGAATAACCGGCCCGTCGGGGAGCGAATAGACGGGGAGGACAGGCGGCCGACCGATGCCCGACGACACCTCCCCCCCTGCTCCGCATGGCGGCGACGACTGCGCGTCGCGATTCGACCAATGGACGCACGACCACGTGCCCTCGCTGTACCGCGTCGCCTACCGCATGCTGGGCGACGCTCACGACGCGGAAGACGTGCTCCAGGAGACGTTTCGGTCCGCGTGGCTGAGTCGACACCTCTACGATGCCGGACGCAGCGAGCGGGCGTGGCTGCTCGGCATCCTGCGTCGGCGCGTGGCCGATCACTGGCGGAAACACGGTGGACGCCAGGCAACGCTCGGCGACGAGTCGGCCCGGCTCGTCGCTCCGCCGGGCCCGGAGCCGCTCGCCGACGAACTCTCGGGGCGGATGCAGCGGGCCCTCGGTGCGCTGCCCGTGGAACTCCGCGAGACCTTGGTGCTCGTCGTGGTGGGCGAACTGACGCACCGGGAGGCTGCCGATCTGCAGGGTATTCCGCTGGGCACCGTGCTGTCGCGCGTCAGCCGGGCGCGGGTGAGGCTTCGCGAGCTGTTGCTGGCGGCGCCCGCGTCCCAGCCGGGCGACGTGTCGTCGGTCGGAAAGGGCTGACACGATGAATCCTGGCGAACCATGCTCCGACGCGCTGCTCGACGCGGCCCTGCGCGCCGTGGAGGTGCCGCCCGATCTCGGGGATCGCCTGCGGCCCGAGCGTCTCTTCGACGAACGAGCGATCGATCGGCTGCTCGTCGACGTGGCCGTGCCGGCCGGGCTGTCGGGCCGGGTGCGGCCTCTCGCATCCGTGTCGCCGGCCGCGGCCGACGGCGCGAGAAGTCATCCGAAGGACTCGCGGACGCCGTGGCCAGGGGCGCGGTGGCAAGGGTGGTTTCGCGGACTGGCCCGCGACGGCATGGCGGTCGCGGTCTCGCTCGGATTCGTCGTCGCGATGTTCTGCGCCGGCCTCTGGATCACCGACGTCGTCACGCGGGACACGGCGGTACGGCAGCAGGCACGCCACACCCCCGCGCGGCCCGTCCGTCGGAAAAGCGTGTCGGAGGCACGATCCGCGACGGGGCGTGCGGTGGTGAAGCACGAGGGCGACGGCCATGCGTCCGAGGAAGCGGTCGATCGGTCCACACGGCGCGTGGCCGAGCCGCAGGCCGACGCGTTCGTCGATCTGCCAAGCCCGCGGCGCGACGCCCCGCCCGTGGTTCGAACGGCGCCGTTGCCGTTGTCCGACGATCTCGGCCGCGGCGCGTGGGGCCGGAGCGCACCGTCGAGCGGCATGCGGGTCGTGCCGGACGGAGGAGTGGGCGACGTGCGGCGGGCCGTGCCGAGGATGCGAGGGTTCGACCTCGCATTCGAAATGGCGCACGGCGAGCCGCCGTTCATCGACCCCTCGATCGCCCCCGGCCTCGCCGTCGATCGTCCTCCCCTCGTCGTCGCGACCGACTCATTCGACAGGATCTGGCCGCTTCCGCCGGGCCGTCGGCGGCTCGCAGAGGTCGAGCGTCTGCGGGTGGAGCACCTGTTCGCGGCGTTGTCATCCGCCGAGGCGGCCTCCGGAACCGGCGTGCCGCTGCTGGGGCTGTCGGCCGTGCGCTCGATCCGGCCCGGCCGGCCGACGTATCTGGTCGAGCTTCGCCTTGCCGTGCCCGTCGCGCGTGTCGATGCGTCATGGGCGGACGCTGCAACGGATGTCACCGTCGTGCTCGACCACTCGGCGGGGCCGGAGGCCGTGCCGCTCTGGCTGGCGGCGTGCCGAGGCCTCGCTGCGGCGGCGGCTCGCATGGGCCCCGACGATCGGCTCACCGTCATCGTCGCCGAGCCACGACCGCGCCGTGTGGCAATCCGCACCACCACCCCTGAGATTCAGCGGTTGTGCCGGGAACTCGAAGAGGAACTGCCCTTCGGCAGTGCCGATCTCGACGGCGCGGTCGCCCTCGCCGAGGAGACGGCGGTGAGTGAGGGTGGGGGCGGGCGGCTCGTGGTCGTGGCCCACGCCGACCGTGCCGAACGCTGCGACGGCGCAGCCGGCGACGCCCTGCGACGCTGGCGCGCCGCGGTTGCCGGCGGGGACGAGGGGGCCGGTTCGAGGCCGCGGTTTCTGCTCGTCAGCGGCGTGTCCGACGGCGCGGATGCGGAGGCGCTTGCCGCGGTGCCCGGATGGACGTTGAGCGATCCGACCATCGTGCGTCGGCGACTCGCCGACGCGATCGCGGGTCGTCCGGCGTTCGTGGCGGGGGACGCGGCGCTGGAGGTGCGGTTCGATCCGCGAGCCATCGCCGCCTACCGGCTCGTCGGTCATCGGCAGGGCGTCCCCGAGTCGCTGGCCGCCTTCGGGAAGCCGTCGGTCGCCGCGTCGTGCGACGTGCACGGCGGCGAGACCGTGCGGGTGGTCTATGAAGTCGTGCCGCGGCGCGAGCCGGTCGGGCAGGTCGCCGGAGTGGCGGCCACGCTCTCCTATCGGGAGCCATCCGGAGCCGTTCGCACCCTCACCGCGTCCGCCGCCCCCGTGGATCCCTGGGTGGGAATGGCGCCGTCGGCGCAGGGCTGTGAACTCTTGCTGGCCGTCGGGATCGGCGAGTGTGCAGGCCGATCGGTCCATGCCGTGCCCCAGCGGCTCGCGATCGAGCGGTTGCGTGAGGTCACTGCAGCCTGGCGCCGACGCGGCGACGTAACGGTCGTTGGCGAGAGGCTCTTCGGTGTGCTCGAAGACGTGGCCACAGTCGGGGGCGCACCGCCCCACCACTGATCGCTCCCGCCGGTGGTGGTTTGACTGTCCGATCCGCAGTTCGCACAATCTAGGCATTGTCATCGCCCCCCGCCCCCGTGCCTCCGACCCACCCATGAGCACCGAGCCTTCCGCGATGCGAGGCGGGGCATGTTCCGCGATCGTCGCTCTCGTGGCGGCGTGCGTCGCCACGGCATGTGCCACGACGGGTCTCGCGGCCGAGAAGGGCGACGCGGCGACGCAGGAAATCGTGACGAAGCGACTGCTCGACGCCCTCGATGAGCGGCAGATGCCGGACATTTCGCTGTGGGTGCTCGAGCGGGTCGCGCAGGACGCCGAATCGTACCCGGCCCTCCAGAAGGAGGCCCCCTACCGCAGGGCGACGGCGCTGGTCGCGACGAGCCGGCTCGAAACCGACGGTGCGAAGCGGGCGCAGATTCTCGACGCCGCCGGAAAGGAGATCGAGCAATTCCTCGCGGGTGCGCCGGGCGGCGATCAGGCCATCGCTGCATACACGCAGAAGGGCAACCTGCTCGTGGAGCGCGGCCGAGCGAAGGTCGATCAGTCGAAGCGCGTCGGCGAGGATGCGAAGGCTCGGCTCGCCGAAGCCGTCGCGTTTTTCGATGCAGCGATCAAGTCACTCGAAGGCAAGGGAGAGAAGGAGATCGCCACGGCCACCAACGCGGAGGATGCCGTCCTCAAGGAGCTGCGGGAGGTCGACGCGCAGCTGGCGGAGCTGCAAGGGAAGACGAAAGCCGACGGCGAGGAGTCGGGCAAAGGCGGCAAGAAGGCTCCCCGCAAGCCGTCCGATGGCCGGCTCATGGAGCAGCTCGAAGAGCGCCAGGACGCGTTGCGGGGCCAGCTCCTCCAGACCAGGCTGCTCGTTGGTGGGGCGTATTACGAGAAGTCGAAGGCGTTGCCGGCCGGCTCGGCGGAGTGGAAGGCGGCGCTCGAAAAGTCCGCCGCCGACTACAAGGAACTCTACGACAAGTACCGCTCGCGGGGTGCCGGGCTCTTCGCCCGGTATTACGAGGGGCGAAACTATGCTGCGCTCGCTCAGGCGGAGACGAATGCCGACGCCAGGAAGAAGCGGACGGAGCAGGCCTTGATGACGTTGTCCGACGTGGCCGGCCTCGATGGGGAGGCGGGATTCGTGCCGGGCCTGCGGGCCAAGGCCGTGGCCTCGACGCTCGAGTGTTGGCTCGACATGAAGGCGTATGCCGACAAGGAGTTCAAGGGATTCGACGACCGGCTTCAGAAGATCGTGCTCGCGTCGGTGCCCGCCGACAGGCTCGACGCCGACTGGCTGGCGATGAAATATCGGTCGGCGGCGTTGTTCGAACGGATGGCCGATGCCCAGTCCGACAAGGCGAAGGCCCGTCCGTTCCTTCAGAATGCCAAGAAACTCGCCCTCGAAGTGGCGAAGGTCAACCGCGACTACTCGAAGGAGGCCCGCACGCTGCTCGAGCAGTTGGGCAAGTCACTGCCGGAAGATGCGGCGGGAGTGGCGGCGTCGTTCGAGTCGGGGATGGACGCGGTGCGGGTTTCTCTCGCGTCGATGCAACAGAAGCAGGCCGAGGCGAAGCAGGCCCAGGCGGCCGGCAAGGCGGCGGAGGCCGACGCCGCCGCGAAGGCTGCGGCGGCGGAACGAGACAAGGTGATTGCCGGCATTCGCAAGGCGCTGCCGCTGGCGAGCGCCGACGACGTCGACGCGGTGAATCAGGCGCGATACATGCTGACGTTCATGCTCTACGACGGCCGGCGGCTCCACGACGCGGCGGCGCTCGGCACGTTTCTCGCCGACAGATATCCGAACGCCAAGGGCAGCCGGCAGGCCGCCAAGATCGCGATGGCGAGCCTCCAGCAACTCTCGAAGGACGGGGTGCCCGAGTGGCGGGCCGCCGCGAAGCGACAGTGTGCCGACGTGGCGGGGCTCATCATGCGGACGTGGCCGGAGGACGCCGAAAGCGCGGATGCGGCGGTGATCGCGATCGCCACGGCGACCGAGGCGCGAGACCCGGAACGCCTGCTCGAGATTCTCGATCAGGTGCCCGCGTCGTCGCCGCGCCGTGCCGAGGTGCTGCTCCGGGCCGGGAGCGCCTTGTGGCGCGACGTGCTCGAAAAGCGGGCCCTCGAGGAAGGCGTGCGGCCCGCAGCCGACGTGCTCGCGTCGTGGAAGCGGCGGGCCGCCGCAGCGATCGACGAAGGGCTCGCCGGCATTCCCGCGGGTGCCGCACCCGCGAAGACGACCGTCGCGGCGGCGCTCGCGCGTGTGCAAATGGCGATCGACGATGGCGACCGAGAGCTCGCGATGCGGGTGCTGACGCAGCCCGACTACGGCCCGTGGACCCTCGTCGCCGGCAACGACCCGGCGTACACCACCGGCCCCCTCGCCGAGAGCACCCTGACGGTGGCCCTCCGCTACTTCATTCAAGCCGACCAGCTCGACAAGGCGCAGGAGGCGATGGACAGGCTCGAGGTGGTGGCGGGTACGGGGGACGAGGCGTCCGCCAAGCTCACGTCGATGTATCTGATGATGGGCCGCGATCTCCAGTCGCAGCTCGACGCGCTCGGTTCAGGAGGTGCATCGGCGCCTTCCGACGCGGTCGCTCGGGCGACCGCGATCCTGGGGGGCTTCGAGAAGTTTCTCGACGGCGTCGCGAAGCGTGACACGAAGGTGTCGTCGCAGATGTGGGTGGCGACCACGTATCTGTCGCTCGGCTCGGGTGCCGGCACCGGGTCGGTGGTTCCCAAGGCGAAGGCCGAGGGCTACCTCGCCAAAAGTGCCGACGCCTACAAGAGACTGCTCGACAAGGGCGGGGATGAAATCGCGAAGTTCGAGCCGGCGATCCGGCTGAAAGTCGCCAACGTCTATCGTGAGCTCGGCCGATGGGACGAGGCTCAGGAGCAGATCGACTGGATCCTCTCCGACCCAAGGCGGCAGAATTCGCTCGATGCGCAGATTCAGGCGGCCGAGCTGCTGCAGACCGCCGGGGAGAAGTCGGCCGACAAGGCCAAGGCGGAGCAGTATCTGAAGGAAGCGATCGTCGGCCGCAAGAATGGAGCGAGTGTCGCGTGGGGCTGGGGAGGGATCGCCAACAAGCTGGCCCGCCAGGCCTTCTCAGGGAGTGACGAGAAGGCGCTCGACGCCCGCGGCAAGTTCTTCGCCGCGCGGCTGAATGTGGCGAAGTGCCGGCTCGAGCGGGCCGAAGGGGCCACGCAGGATCGCGAGAAACTGCTCACGATGGCCTTCAACGACGTTGCCATCACGTTCAAGCTCTACCCGGAGTTGGGCGGCAAGGGGATGGAAAAGCAGTTCGACAAGCTCCTCAAGGAGATCGAGAAGGCCCAGGGCAGCCCGGCGCCCAAGGGCCTGACCGGGCTTCGGGAGGCGCAGCAGGCGACGGCCGCGCCGGCCGCCGCCGGCACGTGAAGCAAGGAGCATCGAGAAGCATGAGCGGAATGACGACGGGACGACCGAACGCCGACGTGAGCCAGGGGCGCGTGCTGGCATGGGCCATGATCGTGCTGGCCGGCACGGTGTGGTGCGGCGTGGCATCGGCCCAATCGCCCGATCGCGTGCTCACGACGGAGGGCACGTTCACGGGAAAGGTCGTGGGCACGTCGTCCGAAGCGGTCGACCTCGAGGAGCGGAGTGGCGACACCCGAAAGATCCCGGTCGACCAACTCCGTGAGGTGCAGTTTGGCGGAGAACCGCAGTCGCTCCGGGCCGCGCGGTCGCTGCTGTCCCGCGGTCGGGCGTCCGATGCGGTGGAGGAGGTGGCGAAAATCGAGGCTGCCGAACTCGACGGCGCGGAGCCGCTCCTGCTCGACGAGGTCGACTTCGTGAAGGCGGCCGCGGCCGGCCGGGCGGCGCTCGCGGCCGGGGGTGATCCCAAGGACGCCGGCCGGCTCGTGAGTGAATTCCTCACCAAACATCCCAAGAGCCACCACTTCTACGACATGCAGCAACTGCTCGGCGACCTGCTCTTCCGGGCCGGCAAGCCGGACGCAGCCCTCACGGCCTATTCGACGCTCGCGAAAGGGCCGGCGGCGCTCAAGGTGCGGGCGGCGGCCGCCAAGGCGGGCATGCTCTTCGACCAGCAGAAGTTCGTCGAGGCGATGGCGGAATACGACGCGGCCCTCAAGATCGAGGCAAGCGACGACGCCAGCGCCGAGCAGAAGCGGAGTGCACAGCTGGGCAAGGCTCGCTGCCTCGCCCAGACGGGCAAGAACGCCGAGGCCGTGGCGCTCGTGCAGGGAATCATCAAGCAGGCCGATCCCGAGGAGAAGGACCTGCTCGGGCGGGCGTACAACGTGCTCGGCGCCGCCTACCGGGCCGCGGGTGACAAGGATCAGGACGCGCTCATCTCGTACCTGACCGTCGACCTGGTCTACAACGGCAGCCCCGACAGCCATGCGGAAGCCCTCGCCAACCTCGCCGAGCTGTGGGACAAGGTGAAACAGAACGAGCGGGCTCGCGAGGCCAGAAAGTTGCTCCAGGAGTCGTATCCCGCGAGCCCTTGGGCGAAGAAGCAGGCCGCGCCGGCGGGGGCCTGACGGCCGTGATCGACACGTCGGTTTTGTGGGCTGACATCCTTTTGCGTACCATGACGAATCATTGGAAGTTTTTCTGCAAGGAGAATCGCGATGGGCATGGGTCTCGTTGATCGGCGGAGCACCGGCGCTGGGCTGCTTCGGACGGCGCCGTGGTCGGCAATCGTCGGTCGGATGCTGCTCGTGATCGCGATGCTGACGGCTGCCGTGGGGCCGTCGCTCGTCATGCCCGGTGTGGCATGTGCCCAAGACGAGGAGGCTGCGGCCGACGAGCCGTCGGCGGAAGAGGGCGAGAGCATGCTCGTCTTCTACTACAACGCCCTCGGGCTGAAGTACGTGATCGTGTTTCTCGCGCTCTCCTTCGGGCTGGTGGCCCTGCTCGTGATGTGCTTCCTCCAGATTCGCAAGGCCGTGCTCATGCCACCGGGCCTCAGCCAGGCGTTCGAGGCGCATCTCGAGGCCAAGGAATACCAGCAGGCCTACGAGCTCGCGAAGAACGACGACTCCTACCTGGGCCAGGTGCTGGCGGCCGGCATGGGCAAACTGCAGTCGGGGTACGGCGCGGCCGTCGAGGCCTTGCAGGCCGAGGAAGGCGAGCAGGCGATGAAGCTCGAGCACAAGATCAGCTACGTGTCGCTCATCGGCGCACTCGCGCCGATGTTCGGCCTGCTCGGCACGGTCGACGGGATGGTCGCGAGCTTCATGATCATCGCCAAGTCGTCGACGGCTCCGAAGCCGAACGAACTCGCGATCGGCATCTCGCAGGCCCTCATCACGACGCTCATCGGTCTCTGGCTGGCGATCCCCGCCATCGCCTGCTTCGCCCTCTTCAAGAACTGGCTCCAGAAGCTCAACGGCGACATCGACACCGAGGCCATGCGACTGATGGCCCGGTTCCAAAACATGGGCAAGAAGTGAGCCGACCATGGCGCGCAAGGCAGGCGGCAGTCCGTCGAGCACCGACATCGACATGACGCCGATGATCGACATGACCTTCCAGCTCATCACGTTCTTTATGTTCGTGATGAACTTCTCGGAGGCGGAGCAGGACGAGCGGATCCAGCTGCCCTTGAGCCAGCTTGCCAAGCCCGTGGAAGGCGCCATGGAAACCCCGATCACGCTCCAGCTCACGAACAGCGGATCGATCATCTACGCCGGCGAACTCGTCGCCGTTCGTGACATCGGCGCCTATCTCGAACGCGAGAAGAGCGTGATGCTCGACGCGGGCAAGGAGCCGAGCGCGGCCACGGTGATCGTGCGGGCCGACGGGCGGGCGAAGACCGGCGAGGTGCAGGACATCATCCGCATCTGCCAGGAGAAGGGCTTCGAGCGATTCGCCCTCCGGGCGCAGTACGACGAGGGCTAGGCACCGATGGCGAAGCGGGAGTCATCACTGGGCGACAAGGTGGCCGTCGACATGACGCCGATGATCGACGTCGTGTTCCAGCTCATGTCGTTCTTCATGTGCTCGCTCAAGGTTGTCTCGCCGGAAGGTGACTTCGACATTCGTATGCCGCTCGGCGTGGCCGCGGCCGCCGCCCCGGACGACCAGCAGGTGCCCCCGATCCGCGTCAAACTGACGGCCAACCCCGACGGCGCGCTCGCCGGCATCGCCATGAACGGCCAGCCGGTGGCCGACTTCGAGGAACTGCGGAAGCGGATCGTCGGCCTCGTGGGCACCGACACCGGCCCCAACTCGCTCGCGGAGCGGACGGAGGTCGAGCTCGACTGCGACTACGGGCTGAAGTACGTCAACGTCGTCCGCGCGATCACGTCGGTCTCGGGCAAGGTGCAGGACGGCCAGATCGTCGAGCTGATCAAGAAGATCAAGTTCACGCCGCCGAAGCGCGGCTGACGGTGCCGTCTATCCCTTCTCAACTCGCCCTAGCCGGCTTCGGGCTCCCCGTATCCCGTCGCCGGACTTTCGGAGAGTTTGGCTCGCCGGCTCGGGGTTACCCCGTACCGTCTCGCCGGACGTTCGCCTCCGCCCGACCAATCCGCCTGCGGCGGATCGGTGCCCGGCTGCGGCTCACTCGGATTTGCCTGCGCTGCGCCTGGCGAGTGTCGCGCCGTCGCCGCC
>JBAXUY010000087.1:0-12541 GCA_037129475.1 Planctomycetia bacterium | reverse complement strand
CTCTCGCACTACGTCGGGGCGATCCAGAAGCTCGAATACCCCGACACCGAGCAGCAACCGCTCGACGAGGCGGCCGGCACGCACGAGCCGATGATGCTCTCGAACGCAAAGTTCGACCAGATCTGGGAACTCTCGCTCGAAGAGGCGATCCGCACGGCGCTCGAGAACGGCAAGGTGCTCCGCAACCTCGGCGGCCGGTTCGGGAGCTTCGGAGGCCCGCGGCCCCAGACGGGCGAGCCGCCCGTGTCGCTGCTCACGGCGCCGGCGGGCACGCCGAGCATCTACGATCCGGCGATCACCGAGACCGATCCCTTCCGCGGCGTGGAGAGCGCACTCGCCGCGTTCGATGCCCAGCTCTCGGCCAGTTCGACCTGGCAGAACGGCAATCGGCCGCAGAACGTCGACCCGCTCTTCCAGACAATCCTCTTCGTGCCGGTGCTGCGGACGAATCAGGGCATCACGACGGCCGGAATCTCGAAGCGCACCGCCACCGGTGCCCAGTTCGGCTTTTCGAACACCGCCCAGCTCGACGCCACGAACAACCTGTTCCGCGACGTGCCGTCGCTGTGGACCACGAGCTACGACTTCACGTTCAGCCAGCCGCTCCTCCAGGGCGCCGGCGTGACCTACAACCGGATCGCCGGGCCCGACACGTTCGACAACGTGTTCGGTCGGCCCAACTTCCGCGGCGTGCTGCTGGCCCGGATCAACGCCGACATCTCGCTCGCAGACTTCGAGGCGGGCGTGCGGAATCTCGTCAGCGACACCGAGCAGTCCTACTGGGAGCTCTACTTCGCCTATCGCAATCTCGAGGCCCGCAAGGTGGGCCGCGACAGTGCGCTCGAGGCGTGGCGGAAGGTTCACGCCCTCTACGTTGAGCAGTCGCGGGGCGGCGAGGCCGACAAGGAGGCGCAGGCCCGCGAGCAATACTTCTTCTTCCGCAGCGAGGTGGAGCAGGCGCTCACCGACGTCTATCGCTGCGAAAATCGCCTGCGCTACATGATGGGCATCTCCGCGAGCGACGGGCGGCTCATCCGGCCCTCGGACGAGCCAACGACGGCCAGGATCGCGTTCGACTGGCAGCAGTCGCTCGTCGAGGCGCTGTCGCGATCGGCGGAACTGCGGCGCCAGAAGTGGATCATCAAACAGAAGGAACTGGAACTGACGGCCGCCAAGAACCTGCTCCTGCCGAGGCTCGACGTGGGTGGCCGCTGGCGGTTCCTCGGTGTCGGTGAAAATCTGTTCGGCGGTGGCTCGTATCCTGTGAAAACGCCGACGGCCGTGAACCCCAACGCCGTCACGTTCCAAGATACCAACGCCTACTCGACACTCATGAGCGGCCAGTTCCAGGAATGGCAGGCCCAGGCCCAGTTCCTGATGCCGATCGGCTTCCGCCGCGAGCTTGCGACCGTCCGCAACCAGCAGTTGCAGCTGGCGCGTGAACGGGCCCGCCTGCAGGACGAGGAACTCGAAGCATCGCACGCGCTCGTCGAAGCGGTGCGCAACGTCGACACCAATTTCGCGCTCGCCCAGACGAACTTCAACCGGCGGGTCGCCGCAGAGCGGCAGGTGGAGGCGGTGCAGGCGGCCTATGATGCGGGCACCGTCACGCTCGACCAGCTTCTTGACGCCCAGCGTCGCCGTGCGGAGGCCGAGAGTTCCTACGCACGGTCGCTCGTCGATTACAACCGGTCGATCGCCCAGCTCCATTTCCGCAAGGGCTCGCTGCTCGAATACAACGGCGTCTTCCTGGCCGAAGGGCCGTGGCCCGGCAAGGCCTACTTCGATGCCCACCGCCGCGCCCGCCAGCGTGATGCGAGCCTGTACATCGACTACGGGCACTCACGGCCCGCCGTGTTCAGCCGGGGGGCGATCACCCAGAACTTCGAATCCGTCGGTGCCGATGCCCGCCCGTTCCAGCTGCCGCCCCGCGACCCGGCGACTCGCGAGGAGCCGGAGGCCGCCAACCCCGCGCCGACGTTCCCGGGTGCGCCGCTCGACAAGGGAACCGGAACCCCTGAACTGCTACCCACGCCGCCCGCGGCAGGCTAGCACGTGGTGACCGGTTTCCAGGCATGTTCAATGGACAGAGCTGGAGCTCCGTCCCTACTTCCGATGATGGACAGAGCTGGAGCTCCGTCCCTACTTCCGACGATGGACAGAGCTGGAGCTCCGTCCCTACGGGCGGGCGAGTGGCGCCCGCGCTGCCTCGAGTGCAGCGTCGAGACGCTCTGCATCGGCCGTCCGCAGCCGATCGAGATGCGTTCGTGCCGCGGGAAGCGGGCAGGCGTCGAGGTAGCCTGCCACGGCCCGGCGCACGAGCGGGTCGTCGCGACCGAGCGTCATCCACAGGTTCGCGACCGTATCGAGCGGTTCCCAGGCTTGAAACCTGGCAAGATCGACCGCCGCATCAGCGGCCACCGCCCGGCTGTTGAGCAGGCGAGCCGTCGCCGCCGCCACCCGGTCGCGAGGAATCGTCGCGTCGAGGCTCTCCCACGCGAACCTGAGTGCGGCGAGCAGATGACGTTGATCAACCGGTCGTGCCGATGGCCCGAAGAGCCCCAGCCGGGAAAACTCGTCGAGGGCCGCAGCTCCTTCGGCGACGATCAGGCCCGCCAGCAGTCCGTCATAACCAGCCCGGAAGTCGTCGGCCGGGGCCGCAATGGCATCGTGAAGGTCCGCGAGAAGGTCGCGTCGGACGGCCGCGTCGCGAGTGTCTGCCGCCACGATGCCCGCTGCGAGGCCATAGAACCCACGGCGGCGGGCATCGATGCCCGCCTCGCCGACCCACGCCGCGAGTTTGATCGGATCGAAGGCATCGGCCGCCTCGCGGACCGCATCGAACGGGGCGAGGCCGAACTCCGCGAAGGCGTCGGCAGCGATCGCGGGGTCTGGATGTTCGAGTCGCTGGGCGAACCAACGCAGACGCTCGGCAGCCGGCAGCGACGTCGCCGGGGCGGCCGCAGCGTAGCCGAGCACTGCTTCATGCGCGGCGAGTGCCGACCAGCGGAGGTCACCGTTCGACGACCTCCCGAACACGATCGCCGTGCCCACCACCGGACCGGTCACACGGGCCGCCGCTTCCGTGATGTCGGGGGGAATCGTTCCGCGCAGCGTCTGACCGAGCGTGAATGCCTGTTCCGGAAACCCGTCGGGGCCGGGGGTCACCCCATCGTTTGCTTCTCCAATCGCGACGACATCGGCGGCATCGCGGCGCATCGCCAACGATTCGCCCACGATCCCGCAGAACGGGCAGGCGTCGGCGGCGCGAGACGACGTGCCGAGCAGCACAAGCAGCGAGAGTGCGACGCGGCCGGCAGCAGGGCGGACCATGGCGTCACACGGAGGCGGCCGCCGGCTGCTTTTCCTTCTGCATCCGCTGCCGCCAGTAGGGAGTCGTGCACAAAAGCAACTTGCCGGTGCCCTGGTAGACGTACGACAGCTTTTGTCCCGAGAGCCAGTAGCTGAGCCACGACTTCGCGGGACGGCGTACGGAGAGGGAGATGCCGCCGGTGCGGCCGATCACGAAGGGACCGTCGGCCACGAGGCGATCGTCGACGAGTTCCACCTCCTCCACCGGTCCGTCGACCGCGAGCACGACCTGCCCTTCACCCTTGAGCGCGGTCTTGTACCAGAAGAGCCCCTGGTCGGCCCAGTACGACGTCCATACGCGCTCACGGTGCACTGTGAGTTGCACCTCGCCGTCACTCGCCCAAAAACATTTCGTGTCGAGGATCCAGCGCTCACCCGGTGTGACCGAGAGCACGTGATAGCCGCCGAGCGACGAGTCGAGGTACACGCTGCCCGTGCCATAGTACCGCGGCCGCAACAATGATTCGTCGGAGAACAGCGACACCCACCAGGATTTCAGCGACGGCCAGGGAACGTCCATCAGCACGCTGCCCTTCATGTGGTTGAGCGCCCCGCGCTCCGTGCGGACGTCGTCGTCGACGAGGTCCACCCGAACCCAGCGCATCCCCTCCGTGTGTTCGATCTCAAACCGGGCCATCGATCTTCACCTCCGGGCCGCGCTCGAGGCCGCCCTGCGTCCAGTCGCACTTCCAGCCCGGGAAGGCGAACTGCGGGTATGGATCGGGATCGATCGGGGCCGGCGACTCCGCCACGATGTCAAACTGGCGATCGCTGCGGATCCTGCCCAGCCGGAAGAAGTGGCTGCAATGCTGCGTCTTGGGGTCGAGCCGCACCGGGCCGCCGGGGCCGGCGAACTCGAGGCCGTCGGCGAACGCCTGCCGCACCGCCGTGGTCTCGAACGAGCCCGCCTTCTCGACGGCTTTCTTCCAGAGGTGCACGAGGCAGTAGCCCGGTTCGAGCGGATCGCTCGTCACGCGGTCGAAACCGAACTCACGGCGGAAGTCGGCGATCCAGCGGCGATTGGCGGGAGTCGGCAGGCTCTGGAAGTAGCACGATGCGGCGTAGTGCCCCTTCACCTGCTCGGGCAGAAGGCTGCGCAATTCGTCCTCGCCGATACTCGTCGATACCACGGGGAGCTTCCCGGGATCGACCTTGGCCGCGGCGAGCGCGGCGAACAAGGCGAGGTTCGAGTCGCCGTTGATCGTGTTGAGGATGCAATCGGCGCCCGACGCGACGATCCTCTTCGCTTCGGCCGTGAAATCGCTGTGGCCGAGCGGATAGTAGGCCTCCCCCACGGGCTTCACGCCCTTCGTCGCGAGGTACTTCTTCGTGATGTAGTTGGCCGTCCGTGGGAACACGTAATCCGACCCCAGCAGGTAGATCTTCTTGCGGCTGCCCCCCTCCGGGCCGAGGAGCCAGTCGAGCGCCGGAAGGATCTGCTGATTCGGCACCATGCCGCCGTAGACGCAGTGCTTCGAAGACTCGTTCCCCTCGTACTGCACGGAGTAAAAGAGGAGCTTGTCGCGTTCTTCGAACAAGGGAAGCACCGCCTTGCGGCTCGAACTCGTCCAGCAGCCGAACACGGCCACACAGCCTGCGTCGAGCAGCGATCGGGTCCGCCGTTCGAAGAGATCGATCCGCGACTTCGGGTCGGGGGCTTTCACGTCGAGCTGGCAGCCGAGCACGCCGCCGGCGGCATTGATCTGTTCACAGGCGAACAGCTGGACGTCGCGGAGCGACGTGGCGCTGATGGCCAGCGGGCCGGTCTGCGAATGCATGAGCCCGAGCGGCACGGTGCGGGCGCGGGGCTGGACGCCAAGTGAGCAGCCCGTGAACAGCGCTGGAGCGAGCGCCCGGGCCGCTGCGAACGTGGCTGCCGTACCCTGGGCCAGCGCCTGACGGCGTGTGGAGCGGCCGGCCGGCTGGATTGACGGATCGGAAGATGCGGTCATGCGTCGTCCATCCGCCGGTAGATGACCTCGAACGGCTCGGCCGAGATGCTCACGTCGCCGCGAAAGGGCTGGTTCATGTCGAAAATGAGATGCATCATCGTGCCGAGGTAGGCGGCGAGGATGCCGCCCAGCACGAGCTGCGTGATGAACCGCATGTCGAACAGCCAGCAGATCGCGATATTGAGGATCGCTCCGAGGATCATCACGAACCACATCGACGCGGGCAGCGACGAGTTGACGGAAAACAGCCGCATCCGCCGCCATTCGAGGAAGTTGTTGAACTGCCGCAGCGCCTCGGCATGGATGATTTCCTGGGCCGGAGTTTGCGGCTGGAAATCGAGCAGCCGTTCGTGGAACGCCTCCGCGCGGATCGTGCCCTCCTCCGGCACGATGCCCCGCCGCTGGAGCGGCCAGGCATACTTGATGACGTAGCGGGTGTAGTCGCGGAGGAGCCAGCGCAGGTTTTGGCCGTATGGCTCCGGATACTGCGACACGTCTTCGTAGAGGGCGGCGAGGGCCGCGGCCTCACGCGTGACGTTCGCCCCGGCGTCGGACACGTTCTGATAGGCGGTCACGGCGATCAGGCCGAGCAAGAGGCCGTAGAAGACACAGAAACAGGAAAGGACGTAGCCGACGATGTCGTTCGAGCCGGCGGTGTTCTTGACGAACTGCCGCAGCACCGGCCGGAGCAGGATCGAGCCGATCCAGTAGAAGCCGACGAAGGCCCCAATGAACAGCAGCGACAGCCGGTGCGGCGGGATGTCGTAGAGCCAGTACCAACTTTCAGGGTCAAACCAGCCGGCGTTCATGCCGACGATGGTACCAACGACCCGCGGCTACCGCACCTCTTCACCCTCGAGGGCATAGATCGCGAGGTGCTTTCCGTCGGGCCCCCGCAGTTCCTCGAGTCGAAACGTGCCCGCCACCGCGACCGGGCGGATCGAAAAATTCGCGGTTTTTCCCGGCTGCATCCGCACCACGACGCAATCGTAGAGCGCCGCCCCGGGGCCGAAGCAGCACTCCATGTTGTCGCGGACGAGCACGAACTGCGCAAGGCCGGTCTGTTGGAAACTCGGCAGGATGTAGCCGCGGATGCGGATCCGCTCCTGCTCCAGGGACGTCACCCGTTTCGGCAGGAGGTCGCGCGTGAAGGGCGCACCCTTCTCCATGTCGAACTTGATGTCGTCGAACGAGATGTCTCGGATCGCGCCGGTGGTTCTCGGCAACGCGGGAGTCGGCGCGGCGGGGCGCGTGGCCGGCGGTGCAGGACCGCCGCATCCGGCCGCAAGCACCACGGCCCAGAACGGAATCAGGCGACTGTCACCGAACAACGGCATCCTCGAGATGATAGAGCACGCCGCCGTCGAGTGTCGCCGTGCCGGTGGGGCGAACGACAAACCGCCCGGCGATCTTGCGCAGCCGTGGCGAGAACTCGATGCCCTGGGGATCGCGCAGTTGTACGAGCACGCGATCGGTGATTTTCGGATTGCCGCCGAAGCAGCAATCGCCCTGGTCGCGCACGAGCAGAAACTGCACGATTCCGCGCTGCTGCTTGCCCGGATACATGTAGCCCTTGAGCAGGACATCGCGGCCGTCGAATGACAGCGCGGAGTCGGGGATCGCAGTCGGCGGATCTCCTTCGAGCGGCTGGAGCGCGGCGTAGCTCAACCGTTCGAACCCCGGCGGCAACTCGGCGGCGTATACGACCGCGTTGTAGGTGAGCCCGCCCAGGAGGGTGCACGCGGAGACCACGATGGCGCCCGCCGCGAGGGGCCGGCCGATGAGCTCCGTCGGGCGGGCCGCGATGTCGCGCCAGGCCACGATGCCCAGCACGATGCCGAGCACGGGCACGACCGCGAGCCACCAGTCGAGGAATGCCAGCGGCGACAGGAGCCCGAGCACCACCGCCGCGATCGCGGAGCCACCGATCGCACGATAGCGGTCGTCGCCGTCGGCCGGTGCGGCCTGTGAAAGGGAACCAGGCGATTCGAAAAGGCCGCTTGCCATGATTTACTGCGGCCGCGACCGGAAGGCCGACCGTGCGGCGACGGCGACGATCACCACGAACGCCGCCCATGCGGCCCACTTCACGAGCTTGATCCGATCGTCGGCCAAGGGCGCCCGTGAAGGCTGTGCATTCCCTCGGTCGTCCGGGCCGTCGACGCCCTCGTCGCCGATGACGGGCGCGATCCGGGCCGCGAGGGCCGCGTCGTCGGGCGATGGCCCCGCGGCGGGCACCGTGGGAGGCAAGCCCTCGCCGGCATCCCCCTCCGGGTCGCCCGAAGTCTTCGGGGAAGCGAGCGCGCCGGCGAACCCGGCGAGTGTCGCGGCCCGGCGCACGGCCTCGGGGTCGATCTTCTCCAGTCGAGTGATCGCCGCTGCGGCCTCCGGCAGCGGGCAGGCCCGCAGGTAGTTCACCACCGGCTCGCGCACGAAGATGTTGTCGGCCTCGGCCTTTTCGAACAGTTCCGCCAGTCGGTCGACGACCGACCAGTCCTGCCAGCGGGCAAGATCGGCGATCACGAGGTCGGCGAGTTTCGGCTCGTCAAGCAGGATCCGGAGCGACTGGAGCACCCGATCGCGCGGCACGATGTTCGACTCCTCGCCGAGGAATCGCAGCGCCATCACGGCGGCATACGTCTCGGTGAATGGCACATCGCGTCCCTTCCGGTCGAGGAACAGCCGATCGACGAGGTCGAGCGCCTCGGGGCCACGGAGGGTGACGTAGCAGGCGATGAGTGCGTCGAGCCCGGAGCGGATGTCGGCCTTGTCGGGCGGCAGGTTCTCCCCCTTGAGGATCTCGGCGATCCGTTCCGCATCGGCCTTCGTGCCGCACACGCCGAGCATCGTGGCATAGAGCCGGCGGCGATTCGACTGCACCTTCGGATTCTCGATCCACGCCAAGAGCTGCGTCGGATCCATCCGGCTTTCGAGCGCACGCACGTCCTCGTAGGGTGCGACGGCGAATTCGTCGTAGGCGTCGCGGGCGAGCGTTTCGTCGGCGTCCTCGAGGTGCTTCTGGAAAAACGCGAGCCGGTCGGCCCCCTTCTCGGGCAGGTCGCCGAGCTTCCGCAGGTATTCGACCGCCCGGTCGCTGACGGCGATCGGGCTCGACCAGACGAGGTTGGGCGGCTCGACCCCCATGAGCAGGAAGAGCGACCCGACGGGCTTCTCCTCGAGCAGGATCGTCTCGATGGGCTTGGCCTCACCTCCGAGCAGCCCGGCCTCCTCGACGAGGCCGGAGCCTTTGAGCACCTCGACGACCGCGAACTTCCCCTTTGGCAGCGGCCCCTCGGCCCGGGGCGAGAGCGCCGCCGCCGCCGGCCCCTCGACGAGCCGCGCGATCACGGCCGCCTGGCTCTGCGCGATCTCCTGCGCAAACGTGAGCGACACGGCCGAGCAGAACGGACACGCCTCCACCCGTCCCGCCTGCACGACGAGGGCGAAGAGGAGCAGAAGTGCCGTGAACTGTCTGAACGAAACCATGACGTCAGTGTACCGGAGGCTTGGGCGACCGTGCGACACGTCGTCAACCCGCCCAATCCGGCTTCGAATTCCCGATTGACCGTCGCCGGACCTCGGGAGCGTTGCGTTGCCCGCCGGCTCGGGGTTACCCCGTACCGTCTCGCCGGACGTTCGCTGCGCCCATCCTGGGCTTCACTCACTCGGATGTGCCTGCGCTGCGCCATCCTGGCTGCGCTGGTCACATACGCCGTCTCAACGGTAGGGATAACCCCTCGCCTCCCCAACTCGTAGGCGCTTAGCAGTTTCGGCGGAGTCGAGCATGCCTACCGCCGGCTCCGAATGCGGGTCATTGCCACCTGCCCTACGCGTCACGCGAGACGGTACGAGGCAGCCCCGTACCGGATTGGGGACATAACGTGCGTCACCCCGGGCCCTGCAGCCACTTGGCGACGTCGGTGCGGTAGGCGGCGATCGCGGGGAGGAGCGCCGCCACGATCGCGAGCACCACGAGGAACGGCACGAGGAGCGCTTCGGCGAGCGGGGCGGCGGAGAAGACGCTCGCCGTGACGCCGGCGTTGGTCGTGATCCAGGGGCCGACAAAGCCCACGAGCAGGTGCCCGAGCGCCCAGCCGGCCAGGCCTCCGCCCACGGCGAGGAGCACCGCCTCGATGAGCACGGTGGCGAGCACGTGGGAGCGGCGGGCACCGAGGGCCCGCATGATCGCGACGTCGCGGCTGCGCTCGAGCGACGACCCCACCATGCTCACGAGAATCCCGATCGCCGAGACGAGCACGACGAGCGCCGTGACGAGGAGCAGGAGCAGTTCGAGCGGCTTCACGAACAGATCGAGCAACTGACGGATCTCGGCGATGGGCAGAGCGGCCTGGCCGTCGCGGCCCTCGTTGATCGCCGTGCGCAGCCCCATGGCCGTGAGCTCGGCGGGGAGGCCGGGCAGCGAGGCGGTTTCGAGGAGGATGGCGGTGACCTCCCGCTGATTGACGGGCAGCGGCTCGTGGCCCGACGCATTCGCCGAGGCCGGCGGCGCGGCGGGCGACTCCCCTTCCGGAAGCGGCTTGGCGTGACCGTCCTGCAGATAAAAGCCTTCCATGTTCACGAACACGCCGCGGTCGAGCGGCGAGTCGGTGCGGGCGAGGATGCCGACGACCTGGAAGGGATCGTGGACGGCGCCGTCGTCGGCGCCGTGGGTCGGCGCGAACGCGTCACCCACTTTGAGGCCGAGGTTTGCGGCGACGGCGGCCCCGAGGACGCCGCCGAAGAAGTCGTCGTCGCGGAAGTTCGTGCCGGCAGCGAACTCGAAGGGCCGGCCGTCGCCCCGGGTGAGCCGGTCGAAGAAGGCGGCGTTCGTGCCGACGACGCGGTGGCCGCGGAAGTAGTCGCCCATGCAGATCGGCACGGCGGTCTGCGTGCTCGCCGCGTACGTGCCGTCGACGCCGTCGGCCCGCTCGGCCGCCGGCAGAAACTGCTGGTAGAAGGCCCAGGGGACGTTCTCGATCGGCTTGCTGATGAAGTAGACGCTGTTCAAGACCAGCTGCAGCGGGCTCCCCTTCGCCCCCACGATCATGTTGTAGCCCAGACCGGAACCCGACTCGAACGCGCGGTTCACGATCCGGCCCGTGACGAGCGTGGCCACGACGAGCGCCACGCCGAGCGCGAGCGACAGCGCCGTGAGTCCGCTCGTGAGGAGCCGCTGCCGGATGTTGCGCCAGGCGATGCCGAGGAGCGTCATGCGGGCCTCGTGGGGGCGCGGGCGGCACGGTTGAAGTCTTCGAGCTTGAGGCGGCGCGGGAACTGGCCGGCGACCTCCGGCGCATGCGTCACCACGAGGAGCGCGGCGCCCTGTTCGCGGCAACTGTCCCGGAGCAGATCGATCACTTGCTGCTGGTGGGCCGAGTCGATGCTGGCCGTCGGCTCGTCGGCGAGCACCGCGCGCGGCCGGTTGGCGAGCGCCCGCGCCACGGCCACCCGTTGCTGCTGGCCGATCGAGAGTTCGGCCGGCTTGTGGTCGAGCCGATGGGCGAGGCCGACGGCCCCGAGCAGGTCGGCAGCCCGCGTGCGATCGGGCCGGGCCGACCCGAACGACATCGCCACGAGTACGTTTTCGAGTGCGGTGAACCCCGGCAGGAGGTTGAACTGCTGGAAGACGAGGCCGAGCGTGTCGGCCCGCACGCGGTCGCGGCTGGCCTCGTCGAACCGGGCGATGTCGTGCCCGCCGATGAACACGCTCCCCGTGTCGGGCCGCATGATGCCGGAGATCACGTTCAAGAGCGTCGACTTCCCGGACCCGCTCTGACCCTCGAGGGCACATTGCTCACCCGTATCGAGCGCGAAGGCGTCGATGTCGAGCACGGGCACGATCTCGCCGCCGGGCGCGACGAAGGCCTTGCGCACGTTTCGCAGTTCGATCACGGGGGAGGTCATGCGATGCAATCTACGCGAACTTCACCGGTGCCTGTCAAAAACGGCCGGGAATTCGCGTCCCGATTGAGGCCGTGGCGCGGCGCGGTGTATATTCCGCCGCCCTCGCGGGCACTCGATCCCTCCACGACGTCCCGCCCCCCTCTCTCCGCAGGAGCAGTCACGTGTCCATTCGCGTCGGCATCAACGGATTCGGTCGTATCGGTCGCCTCACCTTCCGCGCCATCTACGAGAGGTACGGCCTCAAGGGGGACGTGCAGGTGGTGGCCCTCAACGACCTCACCGACGCCAAGACCAACGCCCATCTGCTCGAGTTCGACTCCAACTACGGCCCCTTCAAGGGCAAGGTCGCCTACGAGGGCAACGACCTTGTCGTCGACGGCCAGAAGATCAAGGTGTTTGCCGAGAAGGATCCCGGCGCGATCCCGTGGGGCTCGCAGGACGTGCAGATCGTCGTGGAGAGCACGGGCTTCTTCACCGACGCCACGAAGGCCGTGGCCCACAAGCGCGACAGCGTGAAGAAGGTCGTGATCTCGGCACCGGCCAAGAACGAAGATCTGACGATCGTGCTCGGCGTCAACAACGAGATGTACGACCCGAAGAAGCACCACGTGATCTCGAATGCGTCCTGCACCACCAACGGCCTGGCCCCGGTGGCCAAGGTGCTCCACGAGACCTGGGGCATCGACCGCGGCCTGCTCACCACGGTGCACGCCTACACGAATTCCCAGAAGACCGTCGACACGGCTGCCAAGGACCTGCGTGACGCCCGCGCCGCCTCGATGAATATCGTCCCCTCGAGCACGGGCGCTGCGAAGGCCGTCGGCCTCGTGATCCCGGCCCTCCAGGGGAAGTTCACCGGCATGGCTTTCCGCGTGCCGGTGCCGACGGTGAGTGTCGTCGACTTCACGGCGCTGCTCAACAAGGAGGCATCCCCCGCCGACATCAATGCCGCCATGAAGAAGGCGGCCGAGGGTCCGCTCAAGGGGATCCTGCGCTACACGGAGAAGGAGCTCGTGTCGACCGACCTCCGCGGCGACCCGCACAGCTCGATCTTCTCGGCCGTCGACACGATCGGCCTCGGGAACTTCGTGAAGGTGGTGAGCTGGTACGACAACGAGTGGGGCTACTCCAACCGCGTCGCCGACCTGCTCAACTTCCTCGAAGACCGCGGCCTGTAAGACGCGTGGGGCAAGCGGGACGCTTGCCATGCATCGCTCTTGCGTAGGGCAGGTGATAGCAGCCCGCAATCGGAGCCGGCGGGAGGCATGCTCGAGGGATGCTTCACGGAACGGCACGGCATCGTGCCGTCCGTT
>JBAXUY010000086.1:0-12746 GCA_037129475.1 Planctomycetia bacterium | reverse complement strand
CGGAGGTCGGCCAAGGAACGGACGGCAGGATGCCGTGCCGTTCCGTGAAGCATCCATCGAGCATGCCTCCCTTCGGCTCCGAATACGGGTTGTTATCGAATGCCGGTTCAAGAGGGGGCATGACAGGCTGAAGCCTGTCCTAAGCCGTCCGGCGAGACGGTATGAGGAGTCCGAAGCCGGCCCCCGCGCGTCCACTGCGATTCCGGCATGAGTCGCCTCAGTGCGCGCCGTCAGCCCTCGCCGGCGTCGCCGAGGCTCATGAGCAGCTCGCTCATTTCGCCGGCGGCGTGGGCGTTGCCTTGGCTGCGGGCCGCGTCGATGCCTTCGCGGAGGGCGCGGCGGGCGTCGTCGATCCGGCCGAGGGCCACGAGCTGGCGGCCGGCCATGTGGAAGGCGGGCACGTAGGCCGGGGTCTCGCGGGCGAGTGCTTCGAGGATCTCGAGGCTGGCGTCGGCCTCGCCGGCCGACTCCATTTCGAGGGCGAGACTGTAACGCAGGAAGACGTCGCCCGGGTCGTCGCGGAGCATGGCTTCGATTTTCGTGCGGCGGGTTGACGTCATGGCTGTGGGGGGGCGGGGTTCACGAGGAGTACGCGGCGGTCAGGGCCGCCGCCGGAGATTGCGATGGCGCGTTCCGAAAGGCAGACGACGGCAAGCGGGGTCGACAGGCGGGCGACGAGGACGGGCGCGGCCACCTGCCGGCCGGCAGCGAGCGCCGCGTCGATCCGCCACAGGCCGGCGGTGGCGGGAGTCTTGCCGTCGCCGTCGGCCACGACCCACAGCGTGCCGGTGCCGCGGCAGAAGGCCGCATCACGGACGCCGGCCAGGTCGAGGTCGAGGTCGAGCAGGCGCGGACGGGCCGTGTTGGCATGGAACGTGAGCGCCGTCCGTCCCGGTGCGGGGTCGTCGCGCCGTGAGACGACGACCCACTCGTCGAACGGGCTTGACGTCACGGCCGCGAGGCGTTCAGGAGCCCCGACCGTCGGGCAGAGCCTGTCGGAGAAGTTTCCCAGCCGCGCGCCGGCGATGGGGGCCCGCATGATCGGCGGCAGTGGGGCGGGCAGGCCGACGACTGCGAGCCAGTCGCGTGTATCGCTGACGAACACGTCGACATTCGGCGACGCGTCGGGGGCGATCCCGAGCGGGAGCGACTGAAGCAGCGTGGGCGTTCCGCCGTCGGTGCCGGGAGGCGCGAGTCGGAACACCCGGAGTGTCCAGTGAGCGTCCGCCCGACAGACCAACGCGAGCGTGTTGGAGTCGACGCAGGCGATGGCCACGGGGCTCACCGGCTCGGCGGCTCCCGCGTCGAGGTCGGCGGGGCCGATCGCCCGCCAGCGTTTTGTCGGCGCGAACGGGTCGACCGCCATGACGGTTCGCGCCGTGTCGTCGAGCACGAACAGCGTTTGTCCCGTGGCGGGAGCCGCCAGCCTGCCCACCCCGGCGATGTCATCGACGATCGTGACGGTGGTCTCGGCGCGGACGAGACCCGATGCCAGCGAGGCCGCCACGAGCAGCAGGAACGCCCGGCGTGCCATCGGCCTATCCGTTCGCCAGCGCGGGGAGCCCGTGGGCCTGCTCCCACGCCGTGATCGCATCGACGTGCTTGAGCGACAGACCGATATTGTCGAGCCCCTCGAGCAGGCACGTCTTGCGGAACGGATCGATCTCGAACGTCTGGAGGAAGCCCGCATCGTCCGCCACCGTCTGCTTCGGCAGGTCGATGGACAGCCGGTAGGGGCGACCTGCGGCCGCGGCAGCCGAGGCGCGGCGAAACAGTTCAGCCACGACGCCCTCGTCGAGCCGGATCGGGAGCATGCCGTTCTGGAAGCAGTTGGAGAAGAAGATGTCGGCGAAGGTGGGGGCGATGACGACCCGAAACCCGTAGTCGGCCAGTGCCCACGGCGCGTGCTCACGGCTCGATCCGCAGCCGAAGTTGCGGCGTGCGATGAGGATGCTCGCTCCGGACTGATCCGGGCGATTGAGAGCGAACGCCGGGTCGGGCGACCCGTCGGGCAGGAACCGCCAGTCGAAGAACAGATACTGGCCGAAGCCCGTCCGCTCGATCCGCTTGAGAAACTGCTTGGGGATGATCTGGTCGGTGTCGACGTTGGCCCGATCGAGGGCGGCAACGATGCCGGTGAGCGAGACGAACGGTTCCATGGGGCCCTCGAGGACGGCTAGCGATACTGCCAGGAGCGGATGTCGACGAAGTGCCCCGTGACGGCCGCGGCCGCGGCCATCGCCGGCGAGACGAGGTGGGTGCGGCCCCCCTTCCCCTGGCGGCCTTCGAAGTTGCGGTTGCTGGTCGACGCACACCGCTGTCCGGGGGACAGCGTGTCGGGATTCATGCCGAGGCACATGCTGCAGCCCGCCTCGCGCCACTCGAAGCCGGCGTCGCGGAATACGCGGTCGAGCCCCTCCTCCTCCGCCTGCCGCTTCACGCGACCGCTGCCGGGGACGACCATCGCATGCACCCGCGGGGCCACGCGGTAGCCCCGGGCGACGCGGGCCGCCGCCCGCAGGTCTTCGATCCGGCTGTTCGTGCATGATCCGATGAACACGCGATCGAGCGGCAGATCGACGATCTTCGTGCCACCCGTGAGCCCCATGTAGTCGAGGGCGCGCGCCGCGGAATCACGATCGCTCATGTCGGCGAACGCGCCGGGGTCGGGCACCGTGGCATCCACGCCCACCACCTGCGCCGGGTTCGTGCCCCACGTCACCTGCGGCACGACGTCGCCGGCCGAGTAGATCTCCACGCGGTCGAACGTCGCCCCCGGATCGCCCGGCAGCATCGCCCACCTGGTGACGGCCCGATCGAAGTCGCGGGGGGAGAAGTCGCGGCCGCGCAGGTAGTCGAATGTTTTCTGGTCGGGGGCGATCATGCCGGCGCGGGCGCCCGCCTCGATCGACATGTTGCAGACCGTCATCCGCTCCTCCATCCCGAGGCTGCGGATGCACTCGCCTGTGTATTCGATCACGTAGCCCGTGCCGCCCTCGGTCGACAGTTTGCCGATGAGATACAGCACGAGGTCCTTGGCGGTGATCCCGGCTGCGAGCCGGCCGTCGACCCGCACCTCGAAGGAGCGGGGCTTCGACTGCCTCAGCGTCTGCGTCGCCAGCACGTGCTCGACCTCGCTCGTGCCGATGCCGAAGGCGAGTGCACCGAAGGCGCCATGCGTGGCGGTGTGGCTGTCGCCGCAGACGATCGTCATGCCCGGCTGCGTGATGCCCAGCTCGGGGCCGATGACGTGCACGATTCCCTGGTCGGCGTCGCCCAGATCGAACAAGCGGATGCCGAACTCACGGCAGTTGGACCGTAACGTGTCGATCTGCTGTTTCGAGACCGGATCGGCGATCGGGAGCCTGCGGTCGGTGGTGGGCACGTTGTGATCGGGAGTGGCGAACGTCGCCTCGGGGCGGCGCACGCGGCGACCGGCGAGCCGCAGGGCCTCGAAGGCCTGGGGGCTCGTCACTTCATGCACGAGGTGACGGTCGATGTAGAGGATCGCCTGTTCGCCGGCGGGTGCGCAGACGAGATGCTCGTCCCAGATTTTGTCGAGCAGGGTGCGGGGTTTCGTGGACATGACGTCCAATGTAGCGATGCTCGGGCGGTGCCGCCACCGGCCGCTACGCCGCCCGCCGCTGGACCGTGCGGGCGGCGAACTCGTCGATGCGACGCTTGTCGATCGACTTCCATGCCGCCCTGCCGCCGTCGACAGACTCCACGAGCACGGTCGTGCGCTCGTTCACGAGCCGCTGGACGAAGAACCAGCTGCGGTCGAGGTGCCGCGGATCGTTGTCGGCCGCGACGAGCACCATGTCGAACACGCCGAGATGATTGCACAGCCGCGCGAGCGAGGTGTCGACATTGCCCGGCACGAGCTGCACGCGGCCGAGGGCGTGCAGCCGTTGGTGCGCCTGCTTGAGCGTCACGCCGGGCGGGTCGGTGGCGAGGCGGCCTTCGAACCGGTCGAGCCCGACGTACTGCACCGGATCGCCTCCTCCAGTCCGGGCGAGCGACAGCATGCGTTCGGTACGGCGGAGCGTACCGAGCCCCAGTTCGAGGATTCGTTTCGGTCGCGCCTGCAGCACGAGTCGGTGAATGACCCGCTCGCCGGCCGGCTTCGAGAATCTGGTGAGCCAGAGCCTGCCGAACCACCCGAGCTTCGTCATGGAACCCCCGCCGCCGACCCTGGCCGCCCACCGGCCCGGCATCGGCTTCGGTTGTCGTCGGCAGAAGGTGGCGACCGAATTCAGTCGCTGAGGCACGACCCGGAGAACCCCCCCGGGGCGCTCTCTGCGTCCGGAACGCTAGTTGCGCGTCGGAGCCTGGACGCCTCGGATGTGCACGAGGGCCCGGCTGGCAGCGGCCCGCACGGCCGGGGCCGGGTCTTCCTCGGACACGAGTTCCAGGATCGGGACGGCCTCGCTGGCGGCGGCGCCGATGTCGCCGAGTGCCACGGCTGCCTCCAGCCGGGCGAGTTCTTCACCGCCGCGAAGCGCCTTCCGGAGGAGCGGTACGGCCGACTGAAAGAGCGCCGTGTTGCCGGGCTCGATCTTGAGGCTCGCCCACGTGGCGACGGTCGCCATCAATTCGTCGTCCGACGAGGCCAGTTTCGCCAGCGCGGCGGCGGCGGGCTTGGCCGCAGGCCCGATGCGGCCAAGAGCATACGCGGCCGCGTAGCGCACGCCCGGGGGCCCGTCGGTGGCTGAGAGCATCGCGGCGAGCTGGGGAACGGCCTCCGCTGCATCCTGCCCGATCGCCGCAATGGCGATCGCGGCATCGCCGCGATGCGCCGGGTCGGGGTCGGAAAGGGCCGTGATGAAGGAGTCGAGGGCTCCCTTCGACACCGGGCCGATCGCCGTGAGGATCTCCATCGCGATACCGCGGATCGCAGGATCGCCGAGGGACTTTTCGAGGGCATCGACGGCGAGCGGACCTTCCCGCACCAGGGCCGCCGCGGCTGCCTCGCGCACGTCGGGTTCGCCGCTCGCCAGCAGTCGCACGAACTCGTCCGCGATTCGCTTCTCGGTCGCGTCGTCGATGCTGCCGACCAGATCTGAAATCGCCGAGATCGCGGCCGTCTGCACGCCCGGCGTCGGGCTCGACAGGCCGGCCGTGAGTTTTTCCACCGCCGCGTTCACGAGCGCCGCGTCATCGGGATGGATGCGGGCCCGGGCCCAGGAGGCGATCGCCGCGAGCAACGGATCAGCGTCGTCGGCCGCCCTGCCGAGCGCCGCGTCGGCATCCTTGGCCCGCAGCCGGCCGAGCGCGAATGCTGCGGCGAACCGCAGTGGACTCTCGGGAGCGTCGAGCGCCTTGACGATGTCGCCCGTGGCGCCGAGCGCCGGCTCGCCGATCGCGGCCAGCGTCATGATCGACTGCATCCGCTCTTCGGTCCCGCCAGTCGACACACCGGCCTGGAGTTGGGGTACGGCGGGCGCCGCGGCGGCTCCGATTTCGGCGAGCCCCACGGTCGCCCAGTACCGCGACGCGGGGTTTTCGAGCGCCTTCACGAGGAACGGCACGGCATCGCCGCCCATGTCCGCCAGCGAGTGCAGCGCCGGGAGCACGACCGATGGATCTGCATCCGCGAGCCGTTCGCTCACGAGCGGGGCCAACCGCTCGACATCGGGCTCGAGTTTCGCGATCGCCCGCAACACCGCCCGGCGCACCCGCGGGTCGGGATGCGTCATCTTGGACACGAGCGCGATCGACGCCGCATCGTAGGCGGCGTCGTCGGCCGCCGGCATGTTCACCGACTCGTCATCGGCACGAATGAGGCCGATCGCAGCGGCGGCCTGCGTGGCCACGATGGGGTCGGCGTCATCGAGCAGGTTCACGAGCACGGGAACGGCGGCGACGGCGTCTTCACCGATGAGCCCCAGGCCGCGGGCCGCATGCCAGCGGACGCGGCCCGACGCATCCGTCGTCGCCGCGACAAGATCGTCGAAGGCGCCGCGGGCGTTCGGGCCGAGCGCGGCGATCGCATCGACGGCACGCACCCGCGTGTCTTCGTCCGCCGCGGCGGACAGTGCGGCCCGCAACGTGTCGAGCGAGGGCGCGGCGGGTGAGTCGGCCGAGCGCGTCGGCGTTTCAGGCGTCACGGCCGTGATCACTTCGACCGCCACGGGCTTCGGGGGTGGCGGCGGGGTCTGACCACAACCGGCCAAGGCCGTCGCGACGACGACCGCGATAACGCTGCAACGCTGCTGTGTCATGGATCCACCTGCTTCCTGGAGCGGCCGGTTCGGTGTCGCCGGGCCGAAACGCCGTGAGTATACTCCGACGCAGGCTCGCGTCGCGGCAGTCTGCCCGGTCGGCGGCCGTTTTGACCAGCCCGAATCCTTTGGTATCGGAGGCGAGAGGACCCATGGTTTCCAAGACACGGATTTCCAGGACGCTCGGCGTGGCTGCGGTGCTCGTCGTCTGCGCGACGCGTGCGGAGGTTTCCGCGATCGCGCAATGGGGCGGCTGGGGGCATGGCATGGGCATGGGCGGCTGGGCGTCGACCGCCCAGCAGGGAGCAGCCGAGGGCATCTCCCAGGTCGTGCGGGCTCAGGGCTACACCAACCTGAAAAACTCGGAGGCGGCCAAGAATTGGGAAGACGCCAAGACGAAGGAAATCGACAACCGGATGCGGTGGACGGAGACCTACTTCGAGATGCGGAAGACCAACCGCGAGGCGCAGGCCGCCGAGGCCGGTCCGCCGGTCACGCAGGAGCAGGCGATCCGCATGGCGAAGATGGCCGCCCCGCCCCGCCTCGGCTCGACGCAACTCGATCCCGTCACGGGTCACATCGAATATCCGCCCGTCCTCCGCGACGACATCTTCACGCCCTACCGTCAGGAACTCGACAAACTGTTCGCTCAACGCGCCGCCTCGGGCGGGAGCGTGCAGTTCGAGGAGATCCGGCAGATCAACGACTCGGTGTCGAAGTTCATCGAGGTGCTCAGGCAGAACGTCGGCAACTACGCCGCGGGCGACTACGGCCGCGCCCGCACGTTCCTCGACAGCCTCGCCCACGAATCCCGCCTCCCTGCGGGCTGAGCGCCGGGCGATTGAGGGCCCTGCGCGAAGGTCGGGGTTGCCCCGCCCATTTCACGCCCCGTCGGTCAGCACGCGGACGCGGCGAAGAAGCGGGATCGTGGCGACGCGCAACAGGCTGGAGATCACGAACAGGGCGTAGTAGGCGGTGCGGTCCTCGCCCAGGGCCTCGAGCAGCAGGCCGCCGGCGGCCGCGCCGGCCACGGTGGCAACGGCGATGCCGAGGTTGTAGGCCGTGATGACTGCCGTCCGTTCACGGTGCGGCACGGCGTCGAAGAACAGCAGGGCGAGTGCCAGTTCATAGGCGGCCCAGCAGAAGCCTGCCACCAACTGCACGCCCATAAGGAACCACACGTTGGCGGATACCAGCCACAGGCCGGCGAGCGGGATGACCGACAGGCCGCCCACGTGTAGAAGCCCGAGCGAGCCGATCCGCGCCCCGAGGCGACCGAGCCAGGGCAAGGCGATCGCCTTGCCGAGGAACTGCGTGGCGATCACCAGCATGAACGCGTGGTAGGAGAAGCCCCGGTCTCGAAGCATGTAGGGCGTGAAGTACGACGCCGAGAAATGCGAGGAAAATGCCAGGGCACACGTGTAGGCGACGAGCCGGCCCGACGGCGCGGCCGCGATCGTGCCGATGGACCGACGAACACGCTCCACGATGGACGGCGCCCCGTCCGCTGCGGCCCGTCCCGGAGGCTGCATCTCACGGCAACTCGCGAGCAGGAGCGTCGACACGAGCCGGCAGATCGCCGCCACCGTGAAGATCGCGCCGAAGGCGAGCAGCGTCATGTCGTGCGCCTCGCCGATCTGGAGCGCGATGCCGCCCGCGACGAAGCCGATGAACACGCCGAACTGTCCGAGACGGTTGCGATGCGCGAAAAACGCGGTGCGCATCCGCTCGGGCACGAGCGTGCCGATCCAGGTGTTCCAGGCCGGTCCGCCGGCCATCCCGGCCGACCAATACACGCTCGCCGCGACGAGCAGTTCCCAGAGGCCGGCGTGACCTCGGATCGCCCAGACCACGAGCGGTATGAAGCTCAGCGACTGCACCGTGGTGCAGGCCACGCACCAGCCGCGGTTGGTGCCGAGCCGGGCCACGGCCAGGGGTGTGACCAGCTGGACGAGCGCGCCCACGAGCACTGGCACGCTGGCGAGCATGCCGGCGGCCACCGGTCCCAGGCCCACCGCCAGCGCGAACGCGGGAATGTAGGTTTCACCGCAGCCGACCATCACGCTGAATGCCGCTGCATCGGCAGCCGATGCCCACAGGTCGCGGCGCAGGGCACCGCGGGGCTGGAGAGGCCGAAGGCGATCGCGAATCAGCTGGGAGAGGTGGGCGAACAAAAGGAATCGCGCGCGGGGGAACGGCCGGAACGAGACCTTCTGTTTATACTTCCGCCGCCGGAATGGCGTCACAGTCGCCACGGCATTCCCCTCGAGTCACACGACACACGCGACAAAGGAGCGACGATGAAGGCATTGGTGACAGGCGCGACTGGCTTCGTGGGCCCGCGGCTTCTGCGGCTGCTTGACCAGCCGGTGGTGCTGTCGCGCGACCCCGACCGCGCCCGGCCCCGAATCGGCCACCTCGTCGACCGGATCATCCGCTGGGATCCGTTGCAGGGCCCGCCGCCCCAGGAGGCGTTTCACGGAGTCGACGCGGTGCTGCATCTCGCGGGCGAGTCGGTCGCCGCCGGCCGCTGGACCGCGGCCCGCAAGGCCATGATCCGCGACAGCCGCGTGATCGGCACGCGGAACCTCGTGCAGGGCATCGTGCAGGCGGCCGTGAAGCCCCGGGTGCTCGTGTCGGCGTCGGCCGTCGGCTACTACGGCGACCGCGGCGAGGAGGAACTCACCGAGGCGGCCGCGCCGGCGGACGATTTTCTCGCCCACGTGTGCGTGGAGTGGGAACGCGAGGCGCTCGCCGCGGAACGTGCCGGCGTGCGCGTGGCCCTCGCCCGCACCGGCATCGTGCTCGGCGCGGGCTCCGGCGGCGCCCTCGCCAAGATGCTGTTGCCGTTCAAACTCGGTGCCGGCGGCCCGCTCGGCAACGGCCGCCAATGGATGCCATGGATCCACGTGGCCGACCTCGCCCGGCTCTATCTGCACGCCGCCGACACCGGCTCGATCGTCGGCCCGATGAACTCGGTGGCCCCGAACCCGGTGCGCAACTCCGAGTTCACGAAGGTGCTCGCCCGGCAGCTCCACCGCCCGGCATTCATGCCCGCGCCCTATTTCGGCCTGCGGCTCGTGTTCGGTGAATTCGCCCAGGTGCTCTTCGCCTCGCAGCGGGTGATCCCGAAGGTGGCGCTCGACACGGGCTTCGTGTTCCAATACCCGGAGCTCGCCGGCGCCCTGCGCGAGATCCTCGCGCCTGCGGCGTGACACGAGGCGCGCGACGTGGGGCAGGCTTGAAGGTATCACGCCTCACTGCGCCCAACCCGGCTTGGGGTTACCCCGTACCGTCTCGCCGGACGTGCGCTGCGTTGGGCGCGCCGGCTTCGGGCTCCCCGTATCCCGTCGCCGGACGTTCGCTGCGGCCCTCCTGGCAATCCTGTTCGGCACGGTACGTGCTCACACCCTCGCCCTTTGGGAGAGGGCAGGGTGAGGGTGCCTTCGTATTCTGCGATCTTGATGGAGGACAGGCTTCAGCCTGTCATGCCTCAACGCGCCCAATCCGGCTCGGGGTAACCCCGAGCCGGGGCGGCGAGACAATCGTCAGCCGCACGTCACGCTGAGGCGGCGCGGGTGAGGCGGTCGCGGACGGCACGCCAGGCCTCGGTGTCGGCGGGCAGGTCGACGACGATCACGGCGAGGTCGCGTTTGTCGAGCGCGTGGAGCGCGGCGTAGAGCATCGCGGCGTAGGCGTCGGGGTCGGCGGGCATCGGCACGATCACGAGGTCGCGTGAGGAGGCGAGGCGGCGGGTGTCCGGGGCGTCGGCCGTGGCGGTGAGCCAGCCGACGCGTTTGCCGGCAGCGAGCAGCGCGGCCACGCGGTCGGCAGGGTGCGTGGGCAACTCGAGCGGCGTCTGCGGGGCGTAGTGTCGGGCGAGTTGGCCGGGTGATTTTGCAGGGCCTGGATGCGGCGCTGCATGGTGCGCGGTCACGGGGGCGGCGATCGCCTGCTCGAGTTGTGCGATGGTGACCGGTCCCGGCCGGAGGACGAGCGGTGGGTCCGCCGTGCAGTCGACCACGGTCGACTCGATGCCACGCGCGCATGGGCCGCCGTCGAGGATCAGGTCGACGCGGTTGCCGAGGCTGTCGAGGACGTGCGCCGCGGTCGTCGGAGAGACGGCGAGCGACCGGTTCGCGCTGGGAGCGGCGAGGGGGGCGCCGAGTTTCTCGATCAACAGCCGGGTGAGCCGGTGCGCGGGGCAGCGGAGGGCCACGGTGGAGCCGCCCGCCGTGACGACGTCGGGAATCCGTGGCCCGCGCGGCACGACGACGGTGATCGGGCCCGGCCAGAGTGCCGTCGCCACCCGGTCGGCCGCGTCTGGCCAGATGGCGGCGAGGCTCCGGGCCATCGCCACATCCGCGACGTGCACGATCAGGGGGTTGGTGGCGGGCCTGCCCTTGGCGGCGAAGATCCGCTCGACAGCGACGGCATCGGTCGCGATCGCCGCGAGGCCGTACACCGTTTCGGTCGGAACAGCGACCAGTCCGCCGCCCGCGAGCACCTCGATCGCGCGGTCGATCGCGGAGAGCGTGGCCGGGGGCGGTGATGCCGCCCCTTCGGGCCAGCGGAACGGAAGCACGTCGGGCAACGGGCGAGGCATGGTCTCAGGTTGCAACGCCGGACGGGTCGGAGCAAGATGGACCGTTCTTTCGCCCCCCTCCGGAACACTTCGCGTGGTCCCAGCATCCTCAGCATCCGTCGCCCCGACCGTGGGCATCGTGATGGGCAGCCGGTCGGATTGGGCCACGCTCAAGCGGGCCGCCGACGTGCTGGCCGAGTTCAGCGTGCCCTGCGAGAGCGAGATCGTGTCGGCCCATCGCACGCCCGGCAAACTCGCCGAGTATGCCGCCACGGCCGCGGGCCGCGGTCTCAAGGTGATCATCGCCGGTGCGGGGGGCGCGGCGCATCTGCCCGGCATGATGGCCGCCCAGACACACCTGCCGGTGTTCGGCGTGCCTGTCGAGAGCTCGATGCTTCGCGGGGTCGATTCGTTGCTCTCGATCGTGCAGATGCCGGCGGGCGTGCCGGTCGGCACGCTCGCCATCGGCCCGGCCGGTGCCGCGAACGCGGCGCTGCTCGCCGTTGCCGTGCTCGCGCTTGACGATGCGACGCTGCGGGAGAAACTCCTCGACTATCGTCGCCGGCAGACCGACCGGGTGCTGCACGACAAGCCCGAGACGGAACCGTCCGAATGGTCCGACCGCCCCTCCGAGAAATGACGCCGCCGAGCGTCCCGCGGGGCGCGACGCTCGGCGTGATGGGAGGCGGACAACTCGGGGCGATGTTCGCGATGGCGGCCAAGCGGCTCGGCTATCGCGTCGAGGCGATCAGCGACGTCGCCGACTGTCCGGCCGCCCACCATTGCGACCGCGTGCACGTCGTGTCGTATGCCGACGCCACTGCACTCGCCCGAATCGCCACTGGTCTGGCGGCGGTGACGTTCGAGTTCGAGAACGTGCTCGTCGATGCGGCCCGCGCCATGGCCGCCGTCATCCCCTGTCGGCCGGCGCCCGAGGTGCTGTTCACGACGCAGGATCGGGCCCGCGAAAAAGCCTTTCTCGTGGCGCATGGCCTCGCCTGCGCCCCGCACCGCGTGGTGCGGTCGCGTGCCGAACTCCACGACGCGGCCGACGCCGTCGGGCTGCCGGCCGTGCTCAAGACCGCGGCCTTCGGCTACGACGGCAAGGGGCAGCGGCGCATCGACGCTGCTGGCGGGCTCGATGCGGCATGGGAAGCGCTCGGCCCGGCCGCCTGCGTGATCGAGGGCTGGATCGACTTCGACTGCGAGATCTCCGTCGTCGGCGCTCGCGGTGCGTCGGGCGAGACCGCCATCTTTGAGCCCTCGCGCAACGTCCACCGGCACCACATCCTCGACGTCTCGTCAGCCCCCACGGGCCTGCCGGCAAAGGTGCTCGATGCGGCCCGAGACATCACGACCCGCATCCTCGAAGCACTCGACCTCGTGGGTGTGGCCTGCGTCGAGTTCTTCGTGACGCGATCCGGCGACGTGCTCGTCAACGAGATCGCCCCCCGGCCCCACAACTCGGGCCACCTCACGATCGAGGCGTGCGAATCGAGCCAGTTCGAGCAGCAGGTCCGCGCCCTCTGCGGCCTGCCGCTCGGTTCCACGCGACAGCTCGCTCCCGCCGCGATGGCCAACCTGCTCGGCGACTGCTGGGCCAAGGGCGAGCCCGACTGGCAGGCGGCGCTCGCCGTGCCCGGCGTGAGCCTGCTGCTCTACGGCAAATCGGACCCGCGGCCGGGCCGCAAAATGGGCCACCTCACCGCGCTCGCTCCGACGGTCGACGAAGCGATCGCGAACGTGACCCGCGCCCGCTCACTCGCCTGCCGCACGATGTAGGACAGGCTTCAGCCTGTCGCTGCACCAGTTGATTGGCACCGGCTCGGGGTTACCCCGTACCGTCTCGCCGGACGTTCGCCTCCGCCCTCCAGGCTCCGGCTCACTCGGATTTGCCTGCGCTGCGCCATCCATGGCTCCGCTGGTCAAATACGCCG
>JBAXUY010000085.1:0-12796 GCA_037129475.1 Planctomycetia bacterium | reverse complement strand
CCGCCACCGAAACCGTGGGCGTGGAGACCCGCGGCGAGTATTACGACAAGACGGGTGTGGTGCGGGACATGCTCCAGAATCACCTCATGCAGATGCTGGCCTACGTCTGCATGGATCTGCCCGCGTCGCTCGAGCCCGCCGCCGTGCGCGACGAGAAGTCGCGACTGCTCCACGCCGTTCGACTGTTCGATCGTGATTCGGCCGCACGAGACTGCGTCCGCGGGCAGTATGGTGCGGGCACGAAGGCCGACGGTTCGCCCGCCCTCGGCTACCGGCAGGAACCGAACGTCGATCCGGAGTCGAACAACGGCACCTACGCCGCGCTCAAACTGCATCTCGACAACGATCGCTGGGCCGGGATGCCCGTCTACCTGCGGTCGGGAAAAGCTCTCTGGAAACGGGGCACCGAGATCGTCGTGCAGTTCAAGCCGCAGCCCGGCGACGGCGGCGAGCCCAACCTGCTGATCTTCCACATCCAGCCCTTTCAGGGCGTCGAGATTCGCATGCATGCCAAGCGGCCCGGTCCGGCGTTCGAGCTGCAGCGGGCCGGCATGCGGTTCGACTACGCCGAGACCTTCGAGGCGACGCGGGGCACCGGGTATGAGGTGCTGCTCTACAGCGCCCTCAACGGCGACCCGACACTCTTCTCCCGCACCGACTTCGTGGAGGATTCCTGGCGGATCGTGCAGCCGGTGCTCGATCTCTGGAAAGACACGCGGGCCGCCGACTTCCCCAACTACATGGCCGGGACCTGGGGCCCTCTCGCCGCCCACGCCCTGCTCGCCCGCGACGGACGCCGCTGGCACGAGTGCATCACCCGCGAGGTGCTCGTGCGGAGCGAGTTTTTCGCCAACGCGCCCGCCGTGCTGCTCAACAACCTCACGCTCGCCTGCCAGCCCCGGGCCGTCGAGGCCGGAGCGACAGTGGTCGCGCGGGGCGAACGAAGCTCGGATCTGTATGTGGTGTGCCGCGGAGAGCTGGAGGCGATCGGCGCTTCCGGAGAACGGCTGGGGGTCGTGAAGGCGGGGGAGTGCTTCGGCGAGATGGCGCTGCTCGACAACCGTCCGCGGAACGCCACCGTGCGGGCGGTGTCGCCCTGCGATCTGCTCGTGCTCGCGGCCGCCGACTTTCGGCGGATCGTGGAAGACTTTCCCCAGGCCGAAGCGGAGTTTCGCCGGATCGCCGCGCAGCGGCGGTAACGCTCTGTCCGTCATGCCTTTGACAGCCCCGAGGAGTTTCCCATGCCGCTGCCGCCACCATCGTCTGCGGGGGTGTCGCCGGCGGGGGGCCACAGCGAGCCCGCCAGCCTCGTGCTGACCGGGGTTCCCAGCGAGAAACACAAGCTTTCGCTCGCCGAGATCAGAGGCCGATTCCCACAGGAGAAGCACGAGGAATTCATGCGCCGGGCGATCGCCAACGGCCGCAAGGCAGGCGTGATCCACAAGACGGGCGGCGCGTTCGGGGCGATCGTCGTCGACAAGGCCGGCGACGTCCTGTCCGACGGCATCAACCACGTCATCGCGCAGAACGATCCCACCTGGCATGCCGAGATGCACGCGATCCGGCAGGCGTGCGCGTTGCTGAAGAAGCCGAAGCTGGACGGATGCATCCTCTATACGTCGTCCGAGCCCTGCCCGATGTGCTTCGCCACGGCCTACTGGGCCGGACTCGACGCCATCGTCTACGCGGCGACGGTGGCCGACGCGAAGCACTACGGCAATTTCGACGACGACTTCATCTACCGGCAGTTCTCATTGCAGCGGTCCGAGCGGGCGATCACCGAGATCCCCGAACTCCTGCGCGACGAGTCGATCGAAGTCTGGAAGGAGTACGCCGCGCGGCCCGACAAGATCGATTACTGACGGTGGAGCGATCCGGCGGCATCTTCCCTACCGCTGCAGGCCCCGGGCTTCGAACACCTTGCAGGCGTGGCGGGCGGTCGCAGTGCCGATGATCAGCCGGTCGTCGAGGACCGTCATCGTCCGGATCCCGTAATGCCAGGCGTTGCCGAAGGCCGCTTCGTCCTCGACCAGCCACTCGTCGCCGTCGCCGGAGGAGAGCAGCGTGAACTTCCCGAAGGGCATCGGCAGGTGATGATTGTAGGTGCCGGCGTAGAGCCGGCCCTGGTATTCCTGCAACTGCCAGCAGTAGGCGTTGAACCGGTCGTTGAACCCGTTGCGCATCACCCTTCGGAAATGGTCGCCGTCGGTGGTCGCGTAGAGGTCGAAGCCTCGCAGGAAATCCATCGTCCCGACGAACAGGCGGCCCTTGAAGACGCAGAGCTTCAGGGCCCCGATGTCGGTCTTCGTGTCGACCCCCTCGAGCCTCACCCGCTCAATCGTGGATCCGTCGGCGGTGCGGTAGAGCTGCAGGCCGCCCGTGTTCAGCGTGCCCATGTAGAGCCGGCCGCCGAACACCGTGAAGTCGGAGAGCCACACGTTGCCGTCGTCCTCGATCCCCTTGTCGCGCACCTTCTGCCAGTCGCGTCCGTCGCGACTCCGCCACAGCTGCGCGCCGTGGCGGCGGTTCTCCGTGCCCACGTAGATCCAGCCTTCGAACTCGCAGAGCCCGCGGCCCGATGTGTTGTGGCGATCGCCGAAGCCGCCCGCCGCGACCCGCTCCCAGTCGGTTCCGTCGCGCGTGCGCCATACCTCCATGCCCTCGTCGTGATTGGCCGTCACGGCGTAGAGCAGACCGCCGACGACGGCCATCTTCCGCACGCCGAGGTTGAGCCGGCTCACGAGCCCGTCGTCGACGACGCGGGTCCACGAGCCGTCCCGGCCGTACCGCCAGATTTCGGCCCCTTCGGTCACGCCCACGGCGCTGCGGCACCAGAAAAAGCTGAGCATCCCCGGCATGCTGTCGACGCTGAGCGTGCCGACGTAGAGGTCGCCGTTGAACACCACCATCGAGAAGGCGTATTTGTTCGATGTCGTGCCGAAACCATCGGCATTGATCTGGCGGATGTCCTGAAGCGTGGCCGCCGTCACATCGGCCACAGGCGTCGCCGGGCCGGGTTCGGCGACGGCCGGCAGCGGCACGACACCGGATTCGAATCTCGGCTCGGCCGCATCCACGGTCACCGCCATCGACCCTGCCACCGACACCATGATGCCCACGACGACGGCGGCCGCGCAGCGGATCATCGTGGCATGCACCAGCCGACCGTTCACGCGAAGTTCCTCGACCGTCCGAGGCAGGCCGTCAGGCAGCCCGCACGTGCGCTCCCCGACGCCCATGCATCATCGCCCCATCGTGCCGGCAACGTGAGAAAAAGAGGCCACCGGACGTGGCGGGATCGGCAAACTGGAGACAAACTCTCCCTTTTGCGCACCGCCCGCAGGCCGCCAGCCGACCGGGGAAATCTCGTCAGGGACGGTGGAGCACGCGCGGGCCGTCGGTGGGATAGGACCCCACGCCCCCTTGATAGCGGCTGCCGTGCCACCAGTTCAGGTTGGTGTGCTTCGGAATGATCAGGCCGGTGTAATCGGTTCCCCAGACGCCTTCATCGCGCCGCCGCTCCTCGCCGCGCCGGCTCTTCTCCCGCGCCCCACCGCCGACGTAATAGCCTTCCTCGTGAGGCGATTCCGTGGGCTTCGCGAGTGGGGAAATCCACTGGGGATTGCCGGCCCTCCGGAGTTGGTCTCCCTGAAAATGCTTTCGCGCGGTGGCTGGTCGGCCCATGGGCGGGGTCAGGTCGTGGCCGTCGGCGAACGGCAGCCAGCCTCCGACGGCAACGATCATGGCCACGACGATCCGCCGGCCCGGCATTCCACGCATACAACAAGCGCCCCCAAAGCCCGCCTTTTCCCCGGCCGCGAAGCGGCAGCCCTTGCCGCCCTTGCTTTGTCGCCGCAACGCCCGCGCCTTGTGCAGCCTCCGCATGTTTCTGCCGAGAGTCGGCAAAGAAGACAAACTCCCCGCAGGCCGGAACGCCGAAATATTCGGCAAGGTCCGCCTGTTTGGAGACGCCTGGCCAGGCTCTCCTCGCGCTCAACGATGCTTCAAACGTCCTCACACTCACGCAGTCCCCCGTGGACGCGCCGGAGACGCATGGCGTGCGTCCGAAACGCCTGCGTGCTCGTGTGCGCCTTGCTCGTTCAGCGCAGCCGCGCCGCCGAAGTCGCGGACTGGGCTGCTGGGCCGCCGGCACCGGTGCACAGCCCGTTCCTGGACGCAGCCCTGGACGGTGCCACGATTCCCCAGTTGCTGCTCCCGCCACCGGAATGGCCACGGCGGCTCCCGTCGGTCGACGCGCAACCCATTGCCGCGCCCGGCGAGGGCCTGTTCGACGTGGTGGGATTCGACCAGGATTCGCTGGTGCTCGGCGGGGGCGATGGCTCCGCTCTCCATGGCGCAGAGGAATTGCTGGCCCCCATCCGCGGGCCGCCCATTCTGGAGGACCCGGCGGAAAATCCGTATGACCTCGCAGGGGAGAGGCCGGTCGCCGATCCCCTCTACCGCTATCCCATCTACCCGACGCCGGGCTTCGCCGGCGCGTCGAGTGTGTTGCCGAGCGAGCGGCAGGAGACCAGCCATTTCGTGCCGATGGAAGACCGGTGGCGGATCGGAAGCCCGGCGTGGGACCGCTACGGCCGCGGCCATCCGCGGCTCGACGACTATCCCTACGCGCTGGGCAACGCCTTCAATCCCTACACGCAAAACCTGCTCAAGGAAGACTTCCCGATCATCGGGCAGCACACGTTCCTCGACATCAAGGGGATCAGCCGCACGATCACGAATTTCCGGCAGGTGCCCACGCCCAACACGCCGTTCGAATCGACGCCGACACCCGACCAGGAGCCCTTCTTCGGCAACCCCAACGGCTTCCTGTTTCTCCAGTACTACACGCTGTCGTTCGAACTCAATCACGGCGACAAGACGTTCAAGCCCAACGACTGGCGGATCAAGATCGCCCCCGTCTTCAACCAGAACTACCTGGAGGTGTACGAATACGGCGTGGTTCTTCCGGACGTGACGCAGGGCACCCGCCGCTATCGTGGTTTTGCCACGATCGAGGAGTGGTTCATCGAGGCAAAACTGGCCGACCTGAGCCCCGACTACGACTTCATGTCGATCCGCGGCGGATCCCAGCCGTTCACGAGCGACTTTCGCGGATTCATCTTCAGCGACCTGAACCGGGCGATCCGGCTGTTCGGCACGCGGCTCGCCAATCGCGACCAATTCAACATTGCCATCTTCGACCAGCGTGAAAAAGACACCAACAGCTTCCTCAACTCCTTCGATGACCGCGGCCAGGAAATCCTGATCGCCAACTACTACCGGCAGGACTTCATCTGGCCGGGGCACACCGGGCAATTCAGCTTCCATTACGACCACGACCAAAAAAGCCTGAAGTACGACAAAAACGGCTTCCTGGTCCGGCCGGATCCGATCGGCATCGCCGAGCCGCACGAAGTGAACGCCTGCTATGCCGGCATCGCCACCGACGGTCACATCAACGAGCTCAACATCACCAGCGCCTTCTACTATGCCTTTGGCCACGACACGCTCAACCAGCTCGCCCTGCAGCCGGTCGACATCGGCGCCACCCTGGCGGCCGTGGAGCTCTCCTACTCGCCCGACTGGGTCCGGTTTCGCACGTCGGTGTTCTTTGCCTCCGGCGACAACAACGTCAACGACAACAAGGGAGGCGGGTTCGATGGCATCATCGACAACACGCAGTTTGCCGGCGGCGAGTTCAGCTTCTGGGTCCGCCAGCAGATCAAGCTGCTCGGGACGAACCTCAAGAATCTGCTGAGCATCTACCCAGACCTGCGGGCCACGAACAAGTTCCAGTCGCAGGCCAACTTCGTGAACCCGGGCCTGCAGCTCTACAACGTGGGAGTGGATTTCGAATTGACGCAGCGGACGCGGCTGATCACCAACTGCAACTTCCTCTTCTTCGACACGACGCAGACCCTCGAGTCGCTCGTGTTTCAGGACAATATTTCGAAGTCGATCGGCACCGATTTGAGCCTCGGGGTGGAGTCGCGGCCGCTGCTCAACAACAATTGGGTCTTCCGGGCAGGCGTCTCCGGGCTGATCGTCGGCGAGGGTTTCCAGCAACTCTATGGCAACATCGACAACAATGTCCCCAACCTCTTCGCCGCATTCACCGATCTCGAACTGGCCTTTTAGCGCACTCGCAGCCCGGCTGCGTCGCTTCGCGCTGCCGGCGACGCTCTGCGTGGCCGGCGTGGTGGCCGCGCTGCTGGTGCCTGCGGGCGCCACGTCGCGGCTCGATCTGCATGCCGTGCGTTCACTGTCCGCCGAGAAGGCCGTTGAGATCGCCGGCTTTCCCGGCATCGTCGATCTGCGCGGCCTCCCCACGCTCTCCGCAGAGGCTGCCTCGGCCCTGGCTCGCCATCGGGGAGCCCTCCTCCTCGACGGGCTGACGACGCTTTCGGATGACGCCGCCACGGCCCTGGTGGCCCATCGGCAGCCCCTGTCGATCGATGGCTTGGTGGTCCGCGCGCGGGCCAGCGAAGCGCTGTCCGTGCCGCACGCGTCACTCCTGGCGCGACACGCGGGGCCGATCATCCTGGAACGGCTGGAGGATCTTCCGCCGGCCGTGGCAGCGGCACTGTCGCCCCATGAGGGACCACTTTCGCTGCCCGCCATCCAACGCCTCGAGCCCTTGGCCGAGTCGCATCTCGCGCGGCATGCGGGCCGGCTCGATCTGGACGGCCTGACCACCATCCAGACCGCCGAACTCGTCACAAAACTCCTCGCCGACGGACGAGATGATTTTGACCCCCTGCTCTCCTGCTCCGACGAAGCCTTGCACGCGCTGGCTGCCGCCCCCCGACCACTGTCGCTCGCGGCGATGGTGTTTCAGTCGGCCAACGCCACCGCGATCGACGCGCCGCTGGCCCGGCTGCTCGCGAGGCACGCCGGCGAGCTCGATCTTCCCGCGCTTCGCTCGCTGCCCGAACCGATCGCCGCCGAGCTGGCCCGGCACGAAGGCGTACTCGAACTCAGCGGGCTCGATGCCATTTCTCCGCCGGTGGCGCGGCTGCTGGCCGGTCACACCGGCACACTGCGGCTGCCGGCCATGCGCACGCTCACGGAGCCGGCGGCCACGTCGCTGGCAGCGCACCGCGGGCCGCTCGTGCTCGAAGGTCTGGAGTCGATCGGCTCCGCGGCGCTTGCAAACAAACTGCTGGCCGACGGCCGCACCGACTTCAGCCGCATCCACATGATTTCCCCCGAGGTCGCGGAGCGATTCGCCGCCCATCCCGGCCCGCTCGATCTGGACGGGCTGGCCGAGGTGAGCCCGGACGTCGAGGCCATCCTCGCCCGACACCCCGGCCCCCTGGGGCTCTCCACGCTGGCGAGCGCCGCCGCGGCCGCACTCCGTCTCGACGACTCGACGGCCCTCCTGCTTTCACGACACCGTGGCGTACTCCCGCTCGCGAGCCTGGTGGAACTTTCGAGCGGGGCGCTTGCCCGCAAGCTCCTGGCCGACGGGCAGACCGACTTTTCGAAGATCGAGACGATCACGCCGGACGTGGAGCAGGCGTTCGCCGGCCACGACAGGCCACTTGATCTGTCGGGCCTGCGGACCATCGCATCGCCATCCCTGGCAGCCAAGCTGCTCGCCGATGGACGCACGAACTTCGATTCCATCGGACCGCTCTCCGACGAGGTGGCCCGCGTGCTGGGGGCTCACGATGGCGCGCTCTCGCTCCGTAAACTACTCCGCACCGCGGGCGAATCCCGCGTGCTCTCGCAGCCGCTGGCCTCTGCCGTGGCACGGTCGAGCGGCCGGCTCCGGCTGCCCGCACTGCTGGAATTGCCCGACGCCGTCGCTGTGGCGCTCGCCCGCCATGCCGGGCCACTCGAGCTCGATGGCTTGCACGAGCTGTCGCCATCGCAGGCTGCCGCCCTTGCCGCCCACGCCGAGGGGCCGCTCTCGCTGGATGGACTGGTGCACTGCGAGCCGGGCGTCGAGGAAACGCTCGCCACGCATGCCGGCCCCCTGTCGCTGGCCGGGCTCCGCAGACTCGCCACGGAACCGTTGGCCGAGAAACTCGTCGCCGCCGGCCGCACCGATTTTTCGCAGATTCGCGAACTCTTCACCCCGGCCGCAGCGGTGCTCGCCACGCTGAGCGGCACGCTCTTTCTCGACGGGCTCGATTCGCTCTCGCCGGAAACGGCCGCTGCCCTCGCAGCCCACGACGGCGATCTCTCACTCAACGGACTGACGGCGATCTCTGCAGCCGTCGCCCGAGCTCTGGCGACGCACCGTGGCGATTTGTCGCTCCGGGGAATCCCGGACCTCGACGCCGACGCCAAGGCCGCGCTGGCCGACCACGCCGGACCGATCTGGCTGGGGCGACCTGAGTGACGAGCCGCGGTGTCTCTTGCCTCTCACGCGCCCGACTGCACGTTCCGCGAGAACTTGATGTAGGGAAGGCGGATGCCGCGGAAGATAAACTGATCAGCCTGCTTCGCTAGCGGCGGCGCATACCCCACCGCTCCATAAAAGGCGCCGACGTCGTCCTGGTCGACACCGTCGCCGCTGGAACCGTAGCCACCGGCGAGTTGCCCATTTTTGTAGATGGCAGAACTTCCGGGGAAGAAGATCGTGCCGTTCTGATTCGCCTTCGGCCACCTGCCGAGCGGGGCGCTGAAGTTGCGGCCCGGGTTGAACGAGTCGAAGCCGAGCACGGTCTGGAACGACGAGGCCGCCTTCGGAGCGCCGATGTTGTAGCCGGTCTTCGGGTCGATGCCCGGCTCGTTGAGGATCGACCAGACGCCGGGCGGTGCATTGTTGTTGCCCGAGGGATACCGCGGCACCGCGAGATACCGGAACGTGCGCGTGGTGAAGGCGGTGCCGAGCGGGATGCCCGGCAGCTGGTCCTGCGCCGTGAGATCCTGTGATGCGTAGTAGGCCGAGTTTCGCGCCTTGGCCGGGGTGACGTCGAGCGCGTCGCAGAGCGCATCGGGCATCCGATAGAGGCCCAGGATGTTGCCGTTGACAGTGGGATTCGTCGGGGAATAGTCGCAGACGACGAAGATGAGCCGCGAGTAGGTCGTGGGGACGCGGATCTGGGCCCGCGTTTTTTCCGCCTGCGCGATGCCCTGATTGATGATGCGCGTGACGTCCGCGGCCGTCAGCGTTGAGCCGTTGGTCGCCGGCACGATCCACCCGTCGGCCTGGGGCATTCCGGGGAGCAATGTCACTCCGCCGGGAGCGACCGGACGGTTGACGCCGTTGACAGTCCCCGGGCCGAGCCTGGCCATCAGGTTGAACAGCGCCTGGACGCCGAGGGGGCCGGGCTTCGGCCCAAAGCTCTGCAGGGCGATGCCGCCGAGATTGATCCGCGCCGCCGCGTTGATCCGATCGACCTGCGTCTGTAGCGACTGGGAGGGGGATATCTGGGCCAGGTTGATGATGCCCTGCGGCGCCCCGCTGACGGCGGGCCGCGGCACGCCACCCAGCGGCGTCGGCACGAAGAGCGTCTCGAACACGATGAGTTCCGACTCCAGTGCGAGCGGCGCGTTGACCCGATCTTCGCGGGTCTGCCCCGCCACGGGCACGAACGCTTGCTCGAACGTGGCGTATCCGAAGGGCCCCGGAAAGAACGCCCCGATGCCGGCGATCAGTTCATTCGTGCCGGATCGGTAGACCGGCAGGCCGCCTGGCATCGTGCCGATGCCTCGCGAGGTCTCGTCTGGCGCGGTTCCCAGCTGCTGTCCGTAGGACATGCGGTTGGCGACCAAGGTGCCGTTGACGTAGGTGCTGACGCGGTTGCTGTGCTCGATGCAAAAGAGGTCGACGAGCGGTTGGTTGATGATGCCCGGCGGGAACTGCCCGCCGACGCCGACCGGCGCCACGAAACCCGGCCCTTGAATGACGGGATTGGGGCTGCTGGGATTGGCCTCCACCTCGCGCTGGGTGATCGTGGACTGGCTGAGATAGCCGACCGTCCGCGAGGTGAGGATCCCCTGCCCGCTGGAAAAGAAGACCGCGCTCCGCGCCTTGGCGATGGCCCCGTTGATCGCGAAATTCAGATCGGGCGTGCTCACGCCCGACTCGGTGCGCACGCCGAGAATCTGACCACTGCGATCCACCACGGCAAAAATCGCGTTGTTGCTGGGGGTCGCAGCGGAGGCACGTTGGAGCAGCGCGTCGACCTCGCCGGTGGTGAGTTGCCCGGCGGCGAGCATGCTGCGCCGTTCGAGAGACTCGGCCCCGAGGCCCGTACGGGCCGTCCGCCGGGCCGGGCCGGGTTTCCGCAACCATTTTTTCAGAGTCGCCAGAATCATACGCGCCTACGGGTCAGGGTGAGACAATCGTAAAAGTACCCTCGGGTAGCATCGACAGCCACTTCCCGGTCTCATGCACAGAAACCTGTCCATGCATCGAGTATCCTCACGGGCTGGATACCGCTGCATGGCCGCACAATCGCCACAACCGAATCGACGCGCCGAATCGGAACGGATCCGGGAGATCTCCGACGATTCCAGCGGTTGGCGCAGGTGGGGCCCCTACCTGTCGGACCGGTCCTGGGGAACCGTTCGCGAAGACTATTCCGCCGACGGCGATGCATGGCGGTATCTCACGTACGACCACTCCCGCTCAAAAGCCTACCGGTGGGGCGAAGACGGCATCGCCGGCCTGAGCGACCGGTATCAGCGGCTCTGCTTCGCTCCGACCTTCTGGAACGGGTGTGATACGCACCTCAAGGAGCGATTGTTCGGACTGACCCCCTACGAGGGCAATCACGGGGAGGACGTGAAGGAATATTTCTTCCACGTCGACAACACCCCCAGCCATTCCTATATGGCCCTGCTTTACCGCTACCCGCAGCGGGCCTTTCCCTACGCAGACCTGATCCAGGAAAGCCGGCGCCGGCGGCCCCACCACCCGGAGTACGAACTCGTCGACACCGGCGTCTTCGCCGAGAACCGCTCCTTCGACATCCTGATCGAGTATGCGAAGACGAATCCCGAGGAGATCGCCATCCGGATCACGGCGACGAACCACGGGCCCGACGCCGCCCCGTTGCACGTGCTGCCGACGCTCTGGTTTCGCAACACATGGAGTTGGGATCGTACACCGCAGCCGCAGCCGATGATTCGTCGCGAGCCGGGGCCGCGCGGCACGGTCTGCCTGGTGGCCGACGACGGTGACCTGCCGGCCGACCCCCATATTCCCACGACCCACCGGCTGGGACGGCGCTGGCTCATCGCGCCGGCGGCCGCCGGCGCGGGGCCGATGTTCACCGACAACGAAACCAACGGGCCGGTGGTTTTCGGGCCCGGCCAGACGAGTCGTTCTCCATTCACGAAGGATGCCTTTCATCGGCGGCTGTGTGCGGGGGATGCGGCGGCCTGCAACCCGGCGGAGACGGGGACGAAGGCGGCGATCGACTTCCAGATGCTGGTGCCCGCGGGCGGCTCGACGACACTCCACCTCCTGCTGACCGACCGGCCGCCCGCCGAAGCGATCCCGGCTGCCGGCCTCGCCAGCCTCGTCGACGAGACCGTCGCCCTGCGTCGCAGCGAAGCGGATGCGTTTTACGCGGAGCTGGCCCCGGCCGCCGCCACCGCCGACGAAAAACGTGTGCAGCGGGCGGCGCTTGCCGGCCTCTTGTGGTCGAAGCAGAACTACATCTTCGACGTCGCCAAATGGCTGGATGGCGACAACCCCGACTGCCCGCCGCCGGAGAGCCGGCGCACGATCCGCAACGCCCACTGGCGGCACCTGAATTCCATGCGGGTGCTCCTCATGCCGGACGCCTGGGAATACCCCTGGTTCGCGGCCTGGGACCTGGCGTTTCACTGCATCCCGATGGCACTCGTCGATCCGCAGTTCGCCAAGGAACAGCTCTGGCTGCTCCTCTTCGAGCAGTTTCAGCATCCCAGCGGCCAACTGCCGGCCTACGAATGGGAGTTCGGCGACCTGAACCCGCCCGTGCACGCGTGGGCGGTCTGGCGGGTCTACAACATGGAAAAACGCCGGCACGGCCGCATCGACCGCCCCTGGCTCGAACGCTGCTTCCACAAGCTCCTCCTCGTGTTCACCAGCTGGGTGAACAAGGTCGACCGCGAGGGACACAACGTGTTCGAGGGCGGGTTCCTCGGCCTCGACAACATCAGCGTGTTCGACCGCAGCGATCGCCTGCCCGACGGCTCCACGCTCGAGCAGGCCGACGCGACCGGCTGGATGGGAATGTTCTGCCTCAACATGATGCGGATCGCGCTGGAGTTGGCCCACGACAACCCCGTCTACGAGTCGCTCGCCTCCAAGTTTCTCCAGCACTACGTCCACATCGCCTACGCGATGAAGAACATGGGCCGCCGGGGCTACACGCTCTTCGACGAGACCGACGGCTTCTTCTACGACGTGCTCAAGCGACCGGACGGCCAGATCCGCAAATTCCACGTCCGCTCGCTGGTGGGCCTGATCCCCTTGTTCGCGGTCGAACGGCTGGAGGCCGCGTGGATCGAGCCCTTCAAGGAGTTTTCCGGCAACCTCCGCTGGTTTCTCAAAAACCGGCAGGATCTCGTGGCCGACGTCATCCATCCGATTCCCGCCGCCGACGGCACCACGACCCATCTGCTGACGATCATGAACATCGATCAGCTCTCGCGGATGCTCGCACGGCTGCACGATCCGGAGGAATTTCTCTCGCCCTACGGCATCCGCTCACTCTCGAAGCGGCACGAACGCGAACCGTTCGAGTTCGACGGCCGGCGGGTGGGCTACGAGCCGGCCGAGTCGCAGACGAAGCTCAAGGGGGGCAACTCCAACTGGCGGGGGCCGATCTGGTTTCCGACG
>JBAXUY010000084.1:0-13042 GCA_037129475.1 Planctomycetia bacterium | reverse complement strand
CTGCCCATGCTCCGTGAGCCGGCGTATGCAGACGAGCGAAGCCATGGATGGCGCAGCGAAGTCGGAGTCGAGTGAGCGGAGGGCTGGAGGCCCGCAGTGAACGTCCGGCGATGGAGTACGGGCGGCCCCTCACCGGCGCACTTCCACATCGACACGGGCAACGCCTCACCCCAGCCTGCGGTAGACGCGCCGCAGGAGCGCCGTCGTCGTGCGCGGCGCGAGACGCTTGAGCCGCCACAGCCAGCGGGCCTGGAGGCCTTCGATCACGTAGCGTTCGTCTCGGTCGATCGCGCGGCGGATGCGATTCGCGAGGGCGGCCGAGTCGAGCGATGTCGCGGCCATGCGGCGGCGGGCCTCGCGGGCCTCGCGGTCGGCGGTGAAGTGCCAGGTGTCGAGGAGGCCCGAGCGGAAGAAGCCGGGGCACACGATCGTGACGCCGGGCTTGCCGGCGGGGGACTCTGCCGCGATCGCCTCCGAGAGCGCGATCACGGCGGCCTTGCTGGCCGAGTAGGCGGCCATCGACGGGATGCCGAGGAGGCCCGAGATCGACGCCACGTTCACGACACGGGCGCCGCCGGGATTCTCGCGCAGCCACGGGAGGAACGTTTCGCAGCCCAGGGCCGTGCCGACGAGATTCGTGTCGATCACCCGGCGCCACTGCCCCTCGGGGAGCCGTCCGACCTCGCCGGTGGCCCCGACGCCGGCGGCGTTCACGAGCAGATCGATCGACGGCCAGGCAGACCGCGCGCGGTCGTGGAGCATCTGCCAGCCACGTGCGTCGCGCACGTCGAACGGGGCGATGATCGCGGCGGATCCGCCTTCGCGTGCTCCGCCTGCCCGCGATCCGGCGACGAGCGTCTCGAGCGCGGCTGCCGACGGCGGCAGATCGACGAGGGCGAGGCCCCAGCCTTCGGCGGCGAGCAGCCGGGCGAGGGCCGCCCCGAGACCGCTCGCCGCACCCGTGATGACGGCAGTTCGACGCACCGGCATCCGGGGCTGGGGAGAAACGAAACGCGGGCGAAAAAGCGAGGGTGACGGGACTCGAACCCGCGGCCTCCAACGTGACAGGCTGGCGCTCTAACCAACTGAGCTACACCCCCGTGTGACCACCATCTGCATGGGGCCGACGGGACGAAAACCTCGCGTGGCCAAAGTATACCGCAGCCGCTCGGGGCCGGAAGAGCGGCCGGAATTCGCCGCCTCACATGATCCCGCGCGACGGGTCGAAGCCCTTTTTCTTCGCCAGCTCGGAGTCCTGCTTCGCCTGCTCGGCCAAGCCGGCTTTCTCGCAGGCCAGCGCTCGGTGATGCAGCATCACGGCCAGGCCGTGATCGAACGTGCGCACCCGGCGGGCCAGCTCATCGCGATCCATGCGGCCCGCCAGCAGCGTGAGTTGGCGGCGCTGGTGCTGCATTCCGTCGATGGCCAGATTGAGCTGGTCGATCGCCTCCTGCGTGCGACCGGCGAGGAACAGGACGTAGCCCCGGGTGTCGAGCAGTTCCGGCGGAGCCTCGCCGACCGCCACGATGGCGGCATCGATGTCGGCCAGCGCCTCCGGCACCTCCCGGCCGACGAGCGCGCGGACATAGGCCCGAAAGTTCAACGCCTCGGCATCGCCCGGCACGGCCAGCGACACCACCCGCGCGGCATCGGCGAGGGCGGCGTCGGCATCGCCGAGCACCACGTGCACGAGAGCCCGCACCCGCAGCGGCTGCGGCGAAAGGGGTGCGGCTGCGGCGGCCGCCTGGGCGTCGTCGAGCGCGCCGGGAGCGTCTCGATCCTCGAGTCTGAGCGTCGCCCGCAGGCACAGCAACTCCGCATCGACACCATGCCACCGCAGCGCACGCCCCACTTCGGCAACGGCACCGCGCACGTCGTCCCGAGCCTCGCATGCCGCGGCGCGCTCGAGCGACCAGCCGACCACGAGCCGCCGTACGAATGGCGCCGCTTCCGGCAGCACGATCGCCGGCAGGAGCACGCCGGCGACGAGGCCGAGCAGGACGAGCCGCTTCCAACCCGGCCACGAGACAGTGCGGCCGGACGCCGGCGGATCCCGTTCCGTCGACGCGTGTGGACGTTCGAAATCAGGCGGAATTGGAAAGCCGTCGCGATCGTACCGCATGGGACACCCTTCACCACAGCGCGCTGGCCGGTGGCGGATCGTCGCCGCCACTGCACCGCTGCATGGTAGCCATGCGCGCCTCGACCCGACAATTGACGCGGCGCTTCCACTGGCGTAAGGTCTGCCGAGCACGTGGAGGCCGCATCATGCCGCTGTTCGAGATTGAAACCAGCGCCCACATCATCATCTCGTGGGCGGCCGACGAGCAGGCCGCCGCCGCGGTGGTCGAAGACGCCTACCCCGGAGAGAAGGTCGTGCGCATGACGCGCCGTCCGCGCGACACGTGGGTCATCTCGAAGTCGGCGCTGGGGCTGACCACGTCGCGCGTCGATCCGTGCCACACCGCCCGAGAGTGCCTGGCGAAGGCGTCGGGCGACAAACTCCACGCCATCCGCCTCTACATGCACGAGACCGGCGACGACCTCGAACGAGCCCGCAAGGTGATCGAATCGAACATGGTCATGGGCTGGTGACGGCGGAGAGTTCGAAGCCCACCACCTGCGTCGGCGTGGCCAGGCCGCCGTTGTCGGAAATGCCCACGAGCGCCCGGCGGTTCTCGTGGAGCTTCGGGCCGAGGCAGAGCCCCTCCAGATTCAGCCCCAGCGCCCCCGACCAGACCAACGTCTTGCCGGCGACGAGCTCGGGCCGGGCAGCCAGGTCGCTCCCGACGCCCGAGACGTCGGCGGCGTTCGACGTGTCGACCAGATAGAGGCGGCTCTCGAACGGGGGCAGCCCCGGCCCGGCGCTGCGCTCGAGCACGAGCAGCCTCCCGTGGCCGAGAGCGACGAGCGCCACGACGCCCGACAGCGTGGGCCCGGCGAACACGGTGACGAGGTCGTGGGGCGGCTCGACGCGGTAGGCGGCCTGGAACGGGCGACTGTCGGCACGGAGCGGCAGCCGCATCAAACGCACGACGGTGCCGGCCCCATTCCCGACGGCGCCGCCGTCGGGAATCAGCGCCTCCTCGTTGGCCGTCCAGAGATGGCTGCCGTCGGGATCCAGCGCGAGCGACTCGAGGCCGCGGTTGTCGCGGCGGGCCCGGGCCACGGGGGGCAGCGGTATCGTGCCGGCCGCGGCGCCGTCGTCGAGGCGAAACATGCGGATGGCGGGCGTGTCCTCCTCGCAGAGAAACAGGGCGGGAACGCCGCCCAGACGGGGGGCGACGTCCTCGTAGTCGTGCCGCTCGGCGACGGTGATCGGCTCGACATCGGATGCCGATCGTGGCGTGCCATCCGTGGCGAGTTCGAGCCGCAATCGGACGATGCTCGCACTGTTGTCCATGACCGCGATGAACCGGTCGCCCCCCAGCCACGTGATTCCGCTCGCGCCGGTGAGCCGCATCCGTCCGCCGCCGGCGGTCGAAGCTTCGTCGGGCAGCGACAGCGTGCCGCGAAACTCGACGTGCAGACCGCCGGGCAGGCCATCAGCGGCCTGTCCCGCGAACGGCGTCAGAGCCATCGCCACGCCGGCGGCGAAGAACAAGCGCTCGGCGATGCGTGTGCACGAAGCGGCCATTACCCCAGCATCCTACCAGCCCGCGATGTGCGGCTGATGGCAGACAGGCTGCAGCCTGCCCCCGGCAGTTCCTACGGCGCAGAGGGCGCCGGCGTCTCGAACGACGCGGTCCGCACGCCCGACGGGGCGGCCGGAGCGCCGTCGACCAGGATGGCACGGGTCGGGCGATAACTCGACGTGCCAGCGGGACGATAGCCCGGGTCGGGCCGCCGCGGCGGCGGTGTCAGCGGCGCCGCCGGAGGCGGCGGCGCCCCAGGCAGCCCAGGCGTGGCGGGCAGTGACGACGCCGGAGGCAGTGACGACGCCGGAGGCAGTGACGACGCAGAAGGCAGCGGAGGCGCGGCTGCTCCCGAGAACGGAGCCATCGAGACCGGTGGAGATGCCGAGAGCGGCGGCGCCGTGGCCGGCAACGCCGCAGCGTTCGGCATCGCGGACATCGCAGGCTCGAGCGGAGGCGCCGCAGGTGGGCCGCCGAAGCTCGTCGCCCCGAACCGACTGCCCGGGACACTCGCATAGCGCGACTCCGGCGACGCGGAATCCACGGCCCCCTGCGCCGCCTGACTGGCGGCGGACGGTGCGGCCAAGCCGTAGGGGTCGGGCGACCGGGCGGGCGTAGCCGGCTCATATCCCGCGGTGGCGGGAAACGCGCCCGATGTCGATGCCGACGATGGCGGAGCGGAGGCGAACGGCGCTGCAGGCGAGGCTGCGGCCGGAGGGCTGGCAGCCATCGCCGACGGCTGGCCACCCGCAAGGGGCGCGTAGGGGCCGACCTGCGGGGCGATCGAGGACGCAGCTGGTTGACGAGGCGGTGCGGTGACGGCGGCGGACGGCGCGGCCGCCACGGCGGATGGGGTCGGCTGGCTGCCGTACGTGATCGCCGCGGGCTCCGTGGCCGCGAGCGCGGGCGGTGCAACCGGCTGGTTCGGTGTTCCCGCAGCCGCGTCGGCGACCGCATAGCCGTTGGGCGTGGTCGTGGTCGGATAGGGCGCGGATGTTTCCGACGGCTTCTTGATGCTGCCTTCGAACGGGGGCGCAGCGGTGAGTTTTTCCGCGTCGGAGGTCTTCCCTCCACCGAATGACCACCACGATGGAGCCGACATCGCGCTGGCACCGCTCCGGCACCCGGTCGATGACGCCGTCCCGAACACGACGGCGATCACCGCCATCGCCGTCAACGGCAGCCTGGCAACGGGTTGGTGCGGTTCACGAGTGCGCTGAACAGGCGTGCCCATGCGGGAAATCTCCAGGCTGTGCAGGTCGTGCGGGGACGCGGACTGACCGCCCTGCGGCCCCGTCGATGGCAGGGAATAGGCGGGCGGTCGGCGTGCCGTCAACGTCAGCGCCGGACGAGAAAGAAAAACCGGCGCGTGCTTTGCGCACGCGCCGGCACATGGGCAATCTGGGGAAGGCGGGCGGCTACTTCTTCGCGACCGCGAACCGCTTCGCGACGGCATCCCAGTCAATGACGTTGTAGAACGCATTCACGTAGTCGGCACGGCGATTCTGGTAGAGCAGGTAGTAGGCGTGCTCCCACACGTCGACGCCGAGGATCGGCGTGTTGCCGTGCATGATCGGGCTGTCCTGGTTGGCGGTGCTCTCCACGAGCAGCTTGCCCTTGGGGTCGACCGACAGCCACGCCCAACCGCTGCCGAACCGCTTCATGGCGGCGTCGCTGAACAGCTCCTTGAACTTGTCGAATCCGCCGAACACGCTGCGGATCGCCTCGGCGAGGTGGCCGGCCGGCTCACCACCCTTGCCCTTGCCGATCGTCTCCCAAAACATCGTGTGATTCGCGTGGCCACCGCCGTTGTTCCGCACGGCGGTCCGGATCGCCTCCGGAACCTTCTCGAGGTCTGCGATCAGCTTCTCGACCGGCAGGTCGCCGAGCGAATTGCCCTCGAGCGCCTTGTTGACGTTCGTGACGTAGGCCGCGTGGTGCTTGTCGTGGTGGATCTCCATCGTCCGGGCGTCGATGAACGGCTCGAGCGCGTCGAAGGCGTAGGGCAGGGGGGGCAGCGTGTAGGCCATGGGATCTTCTCCAAGGACGTCCGGACAGGGATGACGATACGGGCAGAGGACAGCGGAGTTCGCGCCACTGCCGGCGGCGGCCCAGCGTATCGCACACCGCACAGCCCGGCAAATGACGGCTCTCGGGCCGCGGGAGGCCGACGACCCGGTCGCCGTTGACGATTGTAGGGCCGCGGACCGAACCGTCGATCGTGCCGACGATGACGCGCGTGCGCGTTGCCCGTTCCAACTGCCGAACGCTGAATCCACGCGGGGGCGGCGGTCGACACTCTCACCGGGGCGCTGGGTCCGCGGGCAGGAAGCCGTTGCGGCCATCGCAAGACCGTGCACTCGTCGGGAATGGATCCAGGGAAGGATCCGGGACATTTTCATGGCACTGCCGGGAAGCCAGCGGCGCGGACAGCGCCGACGCCTGCTCATGGCCTGGTCACGGAAAACCGCTCCGACATCCCGCGGCGGGGCGGCCTCCGCGCGCACGATGGCCGACTACGACCCCGTGGCGCTGCCCGAGCGACAGCCGGCCGTGGCGATGCTCCTGCCGACGCACCTCGGGCGGTTGGCGGCGTATGCGACCGGCATCATCCTCGCGATGGCGGCCGTGCTGACACCCGGGCTCCATGAGCCGGCGTTCTCGACACTCGGCCGGGTGGCCGGGCCCCGCTTCGCGCGGTCCGTCGCGGCCGCTGCGGCGTGCTTCGACGCCGGCACCATGCTGTCGCTCGCGGGCTGGCTCGCGCAGATGCTGCTTCTCCTGGCGGCCATCGTGGCGCTCGTCGTGCGATTCATGCGCCGACACCGGCGCGACGACTTCGCGGGCCGCTATCGCGCGTGGGGCTGGCTGGCCTGCCTGTTCGTCGCCGCATCGTGCACGGCCCAGGCGCCCGTGGGCCGGGCCGTGGGCACCTTCATGACGGAAGCCACGGGCATCGCCTGCGGTCCGGCCGGCTACGGCTGGTGGGTCGTGATCACGGCAACGCTCCTCGGCGGCGTGTCGCTCTGGGCCGTCGTTCCGTTGCACGAACGCGTCGCCACCGCCCTGTGGCTCGTGGCCGGCCTCGGCGCGTGGGCCGTGTCGGCTGCGGCCACGTGGCTGGGCACGGAACGGAGCATCCCTCCGGGCGTGGGCCCGGCGGCCTGGGCAGCCGGCAGCAGCCTGATGACGATCGCGATGCTCGTCGCCGCACGATCGGTGATCCGCGAAGTGCGGGGCGAGGCCGGGGGCGGCAAGGCGGCGGCGACGAGGCCGCAGCCTGCGAACGAGCGGCCCACCACCGTGGTGCAGCAGGCCGACTGGGGGGACGAGCCGCAGGAGTCACCTGCCTGGTCGTCCGACGACTCGAGCAGCACCGGCTACACTGATGGCTCGGACGCCGACGAGGACCGCGAGACGCGGCACCTCTCGAAGGCCGAACGCAAGCGGCTCAAGAAGCTGGCCCGCATGAACCGGGTGGCGTGAGCCGTTCCCCCTCCGCCGGCCACCCCGCCCCATGACCGTCCGCACCCGGTTCGCTCCGAGCCCCACCGGCTACCTCCACATCGGCGGCGTTCGCACCGCGCTCTTCAACTGGCTCTTCGCCCGCAGGCACGGCGGAGCGTTCATCCTGCGGATCGACGACACCGACGCGGAACGCAACGTCGACGAGGCCTTGCAGCCGATCCTCGACGGGCTGCGGTGGCTCGGCATCGACTGGGACGAGGGCCCCGGCGTGGGCGGCCCGCATGCGCCCTATTTCCAATCGCAGCGGGCCGCCGGCCACAAGGCGGCCGCGGAGCGCCTCCTTGCCTCCGGCCATGCCTACCGCGACTTCGCGAGGCCGGAGGAGCTCGACGAGGAGCGCAAGGCCGCGCAGGCTGCGGGCAGGCCGTTTCTCTACAGCCGGCGCTTCGCCGCCTTCGACGACGCCACGGCGGCACAGTTCGCCGCGGAAGGCCGCACGAGCGTGGTCCGCCTGAAGATGCCTCGCGAGGGCTCGCTCGTGATCGACGATGCCGTCCGCGGCCGCGTCGAGTTCGCCTGGGAGCGGGAGCAGGACCACGTGATCCAGCGGGCCGACGGCTCGTGCCTCTATCATCTGGCGAGCGTCGTCGACGACCACGACTTCGCGATCACCCACGTGATCCGCGCCGAGGAGCACCTCTCGAACACGCCGCGGCAGGCATTCATCGCCATGTCGCTGGGCTACCCGCTGCCGGCCTACGCCCACCTGCCGCTCGTAGCCGAGCCGGGCAGCCGCACCAAGCTCTCGAAGCGAAAACTCGCCCAGTACCTCAAGAACCATGATTTCAAGCAGGTGATGGACCACGGGCAGAAGATCGCCGAGCGCATCGGACTCGCAGCCGAGGCCGACACGTTCAATCCCGTGATCGTCGACTTCTACCGGGAGGTCGGCTACCTGCCCTGGGCGATCGACAACTACATGGCCCTGCTCGGCTGGTCGCTCGACGACAAGACGGAGTTCTTCTCGCGCGATGACCTCGTGAAGCACTTCACGCTCGAGCGGATAAACTCGTCGCCAGCGAGCTTCGATCCCAAGAAACTGTGGGCCGTGCAGGACCACTACATGGGGCGGCTCACGACCGCCGAAAAGCTCGCGATGATGCTGCCGTTTCTCGTGAAGGCGAAGCTCGTCGCCGACCCGCCGCCGCCCGGCTCCGTGGCCACGGTGCGGCGGGTGATCGAGGCGTCGGGCGAGCGGCTCAAAGTGGCGGGCGACATCCTCGGCTACGCCGACTTCTTCCTGGTCGAGGAACCGCCCATGGACGAGGCGGCCGTGAAGCAGCGGCTCGCGAAGCCGGGCGTGCGGGGGCTGCTCGAACAGGCGATCACGGCGCTGGGCGTGGTGGAGCCCTTCGCGCCGCCGGAGCTCGAGGCCGCCTGCAAAGGGATCGTGGAGGCGGCTGGACTCAAGATCGGCGACCTCATCCACCCCATCCGCGTGGCGGTCACCGGCAAGACGGTCGGCCCGGGCCTCTACGACTGTCTCGCGATCCTCGGCCGCGACCAGTCGCTCGCCCGCCTTGCCCGGGCCCTCCCCCTGTGCGGGTAGGACAGCACACCTCCGCCCGTCATCCGGGCCCACCAAGCGCCCGTTGCTTGGCAGGTCGGAAATACCGAGCTAGAGTTGCGAGCGGGGAATTTTCACCCGGTGGCGCCGCTCATGAAGGAACTCAACAGAGCGGAACGGGGCCGTGGATGCCCGGGCATCCTGCGATCGCTGTACAGCCTCGCCGTGCTCGCGCTGCTGCTGGCAGCGACCTCGCTCCCGATGGTCTGCCGCGGCGAAACGGCCAGCGGCCTCGCACGAGGGGAATATGTCGCCGGCCCCTATCCGACCGGCCCCTTCACATTCGTCAATGATGCCGCCGGTGCCGGCCTCTTCTACAACAGTGGCTTCTACGGCGGTTCGACCGTCATCGGAAACGTCGAGGCGGGCTACATCTGGGATGGCCACCAGGTGTTCGACCGGTCGGGGCTGGGCCTCGGCCCGGCGGTCGAGCAGAAGGTCGCCGGCACGGGCGTGGCCGGCGCGTACGACTTCCACGCCACCATGGTCGGGCACGTGCTCGCGGGCACGGGCTACGTCGCCGCGACCGGCAGCACCGCGGCCGGATATTCGTACATCGGCATGGGCATGGCCCCGCAGGCACGGCTCTGGTCGGGCGCGATCGCGACGGCATTCTCGACGAGCACCGCCAGCATCGGCTCGTTCGACACGACGCCGGCCTCGACGATCTCGGTCTACCGACAGTTCTTCCAGGGGATCAGCGGCACCGCCTGCGACGTCATCAACAGCAGTTACGGCGGGCCCGATCCGGCGGCGACCGAACCGGAATACGTCGCACTCGACGCGCTGGCGTTTCAGAATCCGAACGTGACGTTCGTCGCCGCCGCCGGAAACGGGGACGTGGATCCCGTGAGCGCCCCCGGAGACATCTACAACGGCATCACCGTGGGCAGCGTCGGCGGCACCTCCTTCCGCACGCCCTCCGACTTCTCGTCGCGGGGCGCCGTCGATTTCTACAACCCCGCGACGAACACGACGCTCACGGGCGTGCGGGCCGCGGTCGACATCGCCGCTGCAGGAGAGCAGGGCTTTCTCGCGGCGTACCTCGGCCCGACGGGCGGCCTTGGCCCGTTCCCACAGTACACGCAGAACCCGTCGCCCACCGACCTCTTCTTCACGAACATGGACGGCACGAGTTTCGCCTCGCCCACGGTCGCCGGTGGCGTCGCGCTGATGAAGGACGCGGCGAAGAGTATCTCGTTCGTGCCCGATACGGCCCTCGATTCGCGGGTCGTGAAGGCCGTCCTGATGGCGACCTCTGCGCGAACCGATGGCTGGAACAACGGGCAGTCGCTCGTGAACGGCGTGGTGCGGACGACGCAGGCGCTCGACTGGGCGACCGGTGCCGGAGCCCTCGACCTCACGACCGCCGGCTTCACGTACGTCAACGGGGCCACGATGGACGTTTCGGGCACCGGGGGCGGCTCGATCGGCTCCAACGGCTGGGACCTGGGCGCGCTCGGTGTCGGCAGCCATGCCGATTACATGTTTTCGGCGACGCTCGCCGCCTCGACCGAACTCCAGGTGGCGCTCGACTGGTTCGCCAACGGCACGTTTACGAACGCCACCGACACCGGCACGCGGAACGCCTTCGCGAACCTCGACCTGCAGGTGTGGAGCGTCATCAATGGAGTGTTCGACACGCTCGTGGCCGAGTCGGCCAGCCTCTACAACAACGCGGAGTTCCTGCGGTTCGCTCTGCCGGCAGGGGGGCTCTACGGCCTGCGCGTGATGCTCCCGAGCATGGTCTACGACATGGGCTCGACGCCCGTCACGACCGAGACCTACGGCCTGGCCTGGAAGACCGTGATCGTGCCCGAGCCCTCGGCGGCGGCGATCGCCGCCTGCGGCATCGCGATCGCCGTGGCCGCCGCGTCGCGCCGGCTCACTTCGCGAGCGACACGCGGATGATCTCCGTATCGTTCCGCACGACGATCGACCGGTTGGCATAGGCCGGCGCGCACCACACGACGGGCCGCCCGAAGGCGACGTTCGTCGGCTCGATGAGGTGCGCCCGGCCGAGTTCCTCGTAGCCCGCGGGCGTGAGCTTCGCGATCACGAGGTCGCCCGCCTCGGTGAACAGGAAGAAGCGGTCGCGATGCCGCGTGATGAACGCCGTGCCCGAGCCTTGGGGCCGCTCGCCCAGCGGGCCGCCGCCGCGCCAGGCGAAGTCGCCCTCCGGCACCCGCATCGCCCGCAGTTCACCGTTCTCGTGATACCCGTAGACGAGCCCGTCGGCCACGAACGGCTGCACGTTGACCGCCGAGATGCCCTGCTTGGGTTTGTTCCGCCACACGACCTCCACGCCGGGCACGTCGGTCTTCAGCTTCAAGAGCAGGTTTTTGCCCTGGTAGCCGCCGACATAGAGGTGATCGCCGATCCGCACAGGCGTCATGATGATCGAGCCGTTGTCGGCGTTGTAGGGCGTCTCCCAGAGAAGTTTTCCGGTCTCGGGATCGACGGCATACACGCCGTCGGGCTTCACGAGCACGAGCTGCCGGACGCCTGCCGCCTCGATGATCGACGGTGGCACGTAGCCCTGTTCGGGCGCCTTGCCGGCCCGCCAGAGTTCCTTGCCCGTGCGCGTGTCCAGGGCGACCGCGTGAGCCGTGTCGGTGCCCGCGATACAGATCAGCTTCTCGCCGTTGACGAGCGGGTGGCTCGCCCAGCCCCAGAGCGCGGCCTTCGTGGCGTAGTCCTTCTTCAGATCGCGCGACCACACGACCTTTCCCGTCGCGGCATCGAAGCAGAACAGATCGCCCTCCGCGCCGAGCGTATAGACGAAGTCTCCACTGACCGTCGGCGTGCAGCGCGGCCCGGCCGGATAGGCGATCGTGTACGTGACTGGATACTCGTGCTTCCAGAGGATCCGGCCAGTCGCCTCGTCGAGACAGAGCACCCGCTCGGTGCCCGTGGACGGCTTCCGTTCAAAATTCGCCACCTTCACGTCGGCGGCAGTGACGTAGTCGGTGACGAACACGCGGCCACCGGCCACGGCCGCCCCTGCGTAGCCACCGGCGATCGGCACCCGCCACACGACGCGCGGGCCAGCCTTCGGAAGCGTCTCGAGCACGCCGTCTTCACGCCACACGTTGTCGCGCTGCGGCCCCATCCACTGGGGCCATTCGTCGGCCAGGAGCGGAAGCGGGGCGAGGACGACGGCACAGCACACGAGCAGGAAACGCTTCATCATCTCGGGCTCCGCAGGGTGGAGGGATTTCTGATTCGATCCGTGACGCCCATAATGTCGCTGACTTCATTCACCCAGGAAACCCCGCCATGCCCCTGCTCGTCGTCGGCAGCGTCGCGCTCGACTGCGTCGAAACCCCCACCGCCCGCCGCGACGACGTGCTCGGCGGATCCTGCGTGTTCTTTTCCTACGCCGCGAGCTTCTTTTCGCCCGTGAAGATGCTCGGCACGGTCGGCGAGGACTGGCCCGCCGAGCACACCCGGTTTTTGGCCGCCCGCGGCATCGACACGTCGGGCATCGAGGTGATTCCCGGCGGCAAGACGTTCCGCTGGCGGGGCCGCTACCTGCCGAACATGAACGATCGCGAGACACTCGAGGTGCACCTCAACGTCTTTGGTGAGTTCAAGCCGAAGCTCAACGGCAGCCACAAGGAGGCGCAGTTCGTGTTCCTCGGCAACTCCTCGCCGACCACGCAGCTCTCCGTGCTCGACCAGGTGCCGGGAGCCCGGCTCACCGTCGCCGACACGATGGACCTCTGGATCAACATCCAGCGCGACGAGCTCGGCGAGCTGCTCCGGCGGATCGACGGCCTCGTGCTCAACGACTCCGAGGCCAAGCTGCTGGCCGAGGACGAAAACCTCGTACGGGCCGGGCACGCGGTGCGGGCGATGGGCCCGAAGTTCGTGGTCATCAAGAAGGGGGAGCACGGAGCGATGTTCTTCAGCGAGCACGAGATGTACGTGATGCCCGCCTACCCCACGCCCCGGGTGCTCGACCCGACGGGCGCGGGCGACAGCTTCGCCGGTGGCATGATGGGCCACCTCGCCGCCCTCGGCCGCTTCGACCCGCAGGCCCTCAAGGAGGCCCTCGCCTACGGCGTGATCACGGCCAGCTTCACGGTCGAGGACTTCAGTCTCGACCGCCTCGCGAGCATCGACCGCGGCGATCTCGACCGCCGGATCGCCGAATACAAGCAGATGCTGTCTTTTTAGGATGGCACGCCGGCTCGTGACGAACGCGCCGGCTCGGGATTGCCCCGTACCGTCTCGCCGGACGTTCGCCTCCCGCGTGGCGACGGAGCTCCAGCTCTGTCGATCGACAGGCCTGGAGGCCTGTCGCTAC
>JBAXUY010000083.1:0-13138 GCA_037129475.1 Planctomycetia bacterium | reverse complement strand
TGCGGCCGGAGCGGCATCCCACGCACCTCTCGCTCGACGAGGCGCTGGCCGTGGCTGCCCGCGTGGGCGCCCGCCGCACGCTGTTCGTGCACATGTCGCACGACATCGAGCACGCCGCGATCTCGGCCCGTCTGCCCGCGGGTGTGGAGCTCGCGTACGACGGCCTCGTGGTGCCGCTGACCGATGGGCGTTGAGGGCACCGGGACAAAGCACCGTGCGTTCTCGTAGGTGCAGATTGCCAATCTGCACACCGGCCGCATTCCGCAGAGTGCCACTCTGCGACTACAGGTCGGGCCGTCGGTGTTCGTAGGTGCAGATTGCCAATCTGCACACCGGCCGCATTCCGCAGAGTGCCACTCTGCGACTACAGGTGGCGGGACGTCGCGGTGAGCCGCTCGAGCGTGGCGGCCGCACGGCCCGAGTCGATCGCTTCGGCCGCACGCTGCGCGGCAGCCGTTGGATCGACCGCGATGCCTGCGGCGTAGAGCACGGCGGCGGCGTTCAGCACGACGATGTCACGCGCCGGGCCGCGTTCGCCGGTGAGCACGGCGCGGATCATGGCGGCGCTTTCTCCCGGCCCGGCGACCGCAAGAGCGGTGAGATCGGCGGCTGGCCGCGTGGCGATACCGAAGTCCTCAGGCAGCCAGCGAAAGCGACTGGTACCCGTTGCCGAGACGTCGATCACGTCGGTCGGCCCGAACAGGCTCACCTCGTCGAAGGCTTTTGCATCCTCGCCCGCGATCGTGCCCGACACCACGAGCACCCGCGCCGCGCCGAGTGCGAACGCCGCCTCGGCCATCGCCTCGCGCACCGCGGGCCGGCCCACGCCGATCACCTGCACCGTCGCGCGCGCCGGATTGCAGAGCGGGCCGACGAGGTTGAACACGGTCGGGCGGCCGAGCGGGCGGCGCAGTGGCCCGACCGTGGCCATCGCCGGATGAAACACGGGCGCAAGGCAGAAGCAGAGGCCGATCTCGCGGAGGCACACGGCCGACATCTCGGGCGGGGCGTCGATCCGCACCCCGAGCGCTTCGAGGACGTCGCCCGATCCCGTGCGGCTCGACACGGCTCGATTGCCGTGCTTTGCCACCGGGAGACCGGCAGCGGCCGCCACCAGGGCCGCCGCCGTCGAGATGTTGAACGTGCCCGAGCCGTCGCCACCCGTGCCACAGGTGTCGGCGACGAGCGGCAGTGAGTGGGCGACGGGCCGCATCCGTGCTCGGAGCGAGTCGGCCACGCCGGCGATCTCCGCCGCTGATTCGCCGAGATCGGCGAGCGCGACGAGCCACTGGCCGAAGCCGGCGAGGTCGATCGTGCCCGCGAGGACGCCATCCACGAGGGCCGCCGTCTCGACCCGCGTGGCGTGAATGCCGGAGGAGAGTCGCGCAGTGCTGGCCGTGAGCGAGGCCTGAGTGTCTGGGGGAGGCGACAAGGAATCGTGCCTGCAGTGAGGGAAGCGTGCCGGAACGGACGGGTTTCGGATACCATTCGATCCTACTCAGGAGAGAAAATCCACGTGCCCCGCAAGGTGATTCTCGACGTCGATCCCGGCATCGACGACGCCGTGGCCATCGCCATGGCGCTCTTCGATCCGCGGCTGGAGGTCGTGGCGGTGACGGCAAGCGGTGGGAATGTCTCCCCGGAGCAGGCGACTGCCAACCTCCAGACGCTCGTGGGGCTCCTCGATCCGCCCCGGCTGCCGCGACTCGGCGTGGCCCCGACCGACACCGTCTGGCCCGCCAAACCCTTCAGCATGCACGGCCCCGACGGCCTCGGTGGCATCGACCTGCCCCAGGCCCGTCTCCACAGCGGTCACGTCTCGGAGAAGGTGATCTGGGAGACGTTTCATGCCCACCCGCGGGAGGTCACGTTCGTGGCGCTCGGGCCGCTGACGAACCTCTCCCGTGTGCTCACCCGCGACCCCGCGATCGTGGAACTGATCGGCGAAGTCGTGATCGCCGGCGGCACAGCGCACGGAAACGGCAACGCCACGCCCGTGGTCGATTTCAATTTTTACTGCGATCCGCGAGCCGCGCGGCACGTCGTGCGCGAGCCGATGGCGAAGACGCTCGTGCCACTCGAGACGACCGGTCAGGTGACGTTCGGATTCGAGTTGCTCGACCAACTGCCCTCCGAGGCGTCACGGGCGGGTCTCATCCTCCGGGCCATGCTGCCCCACACCTTCCGGGCGCATCGGCAGTTGCTCGGGAGCGAGGGCATCAGCCTGCACGACGTGGTGGGGCTCGTGGCCGTCACCAACCCCGAGCTCTTCGAGCGGACGACCGTGGCCGCCGACATCGAGACCAGCGGCGAGCTGACCGCAGGAATGCTCGTGGTGGACCGGCGCACGGTGCGTCAGTGGCGGCCGAACCTCGATCTGCTCACCGGCTGCGACGTGGAGGCGGTGAAGGACTGCATCCTCCGCGGCCTGGCCGCCGCCGGCGCCGGCACGTAGCGACAGGCCTCCAGGCCTGTCGGCGGACAGGGCTGGAGCCCCGTCCCTCCGGTTGACGCCGGGCCCTATTCAAACTCGGAACGGCTGGCGACGGGCATCTCGAGCGTGATGCGCCCCTGCTCGCGAAACACCACGAGCGTCACGGTGCTGTTCGTGGGCGTCATGCTCACGAGGCTCACGAGGTGATCGTCGTCCTCCACCGGGGTGCCGTCGAACTCGACGATCACGTCGTCGGTCCGGATGCCGGCGGTATCGGCCGGTGAGCCCTTCGTCACTTCCTTCACATGGGCGCCGACGGCACGGAGCATGCCGAGCCGCTGGGCCGACCGCTGCGTGAACGCGTTGTCGAGCTTGACGCCGAGATAGGCCCGCGACACGACGCCCGTCTCCACGAGTTGCCGGGCCACGAACATCACCATCCGGATGGGGATTGCAAACCCGATCCCCTCGCTGCCGCCGGAGTTGCTGGCGATCGCGGTGTTGAGGCCGATCACCTCGCCGCGCAGGTTCACGAGTGGTCCGCCGCTGTTGCCCGGGTTGATCGCGGCGTCGGTCTGGATGAAGTCCTGGAATCGCACTCCCTCCTCGCCGAGCTCGAGGTCGCGCCGGCCGAGCGCCGAGACGATCCCGAGCGTCACGGAATGCGACAGCCCGAACGGACTCCCGACGGCGAGCACCGTGTCGCCGATCTGCACCGGATCGTTCGTGGCGAGCCGGGCCGTTTCCAGGTCGTCGGCCTCGATTTCGAGCACGGCGATGTCGGTCGCCGCATCCGACCAGAGCCGCCGCGGCTTGATCTCGCGGGCGTCGTCGAGCCGGATCGTGATGTTGTCGAGTTCGGCCCGGTTGACCACATGACGATTCGTGATCACGACCGTGTGTCCGGTGATCTCGGCGATCACACCCGAGCCGGCCTCGTCCTCGCTCGCCTTCCCATTCTTGGGCCGCAGTGCCGGCTTGCGGGTGTCGATGTGCACGACCGTGGGGCGGACGAGCTGCGTGAGCCGGCGCAGCTGGGTGCTCTGCCGTTCGAGAAGCTCGGCGTCGCGCTGCACCTGCTTGTAGAGCTGCTCGCGTTCGTCGACGGAGAGCCTCGTGGGCCGCATCGGGTCGACCCGTTGCCCGGACAGGGGCGCGATCCGCGACAGCGGCGGCTCCTCGGCGCGGGCGCGGCCGCACGCAGTGAGGCCGTATCCAATCATGGCAAGCACGAATACGGCGGTCCGGGCAGGCAAGCTGATCGCGACGGGCTGGCGGGGCATGGGCCACTCACGGCGGGACGAGGGAATGCTCGTGCGAAGCATACCCGACGCCTGCCAATCAGGAGCGGTCACGACACGTCGATTTCGAGATCGCCAGCCACGGTGTCCTCGCGGGACTCCTCCCGACTGGAGGGACCCATCCCCGAACGCTCGGCCTCCCGCTGGCACCCGATGCACATGGTGGCATAGGGCAGGGCGTTGAGCCGCGCCATCGGGATCCTGCCGCCGCAGTATTCACAGGTGCCGTAGTGCCCTGACCGGATTCGTTCCAGAGCGTTCTCGATCGAGGCCAGTTCCCGGCTTTCGACCTCCGCCAACTGGGAGCTGATCTCGTCGTGGGACGAATCGAGGGCCGCGTCGACGATGTCGCCCGGCGACTCGCTCCGCAGTTCCTTGAGCAGGGACAAATCACCCGCCAAGGCGCTCCGCAAGGCGTCGCGCCGGCGGACCAGGATCGCCCGAAGGTTCAGCAGTGCGTCTTTTCTCGCCATGGTTGTCACTCCTGGCCCCGCGCCGGCCCCGTATCTGGAACCACCCGCAATGGAGCCGCAACCAATAATACGGCTCTCGGCGCCGTTGGTTCACTCGCCCGAATTCCCCACCTTCTCTATCGAAAATGCGGGCGAAACAGATCATGACAGTTGGCGGGGGCCAGACAGATTCCCCAAAGGCCCCCGACGCATGCGGAAGGGGTCGGTCGGCGGAGCAGCCAACCGCCTGGTTTCAGGGTTTCGGGCCCTGGAAACACCAGACGGTGCCGTTGTCGGACGCCAGCACCACGCGGCCGGCGGCCACCGCCGCGCCCGCGGAGAAGCCGCCGCCGGCGTCGAATTCCCAGAGCGGCTCGCCGGTGGCAGCGTCGAGGGCGGCCACCCGCCCGGCCATGTCGGCCACCAAGGCCACGTGTCGCGAGCCGTCCGCGGCGGGCACGATGACCGCCGCCGCGTCGACCTTGCCCCGCATGCTCCGCCGCCAGCCGCGGCTGCCGTCACTCAGGGCAAACGTCTCGACCGCCTTCCCGCGGCTCCCCACGATCGCCAGCCCATCGGCCACGGCGGCACTCGAGCGATAGGCCTGGGCGTTCGCCGCTCGGGCGATTTTCCATGCGACCTCCGCCCCCTGCACGTCGATCCCGAAGAACGTGCCGCCTTCAGTGCCAAAAAAGATCCGTCCGCCCGCAGCTGCGGGAGTCGTGCCGGTCGGGCCGTCGATCGGCACCGCCGCCACTTCGGTACCCGTCGCGGCGTCGATGACGTGCAGCTTGCCATCGCAGCCGGCGATGAACACCCGACCATCGGCGATCGTCGGTGAGCAGCGGATCTGGTCGGCGATCGAGTGCTTCCAACGCAGCGTGCCGTCGGCGAGGTTCAGGCAGGAGAGCGATGCGTCTTGCGAACCCACGAACACCCGCGCCGCGTCGCCCTCGTTCGTGGCGTGAACGATCGTCGGACCGCCGGAGATTTCGCCGTCGGTCTCGTATTCCCAGACGACCTTTCCGGTGACACGGTCGAACGCACGGACGACGCCGCTGTCGTCGCCCACGACGACGAGCGGCAGGGTATCGTCGAGCGATACGGCTGCGGCCGAAGAAAACCCAGCCGCCTCAACCTTGAACGACCAGTGGGTCGCGCCCGTCTCGAGGTCGAGCGCATGGAACGTGCCGTCGAGGTCGCCGAGGCAGATCGTGCCGGCGGCGATCACCGGCACCGCCCCAAAGGCCGTCTTGTCGAATGTGCGGTGCCAGTGCTCGGCGAGCGGGAGGCGGAGACGCATCGCCGAGCAGCCCGTGCCCGCAGGGCAGCCGCGGGCCATCGGCCAGGCGTCGGCCGGCGCCTCGTCGACGTTTCGCGCACAGGCGACGCCTACAACTGCGCCGACGAGCCAGGCGAGCAAAAAAGGTGTCAGGCACCTTTTTTTGCACCAGGTCGCGTGTCTCATCGGGCTGCCTCGTACAGCGCGGCGAGTTCGGTCGCCGTGACCGGCCGGGGGTTGAAGCCGGCGGTCCACTGCCCCGCCGCCTGCGCGGCGAGGAGTGCCGTCTCGGGAGCTGCCACGCGAGCCGCGGTGAGCGTGGGCGCGAGCCGGGCCGCAGTCAACAGATCGGCTAGCCAGTGGGCCAGTCGGGCGGCCGCTTCGTGGGCCGGCACATCGATGCCGATTTCGCGCAGCAGTTCCGCATAGGCGGCGCCGCAGGCGGGCCCGTTGAATCGCACCACGTGCGGCAGCATCATCCCCACCGCCTGGCCATGTGCCACGTGGTGGGCGGCTGTGAGCGGGTTGGCGAGCGCGTGCGCAGCGCCGAGCATCGAGTTTTCGATCGCCAGGCCGGCGAGCGTCGCGCCGAACTGCACCGCCGACCGTGCGGCGATCGTGCCCCCGTCGGCAAAGACACCGGTGAGGTTCGTCGCCAGGAGTCGGAATGCGTCGCGCGAGAAGATGCGCGAGGCGGGAGAGGCAGCCCGGCTCACGTGGCTCTCGACTGCATGCGACAGGGCATCGATGCCGGTCAGGGCTGCGAGCGAAAGCGGCTGCGTGAGCGTGAGGTTGACGTCGAGAATCGCGATGCGAAAGGCGGCGCCGGGAGCGCCACAGGCCATCTTCAGGCCAGTGGCGGGGTCACTGACGAGCGCGAACGATTGCGTCTCGCTGCCGGTGCCGGCGGTGGTGGGCACGGCGATCGAGGGCAGCATCGGTGCCCGGGTGGAATCGCGGCCCCGGTAGTCCTGCATCCGGCCGCCGCAGGAGAACAGAAAGTTGATCCCCTTGGCACAGTCCATCGACGAGCCGCCACCGAGCCCCACCAGCAGATCGGGGCGGAACTCGCGGGCCAGCGCCGCGCCGGCCTCGACGTGATCGGTGGTGGGGTTCTCGCCGAACGCATCGAACACGGTCGTGGCCACGCCCGCCTCGGAGAGCGACTCGAGAGCCCCGGCCGTGTGCCCCGCCTCGATGATCCCGGGGTCGCTGACGACGAGCGCCCGGACGGCACCCGACTCGCGGGCGAGTCGCCCGAGTCGGTCGATCGATCCGGGGCCGACGACGAGCCGTGGGCCGGGCCGGACCTCGAAGTCGCTCGTCCAGCTGCCGTCCATCACGCCACGCCCACCGGGCTCGCCGCCGGCACCTGCAAGGCCCGCGAGCGGTAGAGGAAGTCGATGATGTTGCCTTCGTGGGGCTGGAGCCAGTCGAGCTTCGTCGTGGGGATGGGGCCGAGGTTAAGCCGGTCGATCGCCGTGCAATCCACGAGCTCCCGCTGGAGCGTCTCGTCGTCGGTGATGGCCGTGGCCACGAGCGTGGGCCCGATCGCTTCGAGCATGCGGGCCTGCGGGCACTCGACCACGCTCACGAACGGAAACATGTATTCTGCCTTCGCGATCTCCGGCTCGGGGCTCGCGCAGTGCACGACCGTGGGCCGCAGCCAGCCGCACCGCTCCCCTTCGACGAATCTGGGGCCGTAGGCCGCCGTGGTGTGGGTCACTCCGGAAGCCTTGAGGCCCGCCTCGATCTGCTCCCACGTGGCCTTGGCGGCACCGGGCACCGTGAAGGCCGCGAGTTTGGCGTCAGGGTCGTCCGGCGGCTTCACGTCGATCGGCCCGATCCGGGCCGCAATCCCCTCGGCGATCGCCTTCGTATGACGGCTGGCATAGACGGCCGACGCGTTGATGCACCCGCGGCCGCTGTTGGCCGCCACGCTCTCCACGATCACGTCGAGGTATCGCTCCCAGTCGTCGACGCAGTCGTCGCCGAAGAGAATCTTCGAAAACCCCGGTCCATGCACCTGCACGCCCGGATTCCCGCGATACTGCTCCACCGTCTTCGCGCTGCCGAAGATCATGCTCCGCCGACAGCCCGCCAGGATCGCCCCGCCCACGTCGGTCGCCCCCGGATAGAGCCCGATCGCCTCGGCGGGAATCCCCGCCTCCACCATCGCCGCCGCCATCCGATACGGCGTCCACGGCTCCTGCCCGCCCGGCTTGAGCACCAGGCCCACGCCGAGCGCGATCACCGGCAGCCAGAGCGTGTGCACGCCCGGCGAATTGGAGGGGAGCACGAGCCCGAGCGCCGGCGCCTGCGCCTGGTAGCTCACGACCACGCCACGGTGCTCCGTGCCGTAGCCTTTCCAGAGAATCTCCGGCGGCAGTCCACGCGAGAGGGCGTCGAGCATCCGGTCCATGTTCGAGAGCACGAACAGGTTCTTCTGCATATTGGCCCGGCAGAGGCTCTCGGGCAGCCCCGTCGTGGCCGACTGATGCTTCACGAAATCGGCGGGCGATTGCTTCACGTCGCCCACCTGGAGCGTGCCGTGGGCATAGAGATTGCCCGCCGTCTGCAGTCGCTCCACGATCTCCTCGGGATCGATCGCCAGCAACGCCGCCCGCGCCTGCCCTGCCTTCTGCAGATCGCGGCCCACGATCGCCCCGCCCACCTGGCTCACCTCGGCGACGGGCTCGCCGGTCAGAAAGTGGACGAGCTTCGTGCGTTCGAGCGACTCATACGGCTTGCCGAACCGCCAGGCGGGAAGATGCATGAATAGGTTCCTCGGGTGAATCGAAGTCGCAAACATTCTAGCCTCTTCGTAGGACAGGCTTCAGCCTGTCATGCCTGGGCTTGTACGCACCGGCTTCGGGCTCCCCATATCCCGTCGCCGGACGTTCACTCAGGCCCTCCAGGCCTTCGCTCACTCGGATGCCGACGGCGCTGCGCCATCCATGGCTGCGCTTGTCGTCATACGCCGGCTCCCGGGATACGGGGAGCCCGAAGCCTCCTCCGTAGCGACAGAGCTCCAGCTCTGTCGATCGACAGGCCTGGAGGCCTGTCGCTACAGCGCCAGGAACGTTCGGCGGAGTCGGTCGGTGGGCACGCGCAGACGCAGGGAGTCGTTGAGGACGAAACAGCGCCAAGCCCGGAGGGCCGGGTCAGCACCAGCCGACGGAGGTCGGCCAAGGGAAGTTCGGCACGATGCCGAGACTTCCCGTGAACCTAGTAAACGCCCACCGTCGTGCTCGCCGCGAGCGCGCGGAAGGGGCGGACGCCGCTGATGCCGTCCCATGGGTATTTGGCATAGGGGAGCTCGCGCTCGCCTTCGTCGCGCTCGAGGAAGCCGGGAATGAACGTTTCCTTCGTGAGCGTGGTGAGGCGGACGCGGCCGGTTCCGCCGTAGGGGACGAGTTCGTCGGGGTTGTCGAAGTCGACGACTTCGATCACGGCGCGGGGCTGCGGGGCGTAGTAGGCGATGGTGTAGCCGTCGGCAGGGACGACGGGCCGGCTCGCCGCCAGACCCATGAGCGTGTTGCCGTAGGTGGGAGTCATGTAGGCGCCGTCGAGGAGTTCCTCCACGGCGAAGCGAGTCCACTGCGGCGTGAACTCGGTGCCGCCGGAGAAGATGCCGGTGATGCCCGCCTTGCGGATCGTCGTACCCTTCTTCTCGAGCGCGAGCGCGAGGGCCTCGAGCAGCTTCGGCGTCGTGAACATGCAGCGGACGTCGTGGCCGGCCTCGAGGATCGTGATCGCCTGGTCGATGCAGTGCTGCTTGTAGGCCTCGAGGTGCTCCATCCAGCCTTTCTGGATGAGCTTGATCACCCAGCGGGGGTCGAGATCGACGCAGAAGCAGATGCCGCCGCGGTATTGGGCGAGGTGCTCGATCGAGAGCCGCAGCCGCCGCGGGCCCGAGGGGCCGAGCATCAGCCAGTTGGCGCCCTTCGGAAAGAACTCCTCGGGGAGCGTGTCGCTGAACATCTCGTAGTCGGTGCGGAAGTCGCGGGAGTTGTAACGCGACTTCGGGATCCCGGTCGTGCCGCCCGTTTCGAACACGTAGCACGGCTGGTCGGCGAGGCCCTTCGGCACCCAGCGGCGCACCGGGCCGCCGCGCAGCCACTCGTCCTCGAACGGCGGAAACTTTTTCAGGTCGGCGTAGCACTTCACGTCGGTGAGCGGATTGAACGTGAGCTTCGTCGCGTAGTCGAGCCAGAATGGGCAGCCGGTCGACGGATGGAAGTGCCAGGCCATCATCTCGACGGTGTGGGCGTCGAGCGCGGCTCGGGCCTGCGCGATGGCGGCGTCGCCGGCGACTTCGAAGACGGCAGCCTTTACGGGAGAGGCAGTGGCCATCGCGGGTTCCTCCTCGAGCATCGATTCAAGATCGTGGGTATAGCACCGGCTCAGGGGCGGCAAAAGTCTCGTCGCGTGGGCCGCAGCGGCCCAATGCTCCTCGAGCGTTCGCCGACCCCCTCGCCTCCCCGTTTTGACAGTCAGCCGTTCGTGGGCGGGTTGCTTTGGGGCAGCGGGGCGCCGAGCTGGGCGAACAGCTGCAAGACGCCGTTGAAGTGGGCGAGCCGCGGGCCGTAGCGGTCGATGAACTCGCCGAGGGCGTACTCGCTGTCGGTGAAGTCGTCGGCGTTCTCCGCGGCGTCGCGGGCGATGCTGGCGAGAAACTCGGTGTGCACCTTGGAGAGCGACTCGGCTGCCTGTCGACACGACTTGGCGAGTTCCGGGTTGGCTTCCTTCCACGCCTTGAGTTCGGCCACCCGCTGCCGCTGCTGCAGCGAGACCTGATTGACCATTTCAGCGAGCAGTTCGCACGACTTCATCTGCAGCGCGATCATGTCGCGCAGCAACCGGTTGGTTTCGTTGGGGTCTGCGTTGAGCGCAGGATTCGATCCCGACGTCACCGAATTCGCCGAGATGTCGAGTTGCGTGAACACCGGAGGGCCATCCTGCATGCGCGGGCTCCTTGGGGACTGGGCTGGCTGCCGGTCGGCACCTTCCCGATCACGTATCGTAGGCAGAATACGCTCTGGTTTCCATGAACTGGAGCCGCGCCGTGCCAGCCGTCAGGGTTTTCCCAGGTTCCGACGCGGGGCTCCGGTCCGGCGATCGGCCCGCAGGGCCGCAGGTGGCCTCAAGTGGGCCGCGGAGATGCCCGATGGACAGGTCGATGGGCCGCGCGGTGCGGGCCCTCGCACCCAGCGGACAGGCAGCCGACGCCCATGGAGCAGCCATCGTCGTCCCCGGCCTACGGTTTTCTGACCGTGGTCGATTCGCCGTCGCACGGGCTCTTCGGGGGCTACCTGCTCGTCGATGCGGCGGGCCGCCCGCTCGAGTTCCATTGCACCGCGCCGGTCAAGATTTCGCGGGCCCAGCAGATCTTGTACGGCGCCACGCTGCAGGGGCATCTCCACGGACAGCAGATCGGGGCGGCGCTGCTCGCGGAGGCTTCGATCGAACCGCTCGTCGTGCTCACCGACCTCGACTCGATGCTTGCGGTGAGGCCGCATACGAATCTGCCGGTCGCACTCGTCACACGGATCGATGCCGGGGCCGGATTCGAACTCGGCACTGCGCGGGTGACCGCCCTGGCCGGCGACACCGGCGCCGAGACCATGCTGCGCGAGAGACTCGAGCCGTTGGCGGCCGCCGTCGACCTCCACGAACCCTTCGATCGTATTCGCGCCGCCATCGAGGAGGCGCAGCGGCACTAGCCGTCTCCGCGGAGTGAGCTCCGGCTCACGGAATCGATGACAGGCACCCACCCACCCGTCGCACCCGTCCGCTCGTTCCGGTGCGCGGATCTCGCGCTGCCGGGCGTGCGTGTGCTGCCGGCGATCGATCCACGGCTCGCCGCCCCGGCGACGCTACGGCTGCCGATCGACGTGGCCGCGCTGGCCGTCGTACGGGTGCCCCTCCTGGACGCACGGCCCACGGTCGAGAGTTTTTCGTTCGCCCCGACCACGGCGCCGGTATCGACGAAGCCACGGCGGGCCGCGCCGAGCATTTCGACGCCGGGCGCGACAGGGACCGAACCCGGCCCGCCTGTCCCCCGGCGCACGCGCATCGCGCCGCCGCGCGACGTCGTCAAGATCTCCGAGCGATTCTTCTTCCTGCTCCAGCCCGATCTCGAGACGATTCTCGAGACGAGCCGGCTCGAATTTCCCCGGCAGCCGTTTCCGTTTCAGTTCGACGGCATGGCCTTCCTCCTGCCGCGGCACGGCGCCGTGCTCGCCGACGAGATGGGCCTCGGCAAGTCGATGCAGGCGATCTCGTCGCTGCGGCTGCTCATTCGCTCGGGACAGGCCAAGCGGGTGCTCGTCGTCTGCCCGAAGGGCCTCGTCTCCAACTGGGCCCGCGAACTCGCCGACTGGGCGCCGGAGCTCGTCGTGGCGGTGATCGAGGGGGAGCAGGCCCGCCGCCGCTGGCAGTGGTCGCTCGCCGACGTGCCGGTGAAGCTCGCCAACTACGAGGCCGTGGTGCGTGACCGCGAACTCGTGGCGGAACTCGGGCTCGAGTTCGATCTGGTCGTGCTCGACGAAGCCCAGCGGATCAAGAATCGGTCGAGCCAGACGAGCCATGCGGTGCGGGATCTCAAGCGCAGTCGCAGCTGGGCCCTCACCGGCACGCCCGTGGAAAACCGTGCCGAAGATCTCGTGTCGCTCTTCGAGTTCGTCGCCCCGGGCCACCTCAACGACCGGATGTCGCCCAGGGTGCTCGGTGCCGCGGCCGCCGACCACGTGCTGCGCCGCACGAAAGACAAGGTGCTCACCGACATGCCGCCGCGGCTCAATCGCGACGAACGCATCGAGCTCTCGTCCGAGCAGCGCGAGACCTACCGCCGGGCGGAGGAAGAGGGAGTATTGCGGCTCTCGGCACTCGGCAACGAGGCGACGATTCAAAACGTCTTCGAGCTCGTGCTGCGTCTCAAGCAGATCTGCAACTTCGACACGGCGACGGGCGAGAGCGCGAAGCTCGACTGCCTGGAGTCCGAACTGGAGGAGATCCAGGCGAGCGGCCGCAAGTCACTCGTGTTCAGCCAGTGGGTGGAGACGCTCGGCCGGCTCAAGGACCGGCTCGGGCGATTCGGCGCCCTCGAATACCACGGGGGCATGTCGACCGCGGCCCGCGACGAGGCGATTCACCGGTTCAAGCACGAGAAGAAGCATGGCGTGCTCCTGCTCTCCTACGGGGCCGGCGCCGTCGGCCTGAATCTGCAGTTTTCGCAATACGTCTTCCTCTTCGACCGCTGGTGGAACCCGGCCGTCGAGGACCAGGCGATCAACCGCGCGCATCGGATCGGCGCCGTCGGCGCCGTGACCGTGACGCGGTATCTCTCCGTGGACACGATCGAGGAGCGGATCGACGAAGTGCTGCGTGCGAAGCGCGACCTCTCCGACACGATCCTCTCGCAGGCGGAAGCCCCCGCGTCGAGCGGCCTCACGGCCGACGAGATCTTCTCGCTCTTCAACCTCACGCCCCCACGGCGCGCTGCGGCGTGATTCGGACGGCTCGGCTATCGTGCGTCAACTCGCCCGTGCCGGCTTCGGGCTCCCCATATCCCGTCGCCGGACGTTCATTGCGCCCCGACCAATCCGCCTGCGGCGAATCGGTGCCCGAGTAACGCCGGCGATCGGGACACGGGGAGCCCGAAGCC
>JBAXUY010000082.1:0-13191 GCA_037129475.1 Planctomycetia bacterium | reverse complement strand
TGTGCCTGCGCTTGCCAGAGCGCATGCGCTGCGCCATCCATGGCTTCGCTGGTCACATACGCCGGCTCAACGGCAGGGGCAGCCCCTCGCCTCCTCCGTAGCGACAGAGCTCCAGCTCTGTCGATCGACAGGCCTGGAGGCCTGTCGCTACAGCGCCAAGAACTTTCGGCGGAGTCGGTCGGTGGGCACGCGCAGACGCAGGGAGTCGTTGAGGACTATGGGCGTCTGAGCAAAACCCACGAGTCCTGTACTCTCAACACGACCGGAGTCGAGCATGCCTACCGACCGACTCCGAGTGCGGGCAATTATCACCTGCTCTCCAGTCCGGCGACGGTACGGGGTAACCCCGAGCCGGCGCCCGACCGGCGGCCGTCAGTCCGTGGTGCGGTGGCGCACGATGTCGCCCTCCACCATGTAGATCACGTCCTCGGCGACGTTGGTCGCCATGTCGGCGATCCGCTCGATGTGCTTCGACACCGAGTTGATGCGAAGCAGGTTCTCGAGCTGATCCGGATGAGCCTTGATGCCCTGGAGGATGCGGCGGCGGATCTGTTGGCGGGCCTCGTCGACGGCATCGTCCTCCTCGCGCACCTGCCGGGCGAGGGTCGGGTCGGCGTTGACGACGGCGTCGAGGCACTGCTTGACCATGTCCTGCGCGAGCATCGCCATCGTGCGAATCTCCGGCGGCAGGTCGACCGTCGGCCCCGTGGCGAGCTGGGCCACCCGCTTGGCGATGTTGCGGGCGAGGTCGCCCATGCGCTCGAGATCGTTGTTGATCTTGAGCACGGCCACCACGAAGCGGAGATCGGCGGCCACGGGCTGGTAGAGGGCGAGGATCTTCAGGCATTCCTCCTCGACCTCCACCTCCATGCGGTCGATCTCCTCGTCGCTGGACATCACCCGCTGGGCCAGGGCCATGTCGCGGTTGATGAGCGCGGTGATCGCCTTCGAAAAGGCTTCTTCGACCAGCGTCCCCACGCGGAGGATCTTCTCCTTGAGCTGATCGATCTGCCGTTCGATGTGCCTGGTCATCGTCTTCGCCGGGTGACGTTCAGCCGAAGCGGCCCGTCACGTAGGCCTCTGTCTCGCGCAGGATCGGCTTCGTGAAGATCTCGGTCGTGGGCCCATATTCGATGAGCCGACCGAGGTACATGAACGCGGTGTAGTCGCTCGTGCGGCTGGCCTGCTGCATGTTGTGGGTCACGATGAGCACGGAGTAGCGGCCGCGGAGTTCCTGGATCAGGTCCTCGACCTTGCCGGTGGCGATCGGGTCGAGCGCGGAGCAGGGCTCGTCGAGGAGGAGCACCTCGGGCTCGGCCGCAATCGCCCGCGCAATGCAGAGCCGCTGCTGCTGGCCGCCCGAGAGCCCCAGGGCGCTGTCATGGAGCCGGTCCTTCACCTCGTCCCAGAGCGCCGACCCGCGCAGGCTCAGTTCACAGACCTCGTCGAGCACCGCGCGGCTGTTCTCTCCGTCGATCCGCAGGGCGTAGACGACGTTCTCGTAGATGCTCATCGGAAACGGGTTCGGCTTCTGAAACACCATGCCCATCCGCTTGCGCAATTCGATCACGTCCATTCGCGGGTCGTAAATCGAGTCGCCGCTGAGCCGCATGTCGCCGGTGATCCGCACGTTCTGCACGAGGTCGTTGAGCCGGTTGACGCTCCGCAGGAGCGTCGACTTGCCGCAGCCGCTGGGCCCCACGAGCGCCGTCACCTTGTTGTGGGGCACGGGCATCGTGATGGAATGCAACGCCTGCTTGCCGCCATACCACAGGTTGAAGCGGTCGATCTCGAGGACCGGGGTCTCGGCCAGCACGCGGTCGTGAACTTCGGCAGGCACCTCGCGGCCGGCCGCCACCGCGAGCAGGCGGTCGGCCGGCGGGTCGGCTGCCGGGGTACGGCCACCCTGGGATGCGACGGGCGAACTGTCTGTGAATGCCTGCATGGCGGCTGAGACCTCCGGAGAATGATACCGCAAACCGGATCGCCGGCTCAAAACTGCTGCATCACGTAGCGTCGTTTGAGCCGCGACCGCAGCCAGATCGCCGCCACGTTCAAGAGTGCGATGATCGTGACGAGCAGGAACGTGATCGTGAACACCATCGGCTGGGCGGCCTGGCTGTTGGGGCTCTGGAAGCCGACGTCGTAGATCAGATAGGCAAGGTGCATGAACTCCCGCTCCGGGTGGACGAACGGGAAGGTGCCGTCGATGGGCAGATCGAGCGCGAGTTTCTTCACACCCACGAGCATGAGCGGCGCGACCTCGCCCGCGCCGCGGGCCATCGCCAGGATGAGGCCCGTCATGATTCCGGGCAGCGCCCGCGGCAGCACGATCCGCCGGATCGTCTGCCACTTGCCGGCCCCGCAGGCATAGGACCCCTCCCGCATCGAGTTGGGCACGGCGGAGAGCGCCTCCTCGGTGGCGACGATCACCACCGGCAGGGTGAGCAGGGCGAGAGTGAGCGACGCCCAGAGGAGGCCGCCGGTGCCGAAGGTCGGTTGATTGTCGGCGACCAGTGCCGGCCGGAAAAAGACCTCGTCGATTCCGGCGCCGACCACATAGCAGAAGAAGCCGAGGCCGAAGGCCCCGTACACGATGCTCGGCACGCCGGCGAGGTTGTTGATCGCGATCCTCACGGCCGTCGTCACCGGACCACTCGACGCGTATTCGCGCAGGTAGAGGGCGGCGAGGATCCCGAACGGCGCCACCAGGAGCGCCATGATCAGCGTCATCGCCACCGTGCCCCAGATCGCCGGGAACACGCCCCCAGCGCTGTTGGCCTCGCGCGGATCATCACAGAGAAACTCCCACCACCGCGCGAGGTACACCCCGAGTTTGCCCGTGGTCGACAAGCGGTTCGGCTGCCAGGCCCGCACGATCTGCTCGAGCGGAAGCACCCGTTTCTCCCCACCGGCCGCCTCGAACTCGAGGCCCCAGCCGGCGTTTTCTTCGCGCAGCCGCGCGGTGTCCGCGTCGAGCAGCGCGGATCGTTCCTGCACCCGGGCGGCGACCGCCTGCTCCTCCCGCACGGCAGCCTCATACGCGGTGCTGTCGCGGCCCGACCGGAGGTCGCCCTGCACGACGGCCAGCCGCGCCGACCGCAACTGCCGTTGCAAAATGCCGCGATCGTGGCGATCGATCCGCACGATCTCGCGCACCCGCCGCCGCACCCCGGGCTGGATCCGCTCGAACTCCCGCCAGGCCCGCTCCGGGCCCTCGGCCACCGTCTGCTCGCCGTGCACGAGGCGGACGGGCACTCCGTGAAACCGTCCACCTTCGAGCCGCTCGACGGCCGTCGCCCACTCCGGCCGCACGGTGCCGACGATCCGTGAGTCGTCGAACCACTCGTAATGGTTGCCGGTGATCTCGAACGTGGCGGTGTTGAGCAGCGTGCGGCTGACGGCGGGGCGGCCGTCCACGGCCGCGACGGTTTCCCGCCCGCTCACCTCGCCAAGGGCCCGCCGGCCGTCGGCACATTCCAATTCCACGAGTGGCACCGGCCAGAACGTCGCGGCACCGCGAAAAGCGATGAACGCGAGCAGGCCGGAGATCATGGCGATCGCCAGCGCGAGCGCGCCGCCCGTGAGCCAGACGAGCGGCTCACCATGGGCGGCCAGGCTCGAGTGGGCCGAACGCAGCCGGCGCGGCGGGCGAACCGTCTCAGAGTTCATGCGCCCGCCTCCGAAACCGCTGCCGCACCACCTCCGCCGCCGTGTTCACGATGAACGTCATCCCGAACAACACGAGTGCCGCCAGGAACAGCACCCGGTAGTGCCCGCTGCCCCGGGCCGCCTCGGGCAACTCGGTCGCGATCGCGGCCGACAGCGTCTGGAACCCGGTGAAGAGGTTCCAGTCCATGAGCGGCGTATTGCCCGCGGCCATGAGCACGATCATGGTTTCGCCCACCGCGCGGCCGAGGCCGATCATCACGGCTGAAAAGAGTCCGCTCGCCGCGGCGGGCACGATCACCCGCACGGCGGTCTGCCAGGGCGTCGCCCCCGCCCCCAGCGACGCGCTCCGCAGATGATCCGGCACGCTCGACAACGCGTCGTCGGCGATCGTGAACACGAGCGGAATGATCGCGAAACTCATCCCGATGGCGACCACGAGGGCGTTTCGTTGCACGTACGTGCCGAACAGTCCGCCGCGGGTGTCGAGCCGCAAGGCGTCGAGGAACATCGCCGCGGCGATCGCGATCACGATGGCCAAGACCACGCCGCTGACGAACGTCGCGAGCGATGCCAGGGCCGCGCGCCGCTGCGACCACGACCGGCTGTGACGGCGGAGCCATGGCCTGACGAACCGGGCCGTGACGAGGGCCGCAGCCACGCCGGAAAGCGGCAGCAGCGCCACCACCCAACCGCCGAAACCACTCCCCCCCCGGCCGTCGAGCCACGCCCGAAAGTCGCCGTGAAACAGCACCGACTCCACGAGCGGTGCCGCCGCCCGTGCGGCGACGACGCCCGCGGGCAGCGCCCCGAGCGCGATCGCCGCGAATCTCCACCCGGCAAGGGCGTTTCGCCAGCCCGAGGGCAGCAGTTGCCACAGATGCGCGCCGGCGAGCAGCGCGAGTGGCACGAGAAACACGCCGGCCACGAGCGTCATCGCCGCCGGCTCGAGCAGCGGGGCCAGCACGAGACCCGCGACGAAGCCCAGCACCACGCTCGGCAGGCTCGCCATCATCTCGATGAGCGGCTTGATACGCGCCTTCCAGCGCGGGTGCATGAATTGACTCGAGTAGATCGCCGCCAGGAGCGCGATCGGCGTCGCGAACAGCATCGAGTAGAGCGTGGCCTTGATCGTGCCGAACACGAGCGGCACGAGGCCGAACTTCGACTCGAACGCCTCGTGACCGGTCGTCTCCCAGGCGTGGACGGGCCGCGGGTAGTTCTCGTACCACACGCGGCCGAAGAGGCCCGCGATCGACACTTCGGGATACCCCGCATCGAAGGCCCACGACGCCACCCGGCCGGCGTCGACCGCCACGAGCGTGTTTTCCCGCGGGGCAATGACGAGCCGATCGACCATCGCCCGCGGATCCTCGGCAGGAAACCTGGTTTCGAGCACGCCCCGGCCGGCCGTCGTCTGGAGGAGCCGCAACCTCCCCGTCGCATCCGCGACGGCGAGCAGCCGCGACCTCGGCGACGCCGCCAGCGCGGTCACGCCCGCTCCGCCCGGGCCCGGCGGAAACGTGCGGGCCGCGATCAGTTGCAGGCCGTCTGCGGCGGCCGCATCGTCGGCCCGCGTGGGGAAGTAGACCCGCACGACGCCGGCCGAGTCGCCCACGGCGATCGCGGTGCCGCCGAACAGCCGCGCCACGGCGGTCACCTCCGCGTCGCCGGGGACGAGGTCGAGCGACTCCATCAGCGCCGGCGTCTCGATCGAGCGGATCCCGTACCGGCGGCACGTTCCATCGCGGGCGATCAGGAACAGCTGGTCGCCCAGTTCCGATACGCGGGCGAACGCGGGCTTCCAACCGTTCGCATCGGCCGCCGGCTCCGCCTCGATCGTCGCACCGGCCGACTCGGTGACCGTCTCGTCGGTGAGCAGGTTGCGACGCGTCGACGAGGTCTCGATCCGCACGCGGCCGCGGTCGTCGAGCGCGGCCACGAGCGGCCCGGTCGATCCCTGCGTGGCGTCGACATCCACGATCGGCGCGTCGAGCGCCCGCGACGGCTCCGCGGACATCTCGGTCACCACCGTGAGCCGTGCGTAGCGGTCGGGGCCGGTGCGCACGATCACGTCGTCGCCGACGGCTTTCGCCGCGCCCACCTGGAGGCCGTCGAGCCCCTGCGGCAGGTCGGCGGCCGGCAGGAACCGTGACTCGAGGCCGAACTTCCCGACCCGAAACGATCCGTCGGCATACCCGGCCACCGCCTGGGCGGAGCCGGGCTGGATGCGGATCGTCGTCGCCCCGCCGAACCCGGCGTCGGCCAGCGGCCGATCGACGAGCAGCGCGCCCTCGCGGGTGGTGAACAGCCGCAGCCGCGCGTCCGCGCCGTCCAGCATCCAGCCGACGAGCCCCTCCTCGTCGCAGCCCACGGCACACACGGCCGCGGGATCGTGCGCGAGCGCGCCCCCGTGCAGGAACGCCACCCGGGCGGAGCGAAACAGGGGCAACGCCACGGCCACGAGAAACACGCCCACGAGAAGCACGGCGCCGATCGTGCCGATCCCGCCGAGTGTGATCAGGAGGCGAGCGAGGGCGTCGCCCGCCTTGACCCACGCATGTGTCGTGCGGCGGCGCGGGCGGCCCGTGAATGTGGGCTTGGAGTCCATGCCGCCTCTGAGTGCCGCGCTACGGGGACTGGATGCCGACGCTCTCGAGGGCTCGCTTGGCGATCGGGGCCGTGACGGGCAGATAGCCGTCTTTCTTCACGTCGGCCTGACCACTGCCGCTGAGCACATACCGCAGAAACTCGCGCCGCAGCGGATCGAGCGTCGACCCCGGCTTGTAATTGACGCTGAGATACAGGAACCGGGCCAGCGGATACTCGCCGGAGTAGGCGAACTGGGGCTCCGGCGCGATCGCCTTGCCGTCGCCTTTCGCCGCCAGGGGCACGGCCCGCACGTCGGCGGTCTTGTAGCCGATGCCGCTGTAGCCGATGCCGAACTTGTCGCTCGCCACGGCCTGCACGACCGTGGAACTGCCCGGCTGCTCCTTCACCGTGGGCTTGAAGTCGCCCTTGAAGAGCGCGTGCTCCTTGAAATAGCCATACGTGCCGCTCGCCGCATTGCGGCCGTAGAGACTGATCGGCTTGTCCTTCCATTCGCCTTCGAGGCCGAGGTCGCCCCAGGTGCGGATGTCGTCCTTGAGGCCGCCGTTGCGATTCTTCGAAAAGATCGCGTCCACCTGCTGCAGCGAGAGCTGCGCCAGCGGGTTGTCCTTGTGCACGAAGACGGCGAGCATGTCGATGGCCGCGGGCACGACCGCAGGCGGATAGCCGTGCTTGGCCTTGAACGTGTCGATCTCGGTCGGCTTCCAGTCGCGGCTCATCGGGCCGAACGTGCTGGTGCCCTCGGTCAGGGCCGGTGGCGCCGACGCGGATCCCTTCCCCTCGATGCCCTCCTGAACGCTCGGGTAGAACTTCTTGAAACCCTCGGCCCAGTGGGCCACGAGGTTGTTCATCGTGTCGGAGCCGACGCACTTCAGCGACCCCGACACCTCGCCCGAGACCTTGGCGTAGGGCGGGATCTCGAGATCAGCCGCATGGCTCTGGGCGAGCGACGCGCACAGTCCCACGGCACACGCGATTGCCCGGCCCCGCCACGTCCTCAACGTTCGCTTCCACATGCCGTATCGCTCCAGAGGGTGCCGGCCCGCGATCCGCTTTGGGTTCGGCGAAGACTCGTAGATGTATTCGGGGAGTGTAAGGGTTTCGTGAGCGTTTCCCAGCCGGCCAAAAAACGGCGGGGACGCGGCCGAATCGCGTTCACGCCGGCTCCGACGACGGCGCGAACCCGCGGCGAAGCGTGTTTTCGGTGACGGTGCGCGGCACGACGAACTGGAGCAGATAGTCGGGCCCACCCGCCTTGCTGCCGATGCCGGAAAGCCGATAGCCGCCGAAGGGCTGCCGGTTGACCAGGGCGCCGGTGATGCCGCGGTTGAGATACACGTTGCCCGCCGCCAGCGTCTCACGGGCCAGGGCGAGGTGCGCAGGACTCCTCGAGAACACGCCGGCGGTGAGCGCGTAGGAGGAGTCGTTGGCCAGCGCGAGCGCCGCCTCGAAGTCGCGTGCCCGGAACACGGCGAGCACGGGCCCGAAGATCTCCTCCTGACCCAACGGGCCGTGTGGATCGACGTCGGCGAACACGTGCGGCCCGACGAACCAGCCGACGTCCGCAACCGGGCGCACATCGACCGCTGCCACGGTGCGGCACGTTCGTGTGCCGAGGTCGATGAACGAGGCCACCCGGTCGCGGGCCTCCTCGTCGACGAGCGGCCCCACCCGCGCCCCCGGATCCCGCGCCGGCCCGACCCGCAGGCTCTGCACCGCGCCGGCGAGCCGGGAGAGGAACGTCTCGTGCACGCGTTCCAGCACGATCACCCGCGAGCAGGCGGAGCACTTTTGCCCCTGGAAGCCGAACGCGCTGTGCACGACGGCCACCACGGCCTCGTCGATGTCGGCATCGTCGTCGACGATGATCGCGTTCTTGCCCCCCAGTTCCGCGATCACGCGCTTCACGAGCCGGCCGCCGGCGGCGGAGGCCTCCGAGGCGAGCCGATTGATCCCGAGCCCCACGGCCCGCGAGCCGGTGAACGCGACGAGCGCCGTGTCGGGATGCGCCACGAGCGCGGGCCCCACGACCTCGCCACGCCCCGGCAGGAAGGCGACCGCCGCCGGAGGCACGCCGGCCGCGAGCAGGATCTCGTGGAGCGCGAGCCCGACGAGCGACGACTGCTCGGCCGGCTTCATCACGACGGTGTTGCCGGTGACGAGCGCCGCGGCGGTCATCCCGGTGAGGATGGCGAGTGGAAAGTTCCAGGGCGCGATGACGGCCGTCACGCCGCGGGGCAGATACGTGGTCACGTTCTCTTCGCCGGGCACGTCGATCCGCCGCGGGCTGCCCAGCCGCTCGGCCTCGAGGGCGTAGTACTCGCAGAAGTCGATCGCCTCGGCCACGTCGGCGTCGGCCTCGCGCCAGTTCTTGCCCACCTCGAAGATCTGGATCGCCGCGAGTTCGCACCGCCGGCGCCGCATGATCGCCGCGGCCTGCCGCAGGATCGCGGCCCGCCCGGCGAAGCCGCGGCCCCGCCAGGCGTCGAGCGCGGCCTGGGCCGTGTCGACCGCCCGACGGGCCGTGTCGGCATCGGCCGCCGACACGCGGGCGACGAGCCGCGCGTGGGCGGATGGATCGCACCGCTCGATCGTGTCCGGCGACTCCATGCGCACGCCGCCGATGATCACGGGCACCGTCTCCGGCCCCGCAGCGAGCCGTTGCTCGACCGCGTCGACGGCACGCCCGAACGCCGCGCGGGCCTCCGCCACCGAGAAGTCGGTGAGCGGCTCGTTGCGAAACGGATGCGCACGGGGCGGCACTGGAGCTGGAGCAGGCGCCGGCGCCGCGGCCGACGCAATCGCCGGCCTCGGCGGGGCGAGGAGCGTGGCGGGCGGCACATGCTTCACGAAGCCCGCGCGCAAGAATGAATCGTTCGACGAATTCTCGAGCAGGCGGCGCACGAGATAGGCCATGCCCGGCACGAGCTGTCCGTAGGGCATGTAGACCCGCAGCCGCCAGCCGGCGGCGGTGACCGCCGCCTTCTCCGGGTCGCCCATGCCGTGCAACATCTGCATCTCGACCGAGCGACGATCGAGCCCGAGGTGCTCCGCCACCGCCATGCCGTGCGCCAACGACCGCAGGTTGTGGCTGCCGAGCGCCGGCCTCAGCACGTCGGCATGCTCGAGCAGATAGCGTGTGGCCGTCTCGAAGCAGGCGTCGGTGCGCCACTTTTCCTGCCAAACGGGCACCGGCCAGCCGGCGGCGTGGGCGTGGATGGTTTCCGCATCCCAATACGCTCCCTTCACGAGCCGGATCCACACGGGCGTGCCCCGCTGCCGCGCCCAAGCCGCGAGACCCTCGAGGTCGCGGCCCGCTTCACGCAGATAGGCCTGCACGACGATCCCGCAGTGCGGCCAGTCTCGAAACTCCTCCTCGGCGGCGACCTGCTTGAAGATCGCGAGCGTGAGATCCTTCGTCGCGTGATGCTCCATGTCGACATGCACCTGCGCGCCGGTGGCGCGGGCCAATCGCCACAGAGGCCGCAGCCGGGCGAGCACGCGGTCGGTCGTGCCGCGGGGGTCGATCGCGTCGAACTGGCTGTCGAGCGCGGAGAGTTTGAGCGACACGTTCACCCGCGGCAGCGGCCCGTCGGGGCCGTCGTCGACGAGTGGATCCTGGGCCCAGCGGGCGGCCTGCGGCGGCAGTTCGTCGAGCAGCCGGGTGTACGCGGCCGCGTAGGCGTCGGCTTCGGCATCGCTCGTGACCGCTTCGCCGAGCAGGTCGAGCGTGAACCCGCGGTGGTGGCGGCGTTCGGCAAGCGCCGCGGCCGCGGCCTCTGCGGGGGTGGAGCCGGCGATGAACCGCCGGGCCTGGGCCAGCGTGGCCGCCCGCACGGCCCGCGCGGCGAGCGGCGCGAGCAGGCCGCTGCGGGCCGCCTGGAGCGCGAGCCTGAGCGTCGTCGGTAGCCGTTCCAAGACGGAGTCGTCGAGATATTCGCGGACGTGCCGGTCGAGGGCGGCCGGGTCGTCGAGCATCGGCATGCAGTCGACGAGCCGGAAGAGCCGCACCTTGAGGTCGTCGTCGAACGTCGCCAGTTCCCCGGCCTGCTGGGCCCACCAGTCGGGCGACGCGGGAGTGGGCTGGGCGGTCAGTGCCTCGGCCAAGAGTTGCTGCCCGATCGCCTGCGTGCGGGCCTCGATCGACTCGCGGTCGGCGGCCGAGAGCCGGGTGGGCAGCGCGACCGCCGTTTCCACGTCATCCGACATGACAGACCTTCCCACACAACGACCTGGAGCCCGAAGCGCACGCGAGGAAAACTCCGGGCTTCACCCTCGCATCCCAAGTTTATGCGCACGTTGGCTTTAAGGCGATTTTATCATCCCTCTTCCGGGGCCCCGAAGGCCCGCTCGACCGCGGTCGTGGTAAACTCCTGCCCGTCGGAGTCGGTCCGTCGCTGGCCCGCCGACACCCATCGATGCAGCACACAGACGTGACTTCCCCGGCAGGAAACGCCCTCGACCCTCTGGCGACGCGTCTGGAAACCCGCGGGCCCGTGGTGCTTCCCGCCCTCCTGCTGTGCGACTTCGGAAACCTCGCCCGCGAGGTGGAGCGGCTCGAGGACGCCGGGGCCGCCGCCCTGCACCTCGACGTGATGGACGGCCGGTTCGTGCCGCAGCTCACCTATGGCATGGTCGTCGTGGAGGCGGTCCGGCGGACCTCGAAAGTGCCGCTCGAAATCCATCTCATGATCGAGCAACCCGAGCGGACGATCGCCGACTACGCCCGCGCCGGGGCCGACATCCTCACGGTCCATGTCGAGGGCCTCGCCGACCCGCGCGGCACGCTCGAGGCGATCTCGTCGCTTGGCCCGAAGGCCCATCTGGCCGTCAGCCCGAACACGCCGCTCGACCGCGTGCTCCCGTTTCTCGACCATTGCGACGGTGTGCTGGTGATGAGCGTCGAGCCGGGCTACGGCGGCCAGCAGTTCAACCCCGTGGCCCTCGAAAAACTCGCCACACTGGCGGCGATCCGCCGCCAGCGGGCCGGCTCGTTCCGGCTCTGCATCGACGGCGGCATTTCCATCGACACGATCGGGCCGGCGGCCGCGGCCGGCGCCGAATTGATCGTGGCGGGCAGCGCCGTGATCCGCTCGCGGAACTACGGCCACGCGATCACCGAACTCGAACAGCTCGCGCGGGAGGCCGCGTGACGATCATGCACCCTGGAGATGTTCCCGCCTGATGGCAGATTCCCTCGTCGTCATCCGTGCCGGCTCGACCGACTTCGACCTGCACGGCCGTATCCGCGGCACGCTCGACATTCCGCTCTGTCCAGCGGGCCTCGCCGAGGCGAAAGCTGCGGCCATGGGGCTGAGCGCGACGCCGCCCGCCGTGATCTACTCCGCACCCGACGCGGGCTCGCTCGAAACCGCGCGGCACGTCGCCCGCGCGTGCGGCCTGCGGGCGCGGCGGCTCGACGAATTGCTGAATCTCGACCAGGGACTGTGGCAGGGCATGCTCGTCGACGACATCCGCCTCAAGCAGCCGCGGCTCTATCGCCAGTGGCAGGACAACCCGTGGGCCGTGTCGCCGCCCGAAGGCGAACTGCTCGAGGATGCGTGCGGTCGGGTGGAGAACGTGCTCGAGCGCATGCTCCGGCGGCATCCGACCGGGCGGATCGCCGTGGTGGTGCCCGCCCCGCTCGACCAGATCGTCCGCTGGCTGACGGCCGGCGAATCGATCGGTGACCTGTGGGGCCGTGGCCCTGCCGAATCGGCCGTCGTGGAAGTGCCGTTGGCGGCGCAGTGGAAGCGGCCGGCCGCGCTCGAAAAATCCCGCGTCTGATCCGGCGCAGCGGCGGACAAACCACGCGACTACACTGATTGTCACGCCACGCGAGGATCGCAGGCAGGTCATGGGAACCGCACAGGAAGCAGCGATGGAGCGAACGAGTCCGGCGGTGCCCCGGCCCAAGCGCGGCGTGCCCGAGGGCCTGTGGCTCAAGTGCGACGGCTGCCAGGCCACGATCTACAAGAAGGAGGCGGAGGACCTGCTCAACGTGTGCCCGCGATGCGGGTTTCACTGGTATGTGTCGGCCGCCCAGCGGATCCAGCAGCTCTTGGACGACAACACGTTCGAGGAGTGGGATGCCGACCTCCGGCCCACCGACCCGCTCGGGTTCAAGGACAAGAAGCCCTACGCGGAGCGGATCGTCTCCGAGCAAAAGCGCACCGGTCTCTCCGATGCGGCGCTCACCGGGAGCGGCATGATCCGCGCCCGCCGCGTCGCCGTCGGCGTCACCGACTCGTCGTTCATCATGGGCAGCATGGGGAGCGTGGTGGGCGAACGGCTCACGCGGCTCACCGAGCGGGCCACGGCCGAGAAGCTGCCCCTGATCATCATCAGCGCCTCGGGCGGCGGGGCCCGGATGCACGAGGGGATTTTGTCGCTCATGCAGATGGCGAAGGTGTCGGCGGCGCTCGCGCGGCACTCGCAGGCCGGCGGTCTCTTCATCTCGGTGCTCACGAACCCGACGATGGGCGGCGTGGCGGCGAGTTTCGCCTCGCTCGGCGACCTGTGCTTCGCCGAGCCGCGGGCCCTGATCGGATTCGCGGGCCCGCGCACGATCAAGGCCACGATCCGCGTGGAACTGCCGAAAGGCTTCCAGACGAGCGAGTTCCTGCTCGAGCACGGCTTCATCGACCGGATCGTGGCCCGCAAGGATCTCAAGAGCGAGATCGCCCGCGCGATCGACTACTGCGGCGGCTGACGCGCGCGGCGTGTCCCGTTAGCCGCAGAGTGGCACTCTGCGGCAGGCCGTCGTGTGCAGACTGCCAGTCTGCACCTACAAACCGACGAGCGCCCCACCCTCGTAGCCGCAGAGTGGCACTCGGCGGTCTTACTCGTCCCGGAGTTCGACGACGCGCAGCATCGACGGCTCGGGCCAGGGCTCGGGCCGCGGCTTGTCGC
>JBAXUY010000081.1:0-13261 GCA_037129475.1 Planctomycetia bacterium | reverse complement strand
TCCTCTGGCCGACGATGCTCGCGGTGGTGAGCGAGCAGTTTCCGAAGGGGGGCGCCATCACGATCGGCGCGGCCGGCGGCGTGGGCATGCTCTCGGCCGGGCTGCTCGGCGGGCCCGGCATCGGCTTCCTCCAGGATCAGAACGCCTCGAACCATCTCGCCCAGGCGAACGCAGCCGTCTACGAGCGGTACAAGGCGCCCAAGGAAAACGAGTTTTTGTGGATGAAGACCGTGGGCCTCGACGGCGCCAAGGTGGGCGTGCTCGAGGACGGCGGCAAGGAGGCCGCGCGGGCGCTCGAACTCATGCAGAAGGAACAGGCCAAGCCGGAGGCGATCGCGGCGCAGCAGACGCTCGTCGACTGGTGGACCAGCGCCCAAGGGTCGGCAGCGGCTGACAAGCCGCTCGTCGAGGCGGCGGGCCTCTTCGGGGGCCGGCGGGCGCTCACGCTCACGGCGCTCGTGCCGGCGGCGATGTTCGCCTGCTACTCGCTCCTGCTCGGCTGGTTCCGGATGCGGGGCGGCTACCAGGCCCGCGGCATGCATCATTGAGCGGGTGATGCCACCGGCGTCTGCGGCGCCACCTCGACCTGGCGGCCGAATGCCATCCGGGCGCGCAGGCCCGCCGGCAGATCGAACGAGGACTGCGACGGCTCGTCGCCGCGGCCGACGGCCACGATGAGCCGGACGATCGCCTCGTAGTGCCGGGCCGTCATGTGCCGCCGCGGCCACCCTTCCCGCTCCCAGAGCACGACGAGCATCTGGCCGAGGAGGTGGCCATCGAGGTGCGCCAGTGAAGCGGCATCGAGGATGATCCTGCCGTCGGCGTGTCGTCGGACATGCGTTTCGAGGAGGACGGTGGCGGCGCTGTCGAGCGCCGCCGCGGTGCAGGCCGCCTGGTGTCCGAGCCGCACGAGCGCGTCGCTCGCGCCCGGATAGGGGCCGCGTGCGACACGGGGGAGGATCTCGTGCCGGAGAAAGTTGCGGGCATAGCGCGGATCGGCATTCGTGGCATCCTCCTGCCACGCCTCCCCCTCGGCCTCGAGAAAGGCCCGGCCCATCGAGCGGGGAAGCGCGAGCATCGGTCGCAGGAGCGCGATGCCGTCGGCGAGGGCACGGCTCGGACGCATGCCCGCCAATCCGGCCAGGCCGGTGCCGCGCAGGGCGCGGTGCAGGATCGTCTCGGCCTGATCGTCCGCCGTGTGACCGACGACGACGTGGCGAGCCGCGTGCTCATAGGCCACGTCGACGAAGAAGCCATATCGCAGCCGCCGCGCCCGTGCCTCGATCCCTTCTCCGCGGCCTTCTTGATCGTCGCGCACGGCGATCGACCGCGACTCGCACGGCACGCCCAGACGGGCTGCCAGATCGGCCACGAATCGCCGATCCTCGTGTGCGTCCGACCGCAGGTCGTGGCAGGCATGCGCGACGACGAGCCGGGAGCCGGGCGGCGCGAGCCGCAGGAGCCCCACGAGCAGCGCCACGCTGTCGGCCCCCCCCGAGACGGCCACGATGGCCGGGGCCTCCCAAAACCCCGCGCGGGGAAGTGTGGCCGACAGGCCGGTGAGAAATGGATGCATGGCGGGGCTCCCCCGGCAAGGATACCCGGTTCGGACCCCCGGTTTTACGGACCGCAAGCGGCATTGAGCCGACGCGGCCGTCCCGACTACCCTCCCCACCCCGCCGCAGCCGCATCCACGGCCCGCCGGCGGGCCATCACGCGAGGGACCAGCGCATGTCCAGCCCGACCGTCCATTCCGTCCGCCCGACCGTTCTCGTCGTCCTGGCGATGCTCGTCATCGCCTGCTCCGGCTGCTCGACGATCCTCACCGCCGCCTACATATTCATGCCTGAAGATACCCCGGCGGAGTTCAAGGGGCTCAAGGGCAAGCACGTGGCGGTGGTCTGCAAGCCGATCGTGGAACTCGAATACGCAGACGCGGGCTCGTCGCGGGAGCTCGCAGCCACCATCGGCTCGCTCATCCAGCGGAATGTGCGCAAGTCTCGCGTCATCGACCAGCAGGAGGTGGCCCGGTGGATCGACGAGCATGCCTGGGTCGACTATCCGACGGTTGGAAAGGCCCTCGACGCGGACATGGTGGTGGGGATCGACCTCGAGGAGTTCCGGCTGCATGAGGGCGTCACCCTCTACCGCGGCCGGGCGACCGCCCACGTGCGGGTGTTCGACGTCGCCGCCGGCAAGGTGGTGTTCGAGAAACGGTACGACGACTTCCAGTATCCGGCCGATGGCGCGGTCCCGACGAGTGACCGCACGGAACCCCAGTTCCGCGGCATGTTCCTCCAGATCCTCGCCGGTCGTATCGCCCGCAGCTTCCACGCCTACGACAGCCGCACGAGCTTCGCGGAAGAGAACCTCACCTTCTAGGGGATTCCCGACTCGCGGAAAACAGCTTCGGGTTACCCGTATCCCGTCGTGGGACTGCGCGTAAGGCGAGTGATAGCGACCCGCCTTCGGAGCCGGCGGCAGGCATGCTCGAATCCGGGTCGTGTTGAGAGTACATGACTCGTGGGTTTTGCTCAGACGCCCATGGTCCTCAACGACTCCCCTTCTTCTGCGCGTGCCCACCGACCGTCTCCGCCGAAAGTTCTCTGCGCCTCCGAGTTGAGGGGGTTCGGGGCTGCCCGTTGTCCTGTGGTCAAGTGAAACATCGGCATCCTGCCGCGCGACAGCGATGCGCCGACGCATCTGCTATCCGGGTCGACGCTCGACGCGGATGGCATCGAGGTCATGAAGCCAGGCCGAGAGGATCGCCAGTTCCTGCCGCGGGACGATTTCCGCGGCCACGAGCCCCCGGTATGCCTCGAAGAGCTTGCTCGGGATGTCCGGGCAATCGGCGATGGCGCGTTTCACGACCGCGACCACCTTCTCCCCATGCACGTACATGGGGATCTCCTCCGCGAAATCCTGCCGCAGGTCGTGGGCGTTCCTTTTCTGGTCGACGGTCGCCCCCGTGAAGCCCAGCCGATATCCCTCCGACCACATGATCGGCTGTGCCACCAGCCCCCGAAGGATGTCCGTGAAACGAAAGCTCACGCAGGCGGGAAGATAGAGCAGCGGAAAGAGTTCCCGGCGCCAGGCGGTGTTCTGGCTGTTGAAGGGCGACACGACGCCTTCCGCCAACGCGACCGGTGCGCGCGCTGCGAACGACACCGGCTCCCGATGCGTAAGCCGGTAGAGGGCGTCGACATCCGGGTCGCCATCGGCCAGGCCCTGCCACACGCCCACGCGGCTGGTCTGCGTCGAGCGGCCGATCTCGACCGGACGGCGGTCGTCGATCAGCCGCAGTGGCAGCCCCCGGGGCCAGATCCGGCCGGACGTGAACAACCGGTACACATTCACGTACCCGGCAGGCCCCGTGACGACGTCGCAGGCGATCTCGAACCTGGGAAACGCCCATTCGGCCTTGGGGATGTTGTCGTCGTCGGTATCGACGATGACGTCGATATCGCGCGTGGCAGCCAGCAGATATCCGACCATCTTCCGCGTGTAGTGGTTGCAGGGGAGGAGCTCGACGATTCGGAAGGCGAGCGATTCCTGTTCCGGCAGGCCGACGAACACGGCCCCCGGGCAGTGCCAGTCGCCGGGAGTTTTCGCGTCGCCCACCACGAGCACGTCTCCAGGCGACCGCCGGGCGAACGCCGCGACGGCCGCCGTGGGAGGATTTATCGAGGTGATGACGATGCAGGACCCCATGGCGCCGTGTCCCAGTGCGACAGTTTGATCGGATGCAGGTAGAGATGCTGGTCTGGAAACTCATCCAGCAGTCGCCGGAGCGACCCTCCGTAGCGGTCGAGGATCGTACGGTCCTCGACCGTCCAGAGAGCCCGCCCCTGATACGGGAGTGACTGCTCCGTGACGATCGCGTCGGCCACCAACGCGAGCGCCGTGGGGATCGCCAGCTCCACGAACAACCGCCCCACGGCGAACAAGCCGCAGAGGTGCGCGAACGGCCGGATGCACTCCCGACTGACCACGAAGATGTCGGAGTAGCCGCCGACCAGCGGATAGCGCAGGGCATACCGCACCCTGCGTTCGGCGTCGGTGGCGGGCTGCCTGTTCATGACCTGGAAATACGTGAGCGGCTCGACCGTCAGCCCGAAGCGGGCGAAGCGGGCGGCCGCCGTGGATGCATCGGGCAACACTCCGACGATCTGGGCGCCTGGAACGTCGGGATTCCAGCGGGCAGCCTCGGTCGCCCGGGGCCAATACTCCGTGAGCCTGTGAAGCTCGACGAATCCGGGAAGAAAGCAGGCCTCGGGATCCAGCCGCAGCCGCTCCCGATAGGTGTCCTCGGAGATGTCGGGCCGCAGCAGGAGATCGTCCGCGACGAACAGGTAATGGTCGAACGCGTCGTCGACGATGCGGGAGACCGCCTGGCTGACATACCCCTGGAAAAAACGACTGTTCTCGTAGACCGGCACGACATGCGGCGCCGACCCCGTGAAGAAGGGGGCGAGGTGCCGGATGTGACGAAACCGGCCGCCGTACAGCCTGTCGAGCGTGGCGATATTCGCGTAGTGGGGATGATTGTGAATGATCACCAACACGACGCTGCCCATGGTCGACCCCTGGACTGCCGGAACCATGCTGCGACGTCGCGCGATTACAGCCGCTTGGGATCTCGCTTCAACTTCGGGGGGCCGAGCATCTTTTTCTTGTCGTCGGCCCGGGCGTTGGGCACGTTGGGATTGTTGTTTCCCTGCATGCCCTTCGCGCCGTTGACGTCGGTGAACGTCTCCGTCCACTCGTAGCCCAGCGGCATCCGCAGCTCCTCCGCCGCGAGCAGCGCCCACGGTGTGCCCGGATGGTCGTTCACCACGCGCATGAGCAGGTCATTGGCCTGCTTGGCCAGTTTCTCCGTCGCCGAGCCGACCTTCACCGTGTCACTCGGCACGAGCTTCCAGGTGTCGCTCTTCGGGTTTTTGAAGTTCATGCCCAGCGACGCCTGGGCGAGCATCAGGTTGTAGGCGTCTGTCCGCACCTTGACGGCGAGCACGCGGCCCAGCGCGAGATCGTACCCGGCCTGCCATCGCTTCTCCCGGATCCGCTCCCGATCGGACTGACCGCCCCTCAGCACGTCGTAGAGCGCGTCGATCTTCGGCTGCAGCCGCGCCGCCGTCTTCTGGGCTTCCCCCAGCACGTTCTTGAACGATCCCTCGTCCTTCTTCGGAAACGTCATCTCCGGCGACTCCATCGGCTCGATCACCGACTTTCGCGCCGCCTCCACGAGCACCTGCTTGGCCCGGTTGTCGGCGAGTTCCTGCTTCAGCTTGGCCTGCGACACGTAGTCGGGCTGGTAGGCCCGCATCACGTCGGGGTCGAAGAAATACCGCAGTTGAGAGGCCAACGGTGCCGTCATGTCGTTGGTCACCCGCCCCCGCGCACCGCTGTTGGCATGCACGCGGAAGTAGATGCCGCCGGTGTCGGCACAGATTTTCGACAGGCTGAACGGACCGAAGCCCGAATCGATGGCGTCGTCGGCGAAGCGACCCGAGCGCACCCGGACAACCTCGGGATAGAGCGTCTCGGGCCCCTGCTCGATCACGACCCACTGCTCTTCCTGATCGTACTTGGGGTCGAACTCCACGTACTTCATCCGCACCTCGGCCAGGCCGAACGGCGCCGGCACGCCCACGACGTACACGGGGATGCCGAGGGTCACGCAATACTTCGTCGTGTCGTCGGCCTTGTCCTGGTCGTTGCCCACCTCGTCGGTGAACACGACGATCATCACGTTTTTCTTGGGAGATGACGTACGGAAGATCCGCGCTGCTTCCGCCGTGCGTCGGATCGCCGTGAACGTGTTTTCAGATCCGCTCGGATCGACGGGGATCGATTTGATCGCCTTCACCACGTCCTCGACCTCGTCGGTCGGCTTCGGCGTGACGAGCGATACGCTCTCCCCGAACGCGACCACCATGTTCGTCAGGTCGGGCCGGCGGGCCGACGAGCGGTTCGCCCCGAGCTCGTCGAACACACGGTCGAGACGGTCGGCAATCTGCTGACGCTGGGCCGACAGGCTCACCGACTGGTCGAACACCCAGCACACGACGGTCGGCCGCTGGGTGAGCGAGGCGGCAATCTCCGCGGTGAGGTGATCGACGGCACCGGCGGCGCCGGTCGTGCCGACGCCCACGGCCCCCTTCACGACGACCGTGGCGTCGATCGCCTGGGCGGTTGGCAGGGCATCGACCACCTGCAAGGTCAGGTCGCTCACGAGATCGGGCTCGGCCTCGACCGGCACCACCGAGATCTCGGACAGGGTCGGTGCGAGCGACTGGGCCACGGCATCGCTCTGATCGCTCTCGGCCCCCTCGGCCTCCTGCCGATCGTCGGAAACGGCGATCTCCTGCGGCACGAGCTGGACGTCCTCCTCCGCTGCCAGCGGCGCCTCGATCACGGTGACATTGCGCACCGGCTTCGGCGGTTCACCGAGACCGGCGAGCGCCAGTCCCAGGAGCACGACCACGTGGATCGCCAGGCTCACGGCCCAGGCCGGCGCGTCGCCGTCGAGCGGACCGTCCTCGTCGCCGAGGACGTCGCGCCACCACGCCTGCACTCGCTCGACGAGGTTCATGCGGCCGGGGGTCCCGGAGACACGGGGCATGGCGGCGGGAGCCGTTCCAGCCTGCCGAACCCCACGATTTGGATTCGTTCTGGAAAGTGTACTCTATTCCCTTCCCTCTCTGGCCCGGCCGACGGCCGGCTCAGGCAGTTTTTGGCACCCCGGAACGCCCTCCATGCGGCCCGCTTGTCCCCCCCCGGTCCGGCCGATCCGGCTCGCGACGGCGGCGGCTCTCTCCTGCCTGCTGTCCGCCGGCATCGCATCCCCGTCCGCCATCCATGCCGCAGCCGATGGCACGCGGTTCGATCTCGAGACCTCCGACGGCGTCACGCTGGCCACCTGGTGCTACGAACCGCCCGAGGACACGAAGCCCCTGGCGACCGTGATCCTCGTCCATGACTTCGAGGGCTCCCACCAGACGGTCGAGCAGTTCTCGCTCGCGCTGCGGGATGCGGGCTGTGTCGTCGTGGTTCCCGACCTGCGGGGCCATGGCGCGAGCACGAGCCGCGCCCATGCGGGAGGACGCGACGACAAGCTCGACATCCGGCAGATGCGCAAGAACGATCTCGAACTGATCGCGGCCGGCGCGGGCGGCAGGCTCCGCGAGCAGTCGGCGGTGCGTGGCGATCTCGAGACGGTCCATGCGTTCCTCACCTCGCGTGCGGGATCGGCACCCGAACGGCTCGTGGTCGTGGGATGCGGAGCCGGGGCCACGTTGGCAACGCTCTGGACGGCAGCCGACTGGGCGTGGCCACCGCTGGCCAGCGGCCCGCAGGGTCAGCAGGTGCGGGCGCTGGTGCTCGTGAGTCCGTCGTGGACCGTGAAGGGTCTGTCGCTTCAGCCCGCGCTCGGCAGCGATGCGATCAAACGGGACGTGCCTCTGATGGTGCTCGCCGGCACGCAGGACCGCGACGCGATCCGCCTCTTCGACCAGCTCAAGCGGCAGCGGCCCAGGGAGTGGTTCGACCAGCGGGCCGGCGCTGAATTCACGAAAGCCAAGGACGTCGAGAAGCCGGACCAGGCCACGCTCTTCCTGATGCAGCTCGACACGCCGCTGTCGGCGGAAAAACTCGCGGCCGAAGCCGACGCCACCGACCGCATCAAGACGTTTCTCTCCCTCGTGCTCGATACGGCGGATGAGCGCTGACGCCGGTCAGGGCAGGCGCAGTTCCATGCCGGCCACGAGCAGATGCGGATTGCGGAGCAGGTCACGATTGGCCTCGAACAGCCGCGGCGCCATCGCCCGGTCGCCGTAGAAACGCTGGGCGAGACTTTCGAGGGTCTCGCCCGGGCCCACCCGCACCTTCGTCGGCCGGCGACCTGGCTCGATCACCTGTCCGGCGAGCGGATCGTGCTGCACGGCCGGCACGCTCCAAGCCGGCGGGATCCGCAACTCCAGCCCGATCGGCAGCACGTTCGGGTCGGACAGCCTGTCGCGGTTCACCGACCAGATCGCCTGGGCGCCGCCTGCGTGCCCGTAGAGCCTGATCGCGATGCCCGTCAGATCGTCGCCGTCACGCACGACATAGGACGACGTGTCGCCCTGGGGCATGCTCGCCGCCCGGCGGGCAGTCGCCGCATTCGAACCGTTGGCCGACCAGGCCACCGCCAGCGGAGGTGGTGTGTCGACATCGAGCAGCGGGGGCGGAGGGACATCGAGCGTGGATCGATAGGCCGCGTCGATCGCGGGAGCCGGCCGCGCCAGATCCATGGCCACAGGTGGCAACCCGCCTGGCGGCGTTGGCGGCCGATAATCACCCCGCGGCACGAACGGCGCCGATGGAACACCCTGCGGTTCCTGCGGCAGGGGTTCCGGGAACCCCTGCGGCGCCACGGAAGGCCCCGGCTGCGCGAACTGCGCCGCGGCTGCCGCGGCCGGGCTCATCACGGGGTGAGCGGCCTGCTGCACCCACGCCACCGTCTCCGGCGGCGGTGCCGGGGTGGTCCGGCGGCCATGGGCGGCCACGAGGCTCGCAGCATACGGCCCCGCCGCGATCACGCCGGCGACGACGAGCGCGAGCCCGATCGTGAATCTCACCAGCCGCACGACGTCCGACATCCGCGTTCCTCGCTCCGGGGGCACTGCACAACTATGCATCCGGATGGGAGCCCGGGCCGACCGTCCGGCGGGGGCGGCGGCAGGCGCAGCGCGAGGCCCGCCCGCAGACTGGTCACCTCCCGCAAGGTTTGCCCAGCCGGACCTCTTCAAACCAGCGCGGCGCGGGATTCGGCGATCGCTCGAGAACCATCAGGCTGCCGCAGCCCAGGCGACGCGGGAAGCCGCCCCGGCTCAAACCGCCCGGGCAGCGGCCGGGGCTGGCTCGCCGAGCCCGAAGCGGTGCTGCAGCCAGAGCACGATCGGCGAAGCGATGTAGATCGTGCTGTAGCTGCCGGTGATGATGCCCACGAGCATCGTGAAGGCGAAGGTGTGGATCCCCTGGCCGCCGAACACGTAGAGGATGAGCGTCGCCAGGAAGGCGGTGCCCGAGGTGAGGATCGTACGGCTCAAGGTCTGGTTCACGGCCTTGTCGATCATGCCCGCGGTCACATAGCGGGCCTTGCCGCGCAGTTCGCGGAGCCGGTCGAAGATCACGATCGTGTCGTTGATCGAAAAGCCGACGATCGTCAGCAGGGCCGCCACCACGTCGAGGCTGATTTTGAAGTCGTCGACGAGCGCCCAGCCCATGAACGGAGCCACGAACGTGCTGAGTGCCAGGCACGCCACCGCGACGAGCACGTCGTGCGCGAGCGCGACGACGGCCGCCAGGCCGAACGCCACGTTCTGAAACCGTAGCCACACGTAGAGCACGATCATGAGCAGGCTCGCCAGCAGGGCGTAGATCGCGGTCACCTTCGTGTTGCCTGCCACCTTGCCGCCGATCGTGTTCGCCGACAGGTAGACCGGGGTGTCGTTGAGCTTGTTCGCCACGCGCTGGAGCACCGTGCGCGTCGCGTCAGGATCGAGCGACGTCGACAGGGCCCAGTTGCGATAGGGCTTCAGCCGGCTGGTCATCCCCTCGGCCTCGAGTTCGAACGGGGCATCCGCATGTCCCTCCGCTTCGAAAGCGGCCTGGATCGTCGATCGCAGCGTGAGGAGGTTGATCTTCTCGGGGAAGTCGAGCGGCGCCGCCGTGGTCAGGCCGCCGGCCTCCGGCTTCGCCGGGCTGCCATCGGCCGATTTTTCCGTCTTGGCGCTCGACGACACCTCGCCGAACCCCATCGAGTAGGTCTGCAGCCGGCCGGGAAACGCCTCGCGCAGCGACTGCTCCACGGCCGCATCGTCGCGCAGCGACGTGTCGATCTTGTAGCGGAGACCGGGGGCGATGTCGGCGGATGTCACCGCACTCACCGCAACGTCGGGGAGGGCCGACACGGCCGTGCGGACGTCAGCGATATCGAGCGACTGATCGGGCTTGAACGCCACCTGCACGCTGGTGCCGCCGGTGAAGTCGATGTCAAACAGGCCCGGGCCACGCTGCTGGGCCGCCACGAGTCCCAGGAGGATGAAGAGCGTGGATCCGATGATGGCCGGCACCATCCACTTCACGAACTGGAAATTCGGCTGGCCGAACAGCCGAGCCATCGAGAGCGTCGTGATCCAACGGTTGCGCTCGGCGAGGTCGAACACCACCCGCGAGCAGAACACGGCCGTGAACAGGTTGAGCGTCAGGCCCAGGACGAGCGTCACGGCGAAGCCCTTGAGCTGGTCGGTGCCGATCGCGAACAGCACGATGCCGGTGATGAGCGTCGTGAGGTTCGAGTCGACGATGGTGGAGAAGGCCCGCTGGAAGCCGTTGCGGATCGCCGTCCGCACGCCGGCCCCGCGGTCCATCTCCTCGCGCATGCGCTCGTAGATGAGTACGTTGGCGTCGACCGCCATGCCGACCGAGAGCACGAGGCCAGCGAGGCCGGCCAGCGTGAACGCCGCCTTGATCGAGACCATGAGTGCGAGCACGAGCACGATGTTGAGCAGCACCGCCAGATCGGCCACGAACCCCGAGAAGCGATAGTAGGCCAGCATGAACGTGAGCACGACGACCGTGGCCAGAAGCATCGCCCGGGCCCCGGAGCGGATCGTGTCGGCCCCGAGCTGCGGGCTGATCTTCTGCTCGCTGATCGGCTCGCTCTGGAGCGCCGCCGGCAGACTGCCGGCATTGAGCACGCCCACGAGGAAGTCGACGTCGGCCTGCTTGAAGCTGCCGGTGATCTGCCCGTCGCCCGAGATGGCGCTCCGGATCGTGGGGGCCGACAGCAGCGTGTCGTCGAGCACGATGCCCAGGCGGCTCGTGAGCCGGTTCGCCGGGTCGGGGAGGTTCTGCCCAGTGAGCGTGCCGAACAGCGCCGCGCCGGACGAATTGAACGAGAAGTTCACGCACGGCTGCAGGTTGTTGTCGTAGCTCGACGCCGCCCGCGAGAGGTAGCCGCCGGTGACGTTGAAGCGGTCGAGCACCACGAGCACTTCCACCCGACCGTCGGGCATCGACCGCGTGACGAGGCCGCGATCCTCGGCGGGATTCATCTTCGCCGTATCGAGCTGCACCCAGCGGCCGATCGCCGCCCCGCCGTCGAGCACGGTGGTGCCGGACGCGTTGCTGCCGAGCTCGATCACCCGCTTGTGGCGGGGATCCTCGGGATTGGCCGTGATCCGGAATTCGAGCACACCGGCGCTCGACACGATCCGCTTGATGAGGTCGACCTCGGCCTGATCGACGTCGGGCACGATCACCTCGATCTGGTCGAGGCCATACCGGCGCACCGTCACTTCCTTCTGCCCACCCGGATTCACGCGCCGGCTTACTGCCGCCACGAGCTTGTCCATGTCGATCGGAGCCGCTCCGGTGCTCTCACCATCCGCACCGACCGTCTTTGAAGCCTGCTTGGCGGCGTCGATCTCGTAGACGAGGATCACGCCTCCCTTCAGGTCGATGCCGAGCCGCGGCGGCCAGCCAAGCACCGTCACCACCGTCCCCGCCGTGAGCGCCACGAGCACCGCGGCGATGCGGCCCCACATGTCGCTCGCCCTGAGTTGCTTCGCCAGGAGCCAGGCGACGAGCGTCGGCACCGCGACCACGAGCAGCGTGAGCAGCCACAGAAACCAGCCTTCCCGCCACACCGGCGGCAGCGGCGCCGCGGGGGCTGCTGCGGCTGCGGCCGTGCCTGTCGCAACCGCGACCGCGTCGGCCTGCGCGAAGAGAAAACTCGTGAGTGCGTTGCTGTCCATGGCGATATTCGTCCTGTTCGAAAGCGATGTCGTGCCGGGCGTGGCCGGATGGCTCTAGCCCACCGGCGTGGACGTGCCCTCCGTGTCGGAGAGCACCTTCGAGATGCTCGCCAGCGTCACGGTGAGCCGGACGTTCTCCGACTCGTCCACCTTGAGCGAGACCCTGTCGGCCGCGCGGTCCACGTTGGCCACCGTGCCGTAGATCCCCGATGTCGTCAGCACGCGGTCGTTTTTCTTGAGCCCGGCGAGCAGGTCCTGCTGCTTCTTCATCCGCTCCCGCTCCGGCTTGTAGAGCAGAAACCAAGCGACCGCCATCACCAGCACGAACGGCAGGTAGGAAACGAGGAGTTCGAGCGGATTGGGCTGCTGCTGCATGGCATTACCACGGGATTCGTGGGGCAAACGAAGCCGCAAATGTATCGGCCACCGCGCGCCGCGGACAAGGGCAGACCGGCGCCCGGCCGCAGGACAGCGCCGGCTTTGCGCCACGGCATGGCGGGTCATTCGCCGGTGGCGGTGAACCGTGGCAACAGGTCGGCCGCGACGGCCGCGAACGTTCCAGCCACGATCGCCGCCCGCAGCCGCGCCACGAGCCGCTGGTAGAACGCGAGGTTGTGGATCGAAGCCAGCACCGGCCCGAGCATCTCGCCGGCCATGAAGAGATGCCGGAGATAGCTGCGACTGTGGCGACAGGCCAGGCAGGGGCAGCCTTCCTCGAGCGGCCGCTGGTCGTGCGCGTGGCAGGCGTTCCGCAACCGCACCTGCCCGGCGAACGTGTAGACGAGGGAGTTGCGGCCACACCGGGTCGGCAGCACGCAGTCGAACATATCGATCCCGGCGGCCACGGCGTTGACGATGTCCTGCGGCTGTCCGACGCCCATCAGATACCGAGGCTTGTCTTCCGGCAGGTGCGGCGTCGTCGCACGCAGCGCCTGCCCCATCGCCTCGGGGCCTTCGCCGACCGAGAGCCCACCGACGGCGAACCCTTCAAAGGGCAACTGCCGCAGCGCCTCGGCGCTCTCCTGCCGGAGGTCGCTCTCGAGGCCGCCCTGCACGATCCCGAACAGCGCCTGGTCAGTCCGCGTGCGCGCCGCGAGGCAGCGCTCGGCCCAGCGGAGCGATCGCCGCATCGCACTCTCCACGCGATCACGTTCTGCCGGCAGCGCCACGACCTCGTCGAGTTGCATCGCCACGTCGGCCCCGAGCCGCTCCTGTATATGGACGGCCCGCTCCGGCGTGAGGTCGATGGGCGAACCGTCGATATGCGAACGGAAAAACGCTCCCTCCTCGGTCACCTTCACCTGCTTGGCAAGACTGAACACCTGGAATCCGCCCGAGTCGGTGAGCGTGGGCCCGTTCCAGCCCATGAACCGCGCGAGGCCCCCGCCCTCGGCCACGATCTCCTCGCCCGGCCGCAGGTGCAGGTGATACGTGTTGGCGAGGATCATCCCGGCGCC
>JBAXUY010000080.1:0-13443 GCA_037129475.1 Planctomycetia bacterium | reverse complement strand
TCGATCGACAGGCCTGGAGGCCTGTCGCTACAGCGCTCGGAACGTTCGGCGGAGTTGGTCGGTGGGCATGCGCAGACGCAGGGAGTCGTTGAGGACTCTCTGTCGCCAGGCCCGGAGGGCCGGGTCAGCACCAGCCGACGGAGGTCGGCCAAGGAACGGACGGCAGAAGGCCGTGCCGTTTCGTGAAGCATCCCTCGAGCATGCCTACCGCCGGCTCCGAGTACGCGTTCTTATCACCCGTGCTACCGTCCGGCGACGGAATATGGGGAGCCCGAAGCCGGCGCGCACCCCAACGCCCCGCCCGTCGGCCGCCCGCGCACGCAGGGCCCCGTCAGGGCACGCGGGCGATCACACACTTGAGATACTCTCCCTCGAGGCAGCTCGCGCTCACCGGATGGTCGGGGGCGGCGCCACGGCATTCGAGGAGCTGGATCGGACGGCGGGCACGCTGGGCGACGCCGGCGAGCATCTGGAGAAAGTCGTCGCGCGACACCGAGCCCGAGCAGGAACAGGTGACGAGGATGCCGCCCGGCTCCAGGAGTCCGATGGCCACGCGGTTGATCCGGTGATAGGCCCGCAGCGCGTCGTCGAGCGAGGCGCGGCTGCGGGCGAACTTCGGCGGGTCGAGCACGACCATGCCGAACCGCTCGCCAGCGGCGGCGAGGGCGTCGAGCTTCTCGAAGGCGTCGGCCGTCTCCACGGCCACGTTCGCGGCGCCGTTCAAGTCGGCATTCGCTTTGGCGAGTGTCGTCGCCTTGGCGCTGGAGTCGACGGCGAGCACGCTCGCGGCCCGGCCGGCGACGGCGCAGGCCACGGAAAACCCGCCGGAGTAGCAGAACATGTCGAGCACGCGCCGGCCCTGCGCGTAGCGGGCGGCCGCGTGGCGGTTGTCGCGTTGGTCGAGGTAGGAGCCGGTCTTCTGCCCCTCGGTGAGATCGATGCCGAACCGCAGGCCGTGCTCGTGCACGAAGATCGGGCCGGTCGGCGCCGTGCCGCGCACGAGCCGGTCGGCCAGATGCAGTCCCTCGAGTTTCGCGAGGCCGCGCTCCGCGCCGCGGAGCAGGATGCCCTTCGGCCCCACGAGCGTTTGGAGGGCGTCGCAGATCGTGTCGAGCCGGCCGGCCATCGCGAGGGCCGTCACCTGCACCGCGAGGTAGTCGGCGTAGCGATCGACGATCAACCCGGAGAGGTCGTCTCCCTCGCTGTTGACGAGCCGGGCCGCGCCCGCGTGGTCGTCGAGGCCGAGCGTGTGTCGCAGACGGACGGCCGCCTCGATGCGCGACTTCCAGAAGGCATCGTCGAGCTTCGTGGCCGCCTCGAAGGCGTAGAGTCGCACGCGAATCCGGCTCGTGGAGTTCCACAGGCCGCGGCCCACGAACTGGCCGTCGTGCGTGGCCAGGTCGACCACGGCTCCGTCGGCGGGCGTTCCATCCATCCGCAGCACGGCCGAATCGAGCACCCACGGATGGCGGCCGAAGAATGGCCGCGCCCGCTTGGGCTTGAGGACGATCGTCGCGGTCGGCAGTCCATCGCCGGTGTCGACGTGCGGCACCGCGTCAGGCATGCACGACCTGCTTGGCCGGCCCCGGCAGGACGTGGGGGGCCGGCAGGGCGTCGCTGCCCGCGTCGGCCTTCACCTTGCGCCGGCCTTCGCGCAGCGCCTTCTTGCGCTCGATCCGCTGCACGCTCCAGCCGAACACGGCGCCGAGCGGCCCGGAGAGGAGCGCGGGCATGAGGACGAGGTTGCCGACGAGCGCGATCGTGAGCATCGAGAGCATCATGTGGCCGAACCGTTGCGTCGGCCCGAACGGCGACAGGGCGAACACGGAGAGCCCGATGCCGATCACGCCCCAGCTCTGATACATCGCCCGGGCACAGCCCTTGTACGCGAGCATCACGGCCTGCTTGCGGTCCATCCCCTCGGCGATGCCGCGTCGGAACCAGAGCATGAAGTGGACGACGTCATCGACCGTCACGCCGAGGGCCACGCTCGGGGCCATCACCGTGCCGATGTCGATGAGCATGTTGCCCGTGCCGAGCCACTTGAGCAGGGCGTTGCCCCAGCCCATGCCGCCGAACACCATCACCGCGGGGAACGCGGCGGGCAGCAGCAGCACGAGACCGGCCGAGGCGGCCCGGCAGAGCACGACCATCACCGCCACGATGATCGCGAAGTCGGTGATGAAGCCGGTGATCAGGCCGTCGAGGAGCGAGTGCTGGGCCTTGTAGACGAGCGGCACGAGCCCCGTGTATTCCACCTTGATGCCGGTGACGCCGTCTTTCTCGAGGCCGGCGATGATCGGGTCGATCTTCGCCTGGAGATCGCGGCGGAAGAGGGCGTAGTCGACCTCCTTCGTCGCGCTCACCCGGGCGCTGATCCGCCACAGTTCCTCCTCGCGGCCGTCGGGATGCTTGGCGTCGCGGAGGTAGTCGCCGTCGAGGAAGTCCTGTCGGTGGGCGATGAGGCGGCGGTTGAGGACGCTGCGCTTCGTGCGGGCGCCGAGGCCGAAGGCCCTGGCTGCGGCCCCGCCCAGTCCATCGCCGCCGTCACCGCTGTCGAGGCTGCGGCCAAACGTCACGGTCGAGAGCGAACTGCCCACCTCGTCGAGCCCGCCGATCGTCGCCTGGATCCGCCCCACGAGCTCCATCCGCTCGAGGAAGTTCAGGTCGCACGACTCCTGGTCGCAGCGGACGAGGATTTCCATCGGCACCAGCGGCCCGAGCTTCGTCTCGAGCCAGCGGTAGTCTTCGCGGATCCGGGCCTTCGGCGAGAACAGCCGCATCAGCTGCACGCTGCTCTCGACCCGTGTCATGCCGTAGCCGACGACCACCATCACGAGCAGGCAGGCCGTCGCCACGATGGCGTGGTGCCGCGTGATCCATTCGCCGACCCGCCACCAGCGGCTCTCTTCCATCGGCTTCCAGTCGGCGGGGCTCTCGTCGTCGGCGAGCTTCCCGAGCTTGAGCTTCGGGGGAAAGAGCTCGAGGGCGGCCGGCATGAAGGAGACGAGGATCAGGAAACTCACCACCACGCCGATCGCCGAGAAGATGCCGAACATCCGGATCGGCACGAGGTCGCTGACGGCGAGCGTTGCCAGCCCGATGGCCGTGGTGCCGGTGGCGAGCGTCAGCGGCAACAGGGCGTGCTGCACCGCATGGCCCGCGGCACCTTCCTGCACGCCGGTCTCGGCGAGCTGGTCGCGGTAGTAGTTGGCCAGGTGGATCGCACCGCTTGTCGTCGCCACGTAGACGAGCGACGGCATCGTGAGCAGGATCGCGTCGACGGGATAGCCCGAGTACCAGACGACCGCGAGGCTCGCGAACATGCTGTACACGCCGGAGGCGATCACCATGCCCACCAGCGCCTTGCTCTTGAGGCTCCACCAGCTCACGAAGAACCCGACCACCAGCGAGAGCCCGAACAGGATCGTGACACTCGTCTGGCCGGCCTTGTCGATCGAGACGTTGTCGACCGGCGGGCCGCCCATGTGGAGCGAGTCCTCGGGGATGCCGCACTCGTCACGGGCAATTTTTTTGATCAGGTCGATGGTGCCGTGGAGGTTCGCCCGGGCGGTGTCGGCGAGCGTGAGCACGAGGCAGGTTTGCCGCTGGTCGAGGTCGTCGCCGGGAGCGCCCGCCTCGACGCCCTGCGGTGGGGGGCCGATCAGGGCCCCCGTGAGCCTGGCGATCGCCTCCTCACGGTCGAGGTTGAGCGGCTCCGAGGTCATCCGGTCGACGGCCCGGGGGCCTGTCTGGGCGGTCTTGAAGTACAGGGGCCGGTCGATCCGGGCGGCCTCCTCGGGGGGCGGCAGGAGCTTTTGGGCCAGCAGTTCCAGCCGGGGATCGGTCATCGTGCAGCCGTCCCAGGAAATGAGGATGAATTCCTCTCCCTGGAAACTGCGGCGGAAGAACCGATAGATCTTCGTTTCCGGGTAGTCGAGGGGCAGCCACCCCTTCACGTCGTTGCGGTTATTTCCCTTGGCTTTGATCGCCCCCACCACCACCATCGGCAGCAAAAACACGAGGATCGCCATGATCCCCACGCTGTACCGCTGATAGAAGTTGGATTTTTTGGGCGACGTCATGCCGAAACTGCTCGAGCCGCTGGGATGTCCTCGCGACGAATCCCTGAACCGTACAGGGGATTTTGAGGCCAGTCCATATCGTTCCCGGCACCGACCGGGGTTTTTTTCCTGCCCGAACGTGACCTAAGTGTTTTTCCGGGAACAGTTTCTGTCCGAAGACAGGTCTTCCCAAGCCTTCCAGACGGACCTGCCGCCGCCCGGCTCGAATTGCTGATTTACGGGCGGTCCGCTGGCTGGGGTGCCGTTTCGGCAGCCTGAAATCCACACCCCTTGTGGGCGCCGTCACAGAAGGGGCGCGTGTGCGTCTCGCCACAGCGGCAGAGGGCCACGGCCCGCTTGCCCGGGGGCACTGGATACTCGCCGCCCAGGTGATCGGTGACCCGCAGGAACACCCCCCTGGCCTCGGCGTCGGGTGGCAACTCGACCACGAGCGGGCCGTCGAGCCGGCAGCGGATGGTCACGGAGCCCTCGGGGAACACCCGGGCATCAGGCTGGCTTCCGGCAGGCTGGGGCGTCGGATCGGGAGATGTCACGAACTGGCTCCTCGGGTTGGGAGTGCCGGATCTTGGGGAGTGGCGGGGGGAGTGGCGGGAATGGCACCCGCCGCCGAGTGTATCGGAACCAGGGGCTGCCGTGAGAGCCACCACCAGAGGCCCGCGGCGAGCACCAGCAGGACGACCGACACCAGCTGGGAGATCGAGAGGGGCGTCCCGAACGCAGGCGGCTCATCGATCCGGATCGCCTCCAACAGCAGCCGCGAGATCGGATGCAGCGTGAGCACGAGGGCGAAGACTTCGCCCGGCCGACGGGCCACGGGCGTGAACGCCACGGCGACCGCAGCCAGGAGGCCGGCGTCGATCGCGGCATAGAGTTGGGCCGGATGCACGGGCAGGCTCCACGAGCCGGTGGCCGGAATCAGACCCCGCGCCGCCTGGTCGAGCCACGGCGGGCTCTGGGGCGGGAACTGCACCGCCCAGGGCAGGTCGCAGGGGCCGCCATAGCAGCAGCCGTTCAGAAAACAGCCGATCCGCCCCAGGGCCAGTCCCACGAGCAGCCCCGGAGCGATGCAGTCGGCGAGCTTCGGCAGGGAAAGGCCGCGCCGCGCTGCGAACCGCCAGGCGGCGAGCGCCGCGGTCGGCAGCGAGCCGAACACCACGAGCCCACCCGCCGCGAGGTTGAGCACGTCGGGCAGCGCCGCTACGAGGCTTCGGCCCGGCGGAAAGAACTGGTCGCGGTATTCAATCACGTAAAACAGCCGGGCCCCCACGAGCCCCCAGAGGAACACCTCGAGCGCCAGCGCCACGAGCGTGTCGGCGTCGAACCCCGACGAGCGGCCGCGTCGGATCGACAGCCAGGTGCCGGCCGCCGCGGCCACGAGCAGCATCATGCCATACCCGCGCACCGGAATTCCCTGCCCGTCGTCGAGCGCCGGCAGGATGAAGGCGATGAGCCCGCCCGTGATCGCCAGAGGCACCGCCAGCGCGGCCGCCGTATCGCGCCAGCCGCGGTGCAGGAGCGAGCGAGCGACCATCACCGCGCCGCACACGGCCCAGATGGCGAGGGCGAGACCCCAGCCGAAGAGCGGCATCGACCAGTCGCCGAGAGTGAGCCGCGCGGGAATGTGGAAGAGCGTCGAGAGCATCGGAGCGAAGCGACCTTACCCTTCCGCTTGCCGCCGTTCGGCGACTCGACGCATCGGCAGCATGCGGTTGTCGATGAGCCGCGTGGAGCCGAGCCGGCCGGCCACGAGTGCGATCGCCGGCCCCCGTGGGTCGGCCAGCAGCGCGAGCGATTCCGGCTCGACGACGGCAGCGTAGTCGCAGGCGATGCCCCGTGCCTCGAGCGCCCGGCGAAGCGCCGCCTCCGCCACGGCCACGGGGTCGCCTGCCTCCCAGCGGGCGGCGGCGGCGGCAAGGCCCTCGTGTAGGGCGATGGCGCGCGACCGTTCCGCGGGGGTGAGGTAGGCGTTGCGTGAACTGAGCGCCAGGCCGTCTGCCTCGCGCACGGTCGGGCAGACGATGAGCTCGATCGGGATGCCGCAGGCCTCGACCATCCGCTTCACGACGAGCGTCTGCTGCCAGTCCTTGGCCCCGAAAAATGCGGCGTCGGCCGGCACGATCTCGAACAGCCGCTTCACGACCGTCGCCACGCCGGCGAAGTGCCCCGGCCGGATGGCCCCTTCGAATGGCAAAGCGGGGCCGGCGACCTCGATCCGCTCTGCAGTGCCGTGCGGGTAGACGGCCTCGACCGGCGGCGCGAACGCCCAGCGCACCCCGAGCCGCTCGAGGAGGGCGAGGTCGGCGGCGAGCGGGCGGGGATACCGGGTGAAGTCTTCGTGCGGGGCAAACTGCGTGGGGTTCACGAAGATGGAGACCACGACATCGTCGCAGGCCGCCGCCGCCGCTTCGACGAGGCTCGCATGCCCGGCATGCAGCGCTCCCATCGTGGGCACGAACCCGACGCGCCGGCCCTGTTTCCGGGCGGCGCATACGGCGGCGGTCATCCGAACCGGATCCGTCTCCAGGTGCGTCGTCATTCGGCCAGAGGCGACGGTGTCGGCCCGCATCACGCCATCGCCTCGACGGCCGCCACGGCCTCGCCGATCGCGCGGTCGAGATCATTGGCCTCCACCACGACCACGGCCTTGGGTCGCCGTGTCGCTCCGTGAGCGGGTGCGAGGAGTCGGTGTCGGAGCTTGGTTTGCAGCGCGACGATCGCGGCCACCGAGTTGATCGCGCTGGCGGGCGGAGCATCGACCACGGCCGTCGCGGCGGCCGCGGGATCCACCACGATGTCGGGATCGCGCCCCGTGAGCCGCTGTTCCAGAACCGCCGGATCGGCCACGAGCAGGATCGCGACGTCGGGCGGAACGACGGCATCGGTGGTCCGTTTGAACGCCGGGGCGAGCGGATCGTCGGGCAGCACGTCATGCACGTCGAGAAGCACCGTGTTGAGCCACACGTTGGCGACGGCCGCCGCGACCTCGGGTGCGCCGCTGCCCGGAACACCGATCACGGCCACGTCCGGATGGTCCTCGGAGATGGTGTCGAGCAGGTCGCGCACCGAGCAGCCGGACACGGGATGCACGAAGTCGGGGGCGATCTCGGCGCACGGTTCGAGAACGAAACGGCGGGTGGCCATGCGGGGATGGGGCACGGTGAGGCCGGGCTGCTCGATGACGAGATCGTCGTAGAGCAGGAGATCGAGGTCGATCGTGCGCGGCCCCCACCGTTCCTGCCGCTCCCGATGCAGCGTGTTCTCGATCGCCGTGAGCACTCCGAGCATCTCGTCGGGGGCGAATTCCGTGTCGACGAGGAACGCCCCGTTCATGAACGGGGGCTGTCCTGCCGGACCCCCGATCGGACGGGTCTCACGCGGTCGACTGGCCGCGAGGAGCGTCACGCCCGGCATCGAGCGGAGCAATTCACGGGCATCGTGGAGGTGCTGCCGTGGTCGCCCCTGATTCGAACCGCACGCGATGAGGCATCGTGCCATGGATCGTCGCCTTGGTGTCGTACCACCGTGACGACGGATTGTAGGCGACGGACACCCCCGGCGGGCAAATCGGCGCCTGGCGACTCGAAAGCGGGGGGGACATCCAGGCCACGACCAAGGTCGTCGACTGTCGATCCCTCAAGTCGTCGCCCCCCAACTTTCAAATCGCAGTGATCTTGTTCTTCGACTCGGGACATCCATGTTGTGGTGTTCGGCCATGCGTCCCTCGCTGGCGGCATTCTGAAGAACGAGGGTCGGTTGTCAAGCATGGTGACGACCGACGCGGGTCGCGTCTGCGCAAGACGCGGCGTTTCCGCGAGCAAAACCGGACGTCGATTCCCAAAAAAATTTTTTCGATGGCGGCGCGAGCGGCGCTCGTCCATCATGTCGATGAAACGCACCTTGTCAGACGGTGCATGTTTCGGAGAAAAACATCCTGTTTTTTCCGGGTTGCCGGCCGTCGCGCGGCGTTCCGGTGATGTGCCGCACTCTCCCGTGAAGCTCTGCATCCATGCCAGCACCGTCGCGCTCCTTCGACGACGAAGACGGTTTCTCCGCCGAATCGGGACAGGGACTTGACGGACTTCCGGACGGTCGTTTAAGCACCGCCCAGCCGCGGCCGGACGACGACCCGGGGTTCGATTCGGGGCCCCCGCCCGACACGTATTGGACGCTCTCGCGCACGCCGCTCACGAGCCTCGCATTCACACTGCCGCTCGTTCTGGCCTACGAGGGAGGCGTGCTTTTGCTCGGCCGCGGATCGCCGCGCAACGGCGCGGACGTCTGGCTGCGGCAGGTGCTCGATGCCCTCGGGTTCGGCGACTATTTCCTGCTGCCCGTGCTCACGATCGTGGGGCTGATGGCCTGGCACCACGTGGAGCACGACCGCTGGCGGTTCAGCCCCGCCGTGCTCGCGGGGATGTGCCTGGAGTGCCTGATTTTGGCGGCCGTGCTCGTGGGTCTCGCCCGGCTGCAGAGCCGGCTGTGGCCGCTCGACGTGGGAGCGGGGGCGGCGGCGGTGGCAGCCCGGTTCGTCGGGTTTTGCGGTGCGGGGCTCTACGAGGAGGTGCTGTTCCGGCTGCTCCTGCTCCCGGTCGTCGGCTGGACGATCGCCCGCCTGGGGGCTTCACCGCCGGCCGCGGCGACGTGGAGCGTGCTCGTCACGAGCGTGCTCTTCGCGGCCGCCCACTACGTTGGACCGCTCGGCGACGCCTTCGATCCCCACAGTTTCGTGTTTCGAGCGCTTGCCGGAGTGTTTTTCGCGACGCTGTTCCTGGTGCGCGGGTTTGGCATCGCGGCCGGCACGCATGCCGCCTACGACATGGTCGTCGGGCTCTTGTGACGCCACACGTGCTTTCGCCGGCCGCTGCAATTCGTCTTTGTGGAACGCGGACTTCACTTTTATAATCGATTGGTCCCACGAGCGAGGAAGCCACGTGCTGTCGGTTCGGCCAAACGTCAACGAACTCGTCTTCCAGCTCTATGGGCGGGCCCTGCATCCGGAACTTTTCGAGATCTGCGCCACGCGGTCGATCGAGCGGGGCGGCTATCGGGCCGATGTGACGATCACGAGCGCCGGGCACGTGGTCACGTGGCGCCGAGACGGCCTGACGCTGTGTGAAGTGGCGACGAGCGCCGCCCAGCCCCTGCCGCAGAAGCGCCGGCTGCTCTCCTACCGCCTGAGCGGCGAGCGGAGCGACCGCATGGAGTGCCGCGGCGGCACGACCTACCAGACCTGCTTCCAGCTCGAGGCGGTGGCGCCCGAAGTGTTTTGGACGTTCCAGCAGGAACTCTGCAGCGAGGGGATCAAGCACGGCCTCTTCCACCGGTTCGAGTCGGGCGGGCGGCTGGCGCTCGGCGCGATCAGCTGGCTCAACATCGAGACGCGGACGCGGAGCCTGCTCGTGCAGGCCTTCCACACGTTCCCCGACAACCTGGCGATCGTGAAGAGCCAGTCGCTCTTCGAGGTCCCCTGACGCATGGCCAAGCCCCGCCCCGCCGCGCGAGAGCCAGCCGCCAAGCCGCGCCGCAGCCGCGTGCTGATCGCCGACGACAACGAGCCGAACCGCGAGCTGCTCGAGGTCTACCTCGCCGACGTCGACTGCGAGATCGCGACCGCGGTGGATGGCCGCGACACGCTCGACCGGGTGGCGTCGTTCCGCCCCGACGTCATCCTCCTCGACGTGATGATGCCGAAGCTGTCGGGCTTCGAGGTCTGCCAGCGGCTCAAGGGTGATCCGGCCACGAGCCCGATCATGATCCTGATGGTGACCGCGCTCGGCGAATTGGGCGACATCGAGCGGGCCGTCGAGGCGGGCACCGACGACTTCCTGTCGAAGCCGGTCAACAAGGTCGAGCTCGTGAAGCGTGTGGAAAACATGCTCAAACTGCGGCACGTAAGCGACGAGCTCGAACGGCTGCGCAGCTACATCAGCAGCATGGACGACGACCTCCCGCCGCGGTCGTGATCGTCACGATGCCCGCTGCAGATCGACGTTCGTGAGCACCCGCACGGTGGCGGGCGACTTGTTGAGCACGTAGAAGTGGATGCCGGGCACGCCGGCATCGACGAGCTCGCGGACCTGTCGCGTGGCGAACTCGACACCCGCCTCGAACTGCGCCGCCTCGTCGTCACCGGCCGCCTCGAAGGCTTTTGTGAACGTCTCGGGCAGCCGGGCCTTGCAGAGCGTGGCGATGCGGCGGATCTGTGCGTAGTTGGTGACGGGCATCACGCCGGGCACGATCGGGGTGGTGATCCCGAGGGCCGTGCAGCGGTCGCGAAACCTGAAGAAGTCGGCGTTGTCATAGAACAGTTGTGTCACGACCACGTCGCCGCCGGCGGCGCACTTGCGGCGCAGGTTTTCGAGATCCGCCTCGGGGCTCGGCGCCTCCTGATGCGTTTCGGGATAGCCGGCCACGAGGACCCCGAACTCCGGAAACTCCGCCTTGATGAGCGACACGAGTTCGGAGGCATAGCGCAGGCCGCCTTCGGCCTGGCGAAACGTCGTCTCGCCCTTCGGCGGGTCGCCCCGCAGGGCCACGATCGCCGTCACGCCGGCGGCCGCCGCCTCGCGCAGGTAGGCCCGCAGGTCGTCGACGGAGCTGCCGACGCACGTCAGATGGCTCGCCACCGGCAGGTCGTGGCGGGAGAGCACACCCTTGAGCACGTCGAGCGTCGTTCCGCGGGTCGAGCCACCGGCGCCGTACGTGCAGGTGATGAGCGCCGGCTCGAACGCCATGAGGTCGTCGACGGTGCGCCACATCGCCGCCTCTGATTCGGGCGTCTTGGGCGGGAATAACTCGAACGACAGGCCGAAGCGGCCGGCGGTGTAGGCGTCTTGGATCGACACGGCGGCACACATCTCGAAAAGGACTGGAGCGGAATCGATGCGTCGAATTCTAGTCAACCGCTGGGGTGCGGTGTATCCGACCGATCGGCCCCACGGCGGGCCGCCCGATCGATCTTCGCTTCGAGCCACCGCAGGCGGGCCTCGAGGTCGAGTTGGCGGGAAGAACATGCCGCGATCCGGAAGGGGTGCCCGAGCCGCGGTTCGTACACGTTGCGGATCGCTTCGACGAGATCGCGGTTTTCTTCGCGCTGCGGAAAATAGGCCACGTGCACGAACGGCACGGATCGGGCGCACACGATCCGTGCCCCGGTGCGGCGGCAGTGTTCGTGGAGCATGTGTTCGTCGTCGTTGGAGCCGTCGTGAATGGTGCCCCAGAGTTCCCTGCGAAAGAGGATGCAGTTGATCGAGTAGCGCTCCGTGCCGGGCACGGCGACAGGCTCGAGGCCGCGGGTGGCCGCGATGAGCCGTTCCGGCACGAGCGTGGTGCGCTCATGCAGCCAGCGGGCCAGGTGCGGCGCCGCCCAGATCGTGCCGTGGCTGCCACCGTCAAGCGTGTCCGCAGGCACGATCCGGCTCTCAGGCGGCGGTCCTGCGACATGCTCCCGCGCCATGTCGGCGAAGTAGGCGTCGCGGAGATTCATCACCGTCAATGTTTCGGGAAACCCCCAGCAGTTGTTGTTGATGAGGGGCGTTACGTAGGCGAGCGGTGGGCCGGGCGTCGCCGCTGCCGCATCGTGGCAGGCGACGAGCGCTTCGAGCCAGCCTGGTGCGATCGGAAACGCGTCGTCGTCGACCTTGCAGACGAGTTCGTAGGGAGCGAGGAGCGGCGAGGCGAGGAGCGCCGCGAGCGATTGGTAGGGAGGGCCCGGCTGGATTCCCGCCACCACGTGGATGCGACCGGGGAACAGCCTGGCATACCGTCGGGCGACACCGAGCGTGCGTTCGTTGTCGAACGTGCCGCGGCAGTTTTGCAGGACGAAGAGGTTGACACCGGGTGGCAGATAGGCGGCATGGCAGGCCAGCGACACCTCGAGCGACTCGTAGTCGCTGCACGCGAGGACGACGATCGCGACGCGATTCATGGCGCAGCCAGGGCGGCCAGGAAGTCGCGGTCGGCGGTGAGAAGCTCGAGCCCGCGGCGGGCCATCGTGCGTTCGAGCACGGTGGCCAGCTGGTCTGCCGTGGAGCGCCCCCCGAGGATTTCGTTGGTGAACGCGGGCACCACGTCTGCCACCATGCCCTGCACCGTCGCAGCGATACCGATTCGTGCCCCACAGGGAATCGACGCGTTGATCGCCGTCTTCACGAGATCGCCCACGAGCGCGCCGAAGAACTGGCGGCCGGTGTCGGTCGTGGCCCGGCTGCCATCGGAGCGATGTTCGTGCAGGCGCACCGTGCCGTACGTCGCCTTGAGATTGCTCGTGACGGTGCCGGCTGCGAGGTTCACCCACGACCCCACGTGGCTGTGGCCGAGGAACCCGTCGTGCGCCTTGTTCGAGAAGGCTTCCATCACCGTGGCCTCGATCTCGCCGCCCACGCGGCAGTCGGCGCCGATGGCCGAGCCGGCCCGCAGCCAGGCATGTGGATTCACGCGGGTGCGCGGGCCGATCCAGAGCGGTCCGTCGAGGCACACGAACGGGCTGATGTCGGCACCGGCTCCGACGACCACGGGTCCGTGCCGTACGGCCACTTCGTCGGCCACTTGCGCGCCATCGGCCACGAACAAGCCACGGCGCACCTCGCGAAACCGCCCCGAGTCGAGCTTGATGGCAAGCGATCCTTCGAGGGCGCGCTCGTGTGCATCGATCACGTGATAGGCCTGATCGAGCAGATCAAAGGCGAGATCCGCCTGCGGCAGACCGTGGGCTTCGAGGAGCTGCGGCGTTTGAGTGCCTGCGCTGCGGATCTGCCGGAGAATCACATCGTCAGGCCCGTTGTCCGTAGGCGTGCGATGCAGCACCGCGGCACAGACGCTGCCGTCGTAACGCACGATCGCGCGTCGGCCGGCGTCGGCCAGGTTGCGCAGCCGGGCGAGATTGTCCCGGCTCGGGATCACGCGGGCATTGACGACGAGGGCGATTGCGCCGTGCTTCGACGGTGGGGGCTCCGCTGCGGAGTCGCCTGGCCCGCCCCAGAGTGCCACGCGGCCGCCGGCAAGGGCCGCCAGATAGCGGGCGAGATGGGGGCGGAGCACGCGTGCCACGGTGCCGAAGGCGCTGAGGGCGTCGTGGAGCGTGGTGGCCCCGAGCGTGAGGTCGCAAGCCGGGCGTGCCGTGGCGAGCACGCCGAGCCGCTCGATCCGATCATCTTCAAACACGAGCACGTGCATGGCGACGACAACCCTACCATGCACCAATGTCCGGTGCGGAGCCCGGTGCTGGCAAAACAGGCCGGCAGACCGTAATCTCGCAATCGGCGACGCCTCTCACGAGCCGGAGTGGCGGAATGGCAGACGCGGCGGACTCAAAATCCGTTGCCCGCAAGGGCGTGTGGGTTCAAGTCCCTCCTCCGGT